>NZ_JBIUYA010000001.1:0-541655 GCF_044744285.1 Pseudomonas sp. NPDC087336 | reverse complement strand
AACTCTTCAGTTCAAACATCTTTGGGTTTTGAGAAAACCCTAAACTTGGCTCAGCAATCGTTGGTTACATCTTTGATTTCTCGCGGAGTAACTTGAGATGCTGATAATCTGTTGACTAGCAGTCTGACTCCACAAGCACCCACACGAATTGCTTGATTCAGTTGTTAAAGAGCGATTGGTTAAGAGCTTTGTCTCAACCGAGGCGCGCATTCTACAGCAGCCTCATTTGCTGTCAAGTGATATTTTTCAGAAGTTTTCAAGGAATCCTTAACAACTTCAACCACTTGCGCTTCAGATCTCTCGTCAGCGGGAGGCGAATTCTACAGCGTTACACGCTGCTGTCAACACCTCTTTTTCAACTTCCTTCTAGCTTCGATGAACTGAAGCAACCTGCTGCCGAAAACTTCGTAACTCATTGTTTAGCAAGGAGTTTTCCGTTTCGACTGCGCCGGAAGTGGGGCGAATTATAGGCTCCTAAAATTCGCCGTCAACCCTTTGTTTCAGGTTTATTCGGATTTGAGCGTAATGCGCGCAAATGCCTTTTTGCCAGCCTGGCAAACGTGGGTCGCACCCAGTACGTATATAAAGGAGCGATCGACGACCTCGCCATCGATGCGCACGCCACCGGAACCGAGCAGATCACGCGCCACAGCCGAGTTTTTCACCAGGCCAGCCTTATTAAGGACAGCAGCGATCGGCATATCTTCGGCAGCAGTCAATTCGATCTCAGGCAGATCGTCCGGCAGCTCGCCATCCTTCATACGGTTACCGGCCGCACGATGGGCATTGGCCGCAGCCTCCTCACCATGGAAACGGGCAACGATCTCTTCAGCCAGCTTGATCTTGATGTCACGCGGATTGGCACCCGCCTCGACATCGGCGCGGAACGCATTGATCTCATCCATGGAACGGAAGCTGAGCAGCTCGAAGTAACGCCACATCAGCGCATCCGGAATGGAGACCAGCTTGCTATACATCACTCCCGGCGCTTCCTGGATGCCGACGTAGTTGCCCAAGGACTTGGACATCTTCTTCACCCCATCGAGCCCTTCGAGCAACGGCATGGTCAGAATGCACTGGGCTTCCTGGCCGTAACCACGCTGCAGCTCACGCCCCATCAACAGGTTGAACTTCTGGTCGGTACCTCCGAGCTCGACATCCGCGCGCAAGGCGACCGAGTCATAGCCCTGGACCAGCGGATACAGGAACTCATGAATAGCGATCGGCTGATTGGTCGTGTAGCGCTTGTCGAAGTCATCGCGCTCGAGCATGCGTGCCACGGTGTACTGCGAAGTCAGGCGGATGAAGTCGGCCGGCCCCATCTGATCCATCCAGGTGGAGTTGAATGCCACTTCGGTTTTGGCCGGATCGAGAATCTTGAACACCTGGGTCTTGTAGGTCTCGGCGTTGTCGAGCACCTGTTCACGGGTCAGCGGCGGACGCGTTGCACTCTTGCCGCTTGGATCGCCGATCATCCCGGTGAAGTCGCCGATCAGGAAAATCACCTGATGACCCAGCTCCTGGAACTGGCGCAGCTTGTTGATAAGCACGGTGTGGCCCAGGTGCAAATCCGGTGCGGTCGGGTCGAAGCCGGCCTTGATACGCAGCGGCTGGCCACGCTTGAGCTTTTCGATCAGCTCGGACTCGACCAACAGTTCTTCCGCACCACGTTTAATCAGCGCTAGCTGCTCTTCAACCGACTTCATAACAGACCCGCAAGGCTCGAATTCAAAGGGGACCAACCATACAAGATCGCGCGTCAAATACAAAGTTTGGCCGGCACAATGACGCCAATCCGCTGACTAGGGTGTCCGCGGACTTGCTTCAGGGATGATTTGGTTATATTTTATACAGTTATTTCATCTTCATCATGTCATTCATCTTTTCCAATTCATCTTTTTCAAAGTCAAAACACTACTTATGACCAAAGAATCGTCTAAAGCGCCACCGCTTTACCCGAAAACCCACCTGCTCGCAGCGAGTGGCATCGCCGCCCTGCTGAGCCTGGCGCTTCTGGTATTTCCTTCCAGTGATGTCGAAGCCAAAAAGACAACCCTGAGTCTTGAACTGGAAAGCCCTGCTGAACAACTGACACAAGAACAAGACGCTGCAGACGCCGTCCAAGCCACAAATGAGGCTGTCGCGCCTCCTTTTGCGCAAATCGAGGACAGCGCGCCAGAGCAGCAGGAAACCGCTCAAGCCGCACCTGCTCCTGCAGCAGCACCTGCACCGGCCGCCGAAGAAAAGAAGGCGCCAAATCACAGGGAAGTGATCGTCAGCAAAGGCGATACGCTCTCCACGCTGTTCGAAAAAGTCGGCCTCCCAGCCACTTCGGTGCATGACTTGCTGGCCAGCGACAAACAGGCCAAACAATTCAGCCAGCTCAAGCATGGGCAGAAACTTGAATTCGAACTGGGTCCGGACGGCCAGCTGACCAGCCTGCACAGCAAGGTCAGCGACCTCGAAACCATCACCCTGACCAAGAACGTCAAGGGTTACAGCTTCAACCGTGTTACCGCCAAGCCCACCGTACGCTCTGCCTACGTGCATGGCGTGATCAACAGCTCGCTGTCGCAGTCCGCTGCGCGCGCGGGCCTGTCGCATCGACTGACCATGGACATGGCCAGCGTGTTTGGCTACGACGTCGACTTTGCCCAGGATATTCGCCAGGGCGACCAGTTCGATGTGATCTATGAACAGAAAGTGGTCAACGGCAAAGCAGTTGGCGACGGCCCAATCCTGTCCGCACGTTTCACCAACCGCGGCAAGACCTACACCGCCGTGCGCTACACCGACAAGCAAGGCAACAGCAGCTATTACACGGCTGATGGCAACAGCATGCGCAAGGCATTCATCCGTACCCCGGTGGACTTCGCCCGAATCAGCTCGAAATTTTCCATGGGCCGCAAGCACCCTATTCTGAACAAAATCCGCGCTCACAAAGGCGTGGACTACGCAGCACCACGCGGTACGCCAATCAAGGCAGCCGGTGACGGCAAAGTATTGCTCGCGGGTCGCCGCGGCGGTTACGGCAACACCGTAATCCTGCAGCACGGCAATACCTACCGCACCTTGTACGGCCACATGCAAGGCTTCGCCAAGGGCGTCAAGACAGGAGGCACTGTCAAACAAGGCCAGGTCATCGGCTACATTGGCACTACCGGCCTTTCCACCGGCCCGCACTTGCATTACGAGTTCCAGGTCAATGGCGTACACGTCGATCCGCTGGGCCAGAAAGTAGCGATGGCCGACCCGATTTCCAAAGCCGAACGCGCACGCTTCCGGGCGCAGAGCCAGCCCCTGATGGCCCGCATGGACCAGGAAAAAGCCACCCAGCTGGCTTCGGCCAAGCGCTAGGCCATGGCGCTCTATATAGGTGTGATGTCCGGGACCAGCCTTGATGGCCTGGACATAGCGCTGATCGAACAAGCTCCGGCGATCAGGCTGATCGCCACCCACTACATCCCGATGCCCGACTCCCTGCGCGCTGAGCTGCTTGGCTTGTGCGCCAGCGGTCCGGACGAAATCGCCCGCTCCGCCATCGCCCAGCAGAACTGGGTAAAGCTGGCGGCGCAGGGGGTTAATGCCCTACTTGCCCAACAACACCTCAAGCCTGAAGACATTCGCGCGATTGGTAGCCATGGCCAGACCATTCGCCATGAACCCGCGCGCGGCTTCACGGTGCAAATCGGTAACCCGGCCCTGCTGACCGAGCTGACCGGCATCACGGTGGTCAGCGATTTCCGTAGCCGTGACGTCGCCGCTGGTGGGCAAGGCGCGCCACTGGTTCCGGCCTTTCACGAAGCGCTTTTTGAAGAACAGTCCGGTAACCGCGCCGTGCTGAACGTGGGTGGCTTCAGCAACCTCAGCCTGATTGAACCCGGCAAGCCTGTCGCAGGTTTCGACTGCGGTCCGGGTAACGTGTTGCTGGATGCCTGGATTCACCAACAGCGCGGTGACAACTATGATCGTGATGGCCAATGGGCTGCCAGCGGCAAGATTGAACCGGTACTGTTGAAGGCGCTGCTCAGCGACCCGTTCTTTGTGACAAAGGGCCCGAAGAGTACCGGCCGGGAAGTCTTCAACCTGCCATGGCTGACCCGGCACCTGGCAGCGCTGCCGAACTTCGCGGCCGAGGATGTTCAGGCAACGCTGCTGGAACTGACGGCATTGACCATCATCGAATCGCTGCGCAGTTCCCAGGCAGATACTCAGGAGCTGCTGGTCTGCGGAGGTGGCGCGCACAACGGTGCACTGATGAAGCGCCTGGCCGACCTGCTACCGAATGCGATGGTCAGCAGTACCGCCACTCACGGTGTAGACCCGGACTGGGTCGAGGCCATGGCCTTCGCCTGGCTGGCCCATTGCTGCCTGGAAGGCATCGCGGCCAATCGCCCGAGTGTCACCGGCGCGCGTGGACTGCGCGTACTCGGCGCCATCTACCCCGCCTGAATGCCGGACAGCAAAACGCCGCAGGGCCCTGAGGCCATGCGGCGTTTTGATGATACAGACGCGCTGATCAGATCGAGAACGAAGAGCCACAGCCACAGGTGGTGGTAGCGTTCGGGTTCTTGATGACAAAACGCGAGCCTTCCAGACCTTCCTGGTAATCCACCTCGGCTCCTGCCAGGTACTGAAAGCTCATCGGATCGACAACCAGACTCACACCTTCGCGTTCAACGATGGTGTCGTCATCGGCCACTTCTTCATCGAAAGTGAAGCCGTACTGAAAACCTGAACAACCGCCGCCCGTAACGAATACGCGCAGCTTCAAGCGATCATTCCCCTCTTCATCGACCAGGCTCTTCACCTTGTGCGCGGCACCGTGGGTGAATTGCAAAGCCGTGGGGGTGAAGGATTCGACGCTCATGCTGACTATCTCCCGGCGTTACGCCGCCATAATGCGTGATGACGCGCATTATCCGCTTGTCCTAGAAAATCGGTCAACTATTGTTATGGTATATCAACCAACCCAGTCGCCCGCCCTGAATGCAAAAAGGCCCGTTCAACGGGCCTTTTGCTGTGCGCGATACAGCCTTACGGCAACATGCCCGCGTGGGACAGGCCCAGGCGCTCATCCAGGCCAAACAGGATGTTCATGTTCTGCACGGCCTGACCCGACGCACCTTTGACCAAGTTGTCGATCACCGACAACACGACCACCAGATCACCGTCCTGAGGGCGGTGCACAGCGATACGGCACACGTTGGCGCCGCGCACGCTGCGGGTTTCCGGATGACTGCCGGCTGGCATCACGTCGACGAACGGTTCATTGGCATAACGCTTTTCAAACAGCGCCTGCAGATCCACCGAGCGATCCACGACGGTTGCGTAGAGCGTGGAGTGAATGCCACGGATCATCGGGGTCAGGTGCGGTACGAAGGTCAGGCCAACGTCCTTGCCCGCGGCGCGACGCAGACCCTGGCGAATTTCCGGCAGATGACGATGCCCTTTGACGGCGTAAGCCTTCATGCTTTCCGACGTTTCGGAGTACAGCGAACCTACGGCAGCACCACGACCAGCGCCGCTGACGCCGGACTTGCAGTCGGCGATCAGGCGCGAAGCATCGGCCAGGCCCGCTTCGAGCAATGGCAGGAAACCCAACTGCGTGGCGGTCGGGTAGCAACCCGGTACCGCAATCAGGCGCGCTTTCTTGATCTGCTCGCGATTGACCTCCGGCAGGCCGTAGACCGCTTCGTCCAACAACTCCGGTGCACCGTGCGGCTGGCCGTACCACTTGGCCCATTCATCGGCGTCCTGCAGGCGGAAATCCGCAGACAGGTCGATGACCTTGGTACCGGCCGCCAGCAGCTCACCCGCCAAGGCATGTGCAACACCATGAGGGGTGGCGAAGAACACCACGTCGCACGCCCCCAGGGTCTTGATGTCCGGAACACTGAACGCCAGGCCGTCGTAGTGGCCTCGCAGGTTCGGGTACATGTCCGCCACGGCCAGGCCGGCCTCGGATCGGGAAGTGATCACCACCACTTCAGCTTGCGGATGTTGCGCCAACAGACGCAACAGTTCGACACCGGTGTAACCCGTGCCGCCGACGATACCGACCTTGACCATAAACCTGCCCTCAACGAACCCACTGGAAAGCCGTCGATAATAGGGCCCGTATCGTCCTGCGACAACCGGCAAGGTGACGTGCGGAGCCTCAAGCCTCTACTATCCGGCTACCATGAACCTGGGAATAACCAAAAATGCTTTATCTGTGGCTCAAAGCTTTCCACATCATCAGCGTCGTCTGCTGGTTTGCCGGCCTGTTCTACCTGCCGCGCCTGTTCGTCTACCATGCCCAAAGCCAAGACACCGTCAGCAAGGAGCGCTTCAGCATCATGGAGCGCAAGCTGTACCGAGGCATCATGGGGCCTTCGATGATCGCGACCCTGATTTTTGGCGGCTGGCTGATCAGCCTCAACCCGGGCGCCTACTTCAGCCAGGGTGGCTGGATGCACGCCAAGCTGACCCTGGTGGTGCTGCTGATCGGCTACCACCATATGTGCGGCGCGCAGGTGAAGCGCTTTGCCCGTGGCGAAAACACCCGCAGCCATGTCTTTTATCGCTGGTTCAATGAAGTGCCGGTTCTGATATTGCTGGCGATCGTAATTCTGGTCGTCGTTCGGCCGTTCTAAATCCAATAGGCACAACTCACCGGGGTACTTCCAATGTCGCTGCCCGCTCTGCTTGAACAACGCTTGCGTTTGCCCGTGGTGGCCGCGCCGATGTTCCTGATTTCCAACCCGCAACTGGTGCTTGCCTGCTGTCGCAACGGCGTAGTGGGCAGTTTTCCAGCGCTGAATCAACGCGAGAGCAGCGGCTTCAAGGCATGGCTGGAGGAAATCGAGGCAGGGCTGGCGACCCTTGAGAACCCTGCGCCCTATGCGGTGAACCTGATTGTGCACAACAGCAATCCGCGATTGCAGGCGGACCTGGACATCTGCATTGAACACAAGGTCCCGATCGTGATCACCAGCCTCGGCGCCGTGAAGGAGCTCGTCGACGCGGTCCACGGCTATGGCGGGCTGGTGTTCCATGATGTGACGACCCGTCGCCATGCCGAGAAGGCCGCCGAGGCGGGCGTGGACGGGCTGATTGCCGTCGCGGCGGGTGCTGGCGGACATGCCGGCACCTGGAGCCCGTTCTCGCTGATCGCCGAGATCCGCCAGTTCTTCGACAAGACGCTACTGCTGGCCGGATGCCTGAACCACGGTCACGAAATTCTTGCCGCGCAATTGCTGGGTGCGGACCTGGCCTACTTCGGCACACGATTTATCGGCACCACCGAGAGTCATGCGCCGGATGCCTACAAAGAGATGCTGCTGACATCCAGAGCGGCAGACATCATCCATACTCCAGCGGTGTCGGGCGTACCGGCAAGTTTCATGCGCCAGAGCCTGGAGGCCGCCGGATTCAACATGGCTGCGCTGCAAAACAAGGGCGAGGTTAATTTCGGCTCCAAACTCAAACCCATCAGCGATGAAGCCAAAGCCTGGAAAACCGTGTGGTCTGCGGGCCAGGGCGTCGGTGAAATCGATGATTTGCCAAGCGTCGATCAGTTGGTTGCACGCCTCGACGACGAGTACCGCAAGGCACAGGAACAAGCAGCGCAGCTGCGCCAACACTGGCCGCGCTGAACAACCGGGCCAGCTTGCGGCTGGCCATTCGTATCGAGACTTGCGACAAGGATGCCTGGGCGATGAGCGAAAACCGTTACAAGATCGTGTTCGACGGCACACTGCTGCCGGGCGTTGATATCAACACCGCCAAACTCAATCTCGCCGCGCTGTTCAAGAGCGACGTCAGCGCCATCGAGCGCTTGTTCAATGGTCGACCGGTAGCACTCAAGCGCGACCTGTCACAGGCTGATGCGCAAACCTATCTTCAAGCCCTGAAGAACACGGGCATCGATGCCCGGATCGAGAGGGAACCTTCGATCGAGCTTGACCTGTCGGATGCTCACGATCGTGTCGCTGTGACAGAACCACAATCTCCTTATTCGCCGCCACAAGCCAGCGTCGGCGAAAGTCTGCCGGAGTTCGCCGTACTCAAAGCCTTCAGCGTCGAAGGTCGAATCGGACGCCTGCGTTTTCTGGCGTGGACGATGGTGCTGAGCCTGGTGACCCTGCCCATTGTCGGCGTATTTGCGCTCATCGGCCTGGGGCTGGTCAGTGGCAATTCCACCAACGGGCTGATCATCGGCGGCATCTTCGCTTTCTTCCTGTTCATGGCGTTCCTGGTGGTCAGTGTTCTGTTCTCCATCCAGCGCTTGCACGATATAGGCTGGTCGGGCTGGCTCTGGCTCCTGAACCTGGTTCCATTCGTCGGCAGTTTCTTCCCGCTGGTGATCATGGTCATGCCGGGCAACGTCGGCGCTAACCGCTATGGCCCGCCTCCCCCGCCCAACAGCACGGCGGTCAAGGTTTTGTGCGCATTGTGGATTGTGTTTATCGGCCTGTTTTCCATCGGTGCGATGGTGGGTGGAATCTCGGCAATCCAGCAAGGGTATGAAGACACCCTCGAAAGCAGTTACCAGAGCGGCTCGGTGAGCAGCGACGAAATCGATGTCGAAGTCCAACCACAAGCAAATTCGCCTGCCGAGGCAGCCGAACAAGCCCCGCCCCCTGTAGACTCTGCGAAAGAATGAACAGCGCTCCCCGCCCGTGACACCTGCGTCGCGGCGCGGAGCTGTTGCGATGGAGAATGGCATGACCCGTTACGCTCTGATCACTGGCGCTTCCAGCGGCATCGGCCTGGCGATGGCCGAAGCGCTGGCCCGGCGCGGCCGCAGCCTGATTCTTGTGGCTCGACAGCGTGATCAGCTGGAAAGCATTGCGATTGAACTGACCCAACGTTTTGGCGTGGAAGTGTTGTTCCGTGCCTGCGATCTGGGCGAGCCGCTACGCCTGTCGGGCTTCCTGCTGGAGTTGGAAGAAGGCGACAGGCAGATCGACCTGCTGGTCAACTGCGCGGGCATCGGCACTTGCGGCCCGTTCCTGGCGCAGGACTGGATGACCGAGCAAGACCTGATCGAAGTGAACATCCTGGCACTCACTCGCCTGTGCCATGCCATCGGCAACAGCATGGCGTTGCAGGGCGGCGGTCAAATTCTGAACGTCGCTTCGGTCGCGGCATTCCAGCCCGGCCCGTGGATGAGCACTTACTATGCGAGCAAGGCCTATGTGCTGCACTTTTCCGAAGCCCTGCGCGTCGAGCTGAAAAAATGCGCGGTCAAGGTCTCGGTGCTCTGCCCCGGCCCGACTCGCACGGCGTTTTTCCGCACCGCGCAACTGAACAACGACAAACTGGCCAACAGTAAAATGCTGATGAGTCCGGAGGAAGTCGCGCTCTATACCGTGCGGGCCCTGGAGAAAAATCGCGCAATCATCATCCCCGGGCGGCGCAACCGCTGGTTCGCCACCCTGCCCCGGTTCGGCTCGCGCTGGCTGATCAGGACGATCACTGGCATGGTCATCAAGGCTCACTGCCCGCGCTGAAGAGGCCTACGGTAAAACACTGGGCGGGTACACCCGGCATGGGTACACTCGGGCCAGCCCAAACAACGGAGAAAACAGCTGTGGATACTCTGTTCACCAAGATCATCAACCGGGAAATCCCGGCGAAGATCATTTATGAGGACGACCAGGTACTGGCCTTCCACGACATCGCCCCACAGGCACCGGTGCACTTCCTGGTGGTTCCGAAGAAGCCGGTACGCACCTTGAACGACCTGACCGAGGACGACAAGGCTCTGGCTGGACACATCCTGTTCACCGCCCAGCGTCTGGCCCTGGAACTGGGTTGCGAAAAAGGTTTCCGCGTTGTCATGAACTGCAATGAAGAAGGTGGGCAGACTGTCTATCACATTCATATGCATGTACTGGGTCAGCGCCAGATGCACTGGCCGCCGGGCTGATAGACCGCTAACCCCTGCAGGAGCAAGGCTTGCCCGCGATGGCGATCTCCAGGACGCTATCGCGGGCAAGCCATGCTCCTACACGTTCGGTGGCGCCACCACAAATGACCCAACGCAAACCTTCCCCGGCCGATTGGGTTAAACTGGCCGCCGAGATTCCTCCGGAGGTCAGCATGACTACCCAACGTCACTACTCGCCGATTGATCGCCTTCTGCTGCAAGCCGATGCCGCGATGCGGACCCTGCTGCCCTTCAGCGGCCAGCCCTACCGTCCGTCGCCGGCCATCGTGCAACCCGATGCGAAATTGAGCGATGAAGACACCCGCCACGTTGCCGGGCTGATGCGCATCAACCATACCGGTGAAGTCTGCGCCCAGGCGCTGTACCAAGGTCAGGCCCTGACTGCCAAGCTGCCGCAAGTGCGCATCGCGATGGAGCACGCCGCCGAAGAAGAAGTCGACCATCTGGCGTGGTGTGAGCAACGCATCCATCAGTTGGGCAGCCACACCAGCATTCTCAATCCGCTGTTCTATGGCATGTCGTTTGGTATAGGTGCTGTTGCAGGCCTGATCAGCGACAAAGTCAGCCTTGGTTTTGTCGCAGCGACAGAAGATCAGGTGTGCAAGCACTTGAATGAACACCTGGAGCAACTGCCGGCCGAGGACGAAAAATCCCGGGCGATTCTCGAGCAGATGCGCATCGATGAAGAACAGCATGCCGAAAGCGCGCTGGAGGCTGGCGGTTTCCGCTTTCCGACACCGGTGAAGTTCGGGATGAGTTTGATGGCCAAGGTCATGACCAAGAGTACTTATCGGATCTGAGCGCTCGGTTGCCTGTCAGGGCCCCATCGCGGGCAAGCCCGCGCCCACAAAGTTTTGCGACAGACATGAAAAAGGCGACTGCCGTGAGGGAGTCGCCTTTTTTTGATGTCGATTCAACCCAGTTCGATGATCTCGTAGTCGTGAGTGATCTCTACACCTGCCGCACCCAGCATGATCGAAGCCGAGCAATATTTTTCAGCGGACAGTTCGATGGCGCGCTTGACCTGCGCTTCCTTCAGGCCACGGCCCTTGACCACAAAATGCATGTGGATCTTGGTGAATACCTTCGGATCTTCAGTCGCGCGCTCGGCTTCAAGGAATGCCTCGCAGCTCTCGACCGCCTGACGGGACTTCTTGAGGATGCTGACCACATCGAAGTTGCTGCAACCGCCTACACCCAGCAGGAGCATTTCCATCGGCCGGACACCCAGGTTACGACCGCCGGCATCGGGCGGACCGTCCATGACCACGACATGACCGCTGCCGGATTCGCCGAGGAACATGGCTTCGCCAGCCCATTGGATGCGTGCCTTCATCGCCAAGACTCCACTGTCTAAAAAAAGGGTCGCCAGCTTAGCACAGGCCCCTTGATTGACAGTGACCGCCGTCCTAGGACATAACCTACGACGCTGTAGGTAAAATCTCGAATATTGCAAGAAGTGTCTGGTAAGCTGGCGCCAATTCGCTGGCGCCTGGCCAACTGTGCCCCAATGTCCGCAGTTCTTAAAAAACCCAACACACCGTGCAGTCTTTTCGGGATACAACCATGGTTGCTATTGCCCCCACCCCCAAGATGAAAAACCTCGACAAGCTGTTGATGCATTGCCAGCGCCGTCGCTATCAGGCCAAGAGCAACATCATTTGTGCCGGTGACCGCTCGGAGACGCTGTTCTTCATCATCAAGGGTTCGGTCACCATCCTGATCGAAGACGACGATGGCCGGGAAATGATCATCGCCTACCTGAACGCCGGGGACTTTTTCGGTGAGCTGGGTTTGTTTGAGCAGGCCGGCCACGAACAGGAACGCAGTGCCTGGGTGCGGGCGAAGGTCGAATGCGAAGTGGCGGAAATCAGCTACGCGAAATTCCGCGAACTGTCGCAGCAAGACCCGGACATTCTTTACGTTCTAAGCGGACAAATCGCACAACGCCTGCGCAACACCACCCGCAAGGTCGGTGACTTGGCGTTTTTCGACGTCACCGGTCGCGTCGCCCGCTGCCTGCTTGAGCTGTGCAAGCAGCCCGATGCCATGACCCATCCCGACGGCATGCAAATCAAGGTGACCCGTCAGGAAATCGGACGGATCGTCGGCTGTTCCCGGGAGATGGTGGGACGTGTGCTCAAGGATCTGGAAGAGCGCAACCTGGTGGATGTCAAAGGCAAGACCATGGTGGTCTTCGGTACGCGCTAAGCTCGTAAACTTAGCCGTTGAACATCCGCACCAGCATTTGCCGATAGAGTTCATCGAGACGTTCCAGCGCATCCGGCGCGGTGAACTTCTCATGCAAGGCAATGTGGCTTTCAGCGCGCACCCGTTGCTCCAGACCGCAGGCCTCATTGAAGCGATTGACCGCCGCGGCCATCGATTGGCGCTCGTTATCCAGCAACATCGCACCATGAACCAGCCCGACTGGACGCTGACCACCCTGGCTCTGGCGCCAGCGCTGGGCAGTACCGACCATCTTGCGACCATCCAGATTGACGTTGAAGCGGCCATCACAGAACGCACCGGCTATTTCGCCCAGGGACGAAGTGCCGCCCAGCTCATCCAGCAACTGGCAGATCGGATCGCACAGACGTCGGTAGCCGGTCTCGATACGGTTCAGATCCCCTTCGCTGCGCGCCGGCGCGTAAACCAGGGCGATGTTGATCGTCGAGGCGGATTGCGGCACCGGTTCACCACCGGTTTCACGCAACAGCACCGGCCAGCCGGCAGCGGCGGAGACTTCGCAGGCGTGTTCGAATCCCGGTAAGCGATTCAAACGGCGTGGCATCACCAAAGCCCGATCGCTCGGCTGCCAGAACAACAGGCCGAACTCCGCGTCGCCGGCACAGACCGATGCCAACAGATCCTGTTCGGCCTGCAGGCCGGCTTCGATGGTCAGAGAGATTGGCAGCGACATGGAGCGACTCCGGCAGACTTCACGTCCTTGGGGAATTTGATGGCCTCATCGCGGGCAAGCCCGCTCCCACAGGGGAACAGGGCTGCCTGCAATGACCGGATCAGTCGAGCGTAGAACCGCTGACAGGAATGCCGCGTTCAGGGAAGAACAGGCGCTGCAGTTCAGTGCCCGGATTTTCGGCGCGCATGAATGCCTCGCCAACCAGGAACGCGTAGACGTCGCTGATTTCCATCAACTCGACATCGGCGCGATTGAGGATGCCGCTTTCGGTGATCACCAGACGATCGCGCGGGATTCGCGGCAACAGGTCGAGGGTGGTTTCCAGGCTGACTTCGAAGGTGTGCAGGTTGCGGTTGTTGATGCCAACCAGCGGGGTGTCGAGGGTTTTCAAGGCCCGCTCCAGCTCATCGCCATCGTGCACTTCCACCAGCACATCGAGGTTGACGCTTTTGGCCACCGCCGCCAGTTCGGCCATTTTCACGTCATCCAGGGCGGAGACGATCAACAGCACGCAGTCGGCGCCGAGGGCACGGGCTTCGACGATCTGATACGGATCGATCATGAAGTCCTTGCGGATGACTGGCAGGTTGCACGCAGCACGAGCCTGCTGCAGGTACGCATCGGCGCCCTGAAAATAATCGATGTCGGTCAGCACGGAAAGACAGGTCGCCCCGCCCTTCTCGTAACTCTTGGCAATGTCGGCAGGAACGAAGTTCTCGCGGATCACGCCTTTGCTCGGCGACGCTTTCTTGATTTCAGCAATGACTGCCGGCTCTTTCAGCTTGGCCTGAGCCAGCAAAGCCTTGGCAAAACCCCGGGGTGCATCGGCCGCCTTGGCCAGACTTTCCAGCTCGCCCAGGCTCACACGGGCGCTACGCTCGGCGACCTCCTGAACTTTGCGGGCCAGAATGTTTTCCAGAACCGTCGGTACACTCATCCCTCATTCTCCACTTTGAATACCGCGGTAAATGCACCCAGCTCCTCGAGTTTCTCCCGAGCGAGGCCGGTGTGCAGCGCATCGTGCGCCAGGGCAACGCCTTCTTTCAAACTGCTGGCATGATCGGCCGCATACAGCGCGGCACCGGCATTGAGCATGATCATTTCGGCAGCTTTCTGACCGTTTTCGGTCTTGCGCTTGCCCAGGGCGTCGCGGATCAACTCCAGGGACGCCGCCGGGCTTTCCACCGCCAGGCCATGCAGGCTCTGGCTCTTCATGCCCAGATCTTCCGGCTCGACCCAATATTCAGTGATCTGGTCGTTTTTCAGTTCCGCGACAAAGGTCGGTGCCGCCAGGCTGAACTCGTCCAGGCCATCCTTTGAATGCACCACCAGTACATGCTTGCTGCCCAAACGCTGCAACACTTCAGCAAGCGGCCGGCACAACGCCTGGGTGAAGACACCCACTACCTGATGTTTCACACCGGCCGGATTCGTAAGCGGGCCAAGCATGTTGAACAGAGTACGCAAGCCAAGCTCCTTGCGCGGGCCGGCGGCGTGCTTCATGGCACTGTGATGAGTCTGGGCAAACATGAAACCGATGCCGACGTTATCGATGCAGCGCGCCACTTGGACCGGGGTCAGGTTCAGGTAGATTCCGGCCGCCTCCAGCAAATCGGCACTGCCGCTTTTACCCGAAACCGCGCGATTGCCGTGCTTGGCCACCGTGCAACCGGCCGCCGCGACCACGAAAGACGACGCGGTCGACACGTTGAAGATGTTGGCACCGTCACCGCCAGTGCCGACCACATCGACTACACCGTCGAGAGTCTTTAGTTCGACCTTGTCCGCCAGCTCACGCATGACCGACACCGCACCGACGATTTCGTCGATGCTTTCGCTCTTCATGCGCATGGCCATCATGAAGGCGCCGATCTGTGCGTCCGTGCATTGGCCGGTCATGATTTCACGCATCACGTCGCGCATTTCATCAGTGCTGAGGTCAAGCTGCTCGACGATACGGCCCAGGGCTGTCTTGATATTCATGAAAGGTCCTTAGCGCGTGCCGCCGGTTTGTTTGAGGAAGTTGGCAAACAGTTCGTGCCCCTGTTCGGTGAGGATCGACTCAGGGTGGAACTGCACGCCTTCGATGTTCAGGGTCTTGTGGCGCAGGCCCATGATTTCGTCGACTGAGCCGTCTTCCAGTTGGGTCCAGGCGGTCAGCTCGAGGCAATCAGGCAGGGTTTCGCGCTTGACGATCAATGAATGATAGCGGGTAACCGTCAGCGGCTTGTTGAGGCCTTCGAAGACACCTTTGTCTTCGTGGAACACCGGGCTGGTCTTGCCGTGCATGACCTGGCGCGCGCGAACCACATCGCCACCAAAGGCCTGGCCGATGGACTGATGGCCCAGGCAGACACCGAGGATCGGCAGTTTGCCGGCGAAGTGCTTGATGACATCAATCGAGACGCCCGCTTCGGTCGGGGTGCAAGGACCGGGAGAGACGACGATGCGCTCGGGATTGAGGGCTTCGATTTGTGCAACCGTGAGTTCATCGTTGCGCACGACTTTGACATGGGAGCCCAGCTCACCCAGGTATTGCACAACGTTGTAGGTAAAAGAGTCGTAGTTATCGATCATCAGCAACATGGCGTTAAGAACCTCTTGAATTCACTGACTTGATACAGCCTTCGAATGACTTACCCGCAGCGTCCTGCACTTTGGCGGCGCTGGAATCGCGAAGCAAAGGGCAATGTCTTGCGAGTAAAGAAGGCGAAGCGGTAAAGATCCGGCCGGGCCGGTAGAAGGATTCAGGCGCGCCAACGCCAGCGGGCGTGTGCCTTGATGACTTGATCCAGGAGTTTGCTGACGATCAACACGGGGAAGGTCTCATTTATACGTCCAGGCACAGTAACTTAGCTGGGCAGAGCGTGCAATATGGGGCGATCGAAGCCAGTGAAACATTGGGCAGGTTCGCGCCGAATGGCATCAGGCTCTATAGTTTTTTGGCACTGTCGTTTACGCCACTAAAACAAGAAACAAACGGACTTGCTCATGATCAGACAGACGCTGTTTGTACCGCTTGCCGGTTGCCTGCTCGCTATGGCCTGCGCTCAGGCGTTCGCGGCGCCCAACCCTTACTCGAACTTCATCGTCTTCGGTGACAGCCTCAACGACGCGGGGCAGTTTACCGACACGGGCGGCCCTCCCGGCTCGACCCTGCGCTTCACCAACCGGACCGGGCCGACTTATCAGGACGGCAGCGGCGAAGTCCATTCCGCCAACTCAACCCAACTGCTTGGGGGCAGGCTTGGCTTCTCAGATGACCAGACCGCCGCTTCGACTTCAGCCGCACGCGCCGCCCAGGGTCTGCCCGATGGTAACAACTGGGCCGTTGGCGGCTACCGCACCGATCAGATCCTCAATTCAATCACCACCTTATCCGCCACGGGCGAACGTGCACGAGCGGGCTACTTGCCAGCCAACAATTTCCGCGCCGATCCGAACGCTCTGTATTACCTCTCCGGCGGCGGTAACGACTTTCTTCAGGGACGTGTGCAAAGCGGCGCCCAGGCGAATGCCGCAGCGGACCGACTGGCCAACAGCGTTCAGGTTCTGCAATCGGCCGGCGCCCGGTACATCATGGTCTGGCTGCTGCCTGACCTGGGTTTGACACCCGCCATCAATGGCACTCCTCTGCAGGGCCCAACCTCGCAACTGAGTGCGGCCTTCAACCGGCAATTGGTCACTCGGTTGGCGGGCATCGACGCCCAAATCATTCCGTTGAATATTCCACTGTTGTTGCAGGAAACCTTCGCCGATCCGGCGCGATTCGGTTTTGCTACCGACCAGAACCTGACGGCGACTTGCTTCAGCGGCGACGGCTGTACCGAAAACGCTACCTTTGGCATCAACAGCGCCACCCCGGACCCCAGCCAGCTGGTTTATAACGATGGGGTTCATCCGACCGAAGCCGGGCAAAAACTGGTGTCCGATTACGCCTATTCCTTGCTTGCTGCGCCCTGGGAACTGACGCTGCTGCCGGAAATGGCCCACGCCACGCTACGCGCGCATCAGGACGAACTGCGCAGCCAGTGGCAATCCGACTGGGAGAGCTGGCAGGCGGTCGGCCAATGGCGGGCCATTGTGGCCGGGGGTGGCCAGCATCTCGACGTGGACCACCAAAGCAGCGGTGCCGATGCCGATGGCAACGGCTACAGCTTGAACATCGGCGGCAGCTATCGCCTCAATGAAGCCTGGCGCGTGGGTGTGGCGGCAGGCTTCTATCGCCAGAACCTGGAGGCAGGCAACAACGATTCGGACTACAAGCTCAACAGCTACCTGGCCACGGCATTCGCCCAGTACCAGCAGAACCGTTGGTGGGCCGATGCCGCATTGACCGGCGGCAAGCTGGATTACGACGATCTCAAACGCAAATTCGATCTAGGCGCGGGTGAAGGTGCGGAGAAAGGCGATACCGACGGCAATCTCTGGGCCTTCAGCACACGCCTGGGCTATGACATTGCGCAGTCGGGCAGTGAGTGGCACCTGTCGCCGTTCATCAGCGCCGATTACGCCAAAGTGGAAGTCGACGGTTACTCGGAAAATACCAGTCGCTCCACGGCGCTGACCTTTGATGATCAGAAACGCGATTCGAAACGTCTCGGCGCCGGGCTGCAGGGTAAGTACCAGATCACCTCACAGACCCAAGTGTTTGGTGAATATGCCTACGAGCGTGAGTATGAGGATGACGTGCAGAAGGTGAACATTGCCCTCAATAGCTTGCCGACCCTCGGCTTCACGCTAGATGGCTATACACCACAGAGTCATTTGAATCGCGTGAGCCTGGGGGTCAGCCACAACTTGACGGCCGATCTTGCGTTGCGTGGCGGGTACACCTTGCGCAAGGACGATGACTTTACCCAGCAAGGGATTACCGTTGGGGTCGCGCTGGATTTCTGATCTTCAGTAAACCACAGGCACAAAAAAACGCGGCGCCTTCTCAGGTGCCGCGTTTGTCATGGATCAGTTTTCCGGGGTTTGTTCCGCCAGGGCCACCGCACGGAACATCGCACGGCGTTTGTTCAGGGTTTCTTCCCACTCCAGCGCCGGCACCGAGTCGGCGACGATGCCGCCACCAGCCTGCACATGCAGTTCGCCGTTCTTGATCACCGCCGTACGGATCGCAATGGCGGTGTCCATGTTGCCGTTCCAGGCAAAGTAGCCGACGGCGCCGCCGTAGACACCGCGCTTGACCGGTTCCAGTTCGTCGATGATTTCCATCGCGCGGATCTTCGGTGCGCCGGACAAAGTGCCCGCTGGCAGGATCGCCCGCAGTGCGTCCATCGCCGTCAGACCGGCCTTCAATTGACCGGTGACGTTGGACACGATGTGCATCACGTTGGAATAGCGCTCGATGACCATTTTCTCGGTGAGCTTCACCGAACCGATCTCCGATACGCGACCGGTGTCGTTGCGACCGAGGTCGATCAGCATCAGGTGCTCGGCGATTTCCTTGTCGTCCGACAGCAGGTCTTTTTCCAGCTCCAGGTCGGCCTCTTCGTTAGCCCCGCGTGGACGGGTGCCGGCGATCGGGCGCACGGTGATCAGGTTGTCTTCGACCCGCACCAGCACTTCCGGCGAACTGCCGACGACGTGGAAGTCGCCGAAGTTGAAGAAGTACATGTAAGGCGTCGGGTTGAAGCAGCGCAACGCCCGGTACAGATCGATGGGTGCTGCCTTGAAGTCGATCGACATACGCTGGGACGGTACGACCTGCATGCAGTCACCGGCCAGGATGTATTCCTTGATGGTGTCGACGGCTTTTTCGTAATCGTTCTGGGTGAAGCTGGAGCGAAACACCGGGTCAGCCGCTTGCTGCTTGCTGAAATCCAGACCACGGCGTGGGGTGATTGGCTGACGGAGTTTTCCCAGCAGCTCTTCCAGGCGCGCTCGACCTTGCTCGAAGGCGTCTTCCTGCGCCGGGTCGGCCAGGACGATGGCGTGCATCTTGCCGGCCAGGTTGTCGAACACCACCACGGCGTCGGACACCATCAGCAGAATGTCCGGTACGCCCAACGGGTCCGGGTTCGGGCACTTGCCCAGACGCTTTTCCACATAACGCACGCAGTCGTAACCGAAATAGCCCACCAGGCCGCCGTTGAAACGCGGCAGGCCGGCGATGGTCGGTACGTTGTAACGGGCCTTGAAAGCCTCGACGAAGGCCAGCGGGTCTTCTACCTCATGGCTTTCAGTCTCAACACCGTCGATGGTCACGCTGACGTGATGGTCATGCACCCGCAGCACGGTGCGGCACGGCAGGCCGATGATCGAGTAACGGCCCCACTTCTCGCCGCCCTGCACGGACTCCAGCAAATAGGAGTTGGGCTCGTCGGCCAGTTTCAGGTAGATCGACAGCGGCGTGTCGAAGTCGGCCAGGGTTTCGCAGGCAAGCGGGATGCGGTTATAGCCGGCAGCGGCCAAACGCAGGAATTCTTCGCGGATCATGAGGTGCCTCGTGGCTTGAGGGTCAAACAGTCAGGTATGCAAACGCGCCGGACAACCGGCCAGGATCAGTCAGGCGCGCCAACGCCAGCGGGCCAGGGCCTTGATGACTTTCATCCAGAGTTTGCGAGTGACCACCACGATGGCGTTTCCAGAAGGGGGTTGAACAGCGTCGGCCAACGTTATCTCAGCGGCCGGGTCCAGGCAACCGGGAATTAGCTTGCGCAGGTCGTCGATCACCAGGGCCGGCAATTCTTCGGCGATCGGACGGCCGTGGTTATAGCCGTAGCTCAAGGCCACGCACTTGACCCCCGCCGCTTTCGCCGCCTGCACATCACTGCGCGAGTCGCCAACGAACAAGGATTGCGAAGCCGGGATATTGGCCATCTTCATCACGAAAAACAGCGCGGCCGGGTCGGGTTTTTTCTGTGGCAGGGTGTCGCCGCCGATGATCCACTTGAAATATCGGCCGATCTTCATCTGGTCCAGCAGCGGCGCGACGAAGCGCTCCGGCTTGTTGGTAATCAGCGCCATCTCGACGCCCTGCTTTTGTAGCCACTTGAGGGTATCGCGCACGCCGGGGTAAACCACGGTCAAACCATGGCTATCGGCATAGGCCTGCATGAAAATCTCCAGCGCACTGTCAGCCTCGGCGTCATCGACCGTCGAATGGTCGATACCGCCGGCCAGGGCTCGGCGCACCAGCACCGGCGCGCCATTACCCACCCATTCACGCACCGCTTCGATACCTGCCGGTGCGCGACCGAGCTTGAGCAGCATCTTGTCCACAGCCACCGCCAGGTCCGGGACCGAGTCGACCAAGGTGCCATCGAGATCGAACATCACCAGCCGTGGCAGGCGTCCCGGGAACAGCTGCTCAAAGCCACTCATGGGCGAGCCAGCGCCAGTTCGGAACGCATTTTTTCAATCACTTCCTGGTAGTTCGGTGCATTGAAGATCGCCGAACCGGCAACGAAGGTGTCGGCACCCGCCGCAGCGATTTCACGAATGTTGTTCACGTTGACGCCGCCGTCGATTTCCAGGCGAATGTCACGACCCGACGCGTCGATCAGCGCCCGCGCCTCACGCAGCTTGTCGAGGGTGCCAGGGATGAACTTCTGCCCGCCGAAGCCCGGGTTGACGCTCATCAGCAGGATCATGTCGACCTTGTCCATCACGTACTTGAGCACGTCCAGCGGCGTCGCCGGGTTGAACACCAGGCCCGACTTGCAGCCGCCCTCGCGAATCAGTTGCAAGGAGCGGTCGATGTGCTGGGTAGCTTCCGGGTGGAAGGTGATGTAGGTCGCGCCGGCTTCGATGAAGTCACCGACGATGCGATCCACCGGGCTGACCATCAGGTGCGCGTCGATCGGCGCGGTCACGCCGTACTTGCGCAGCGCCGAGCAGACCATCGGGCCGATGGTCAGGTTCGGCACGTAGTGGTTGTCCATGACATCGAAGTGCACGAAGTCGGCACCGGCGGCCAGGACGTTGTCCACTTCTTCGCCCAGGCGGGCGAAGTCGGCGGAAAGAATCGACGGAGCAATTACGAAGGGCTGCATGACGCACCTTTTCTGAGCAGAATCACGATGGCGCGCATTGTATACCTCCTGCTTTGGCCGGCGCACCGAAAGCGCGATGATCAGTAGGCCGCCCGGTAGATTTTCTCGATATCGACAGCACTCAGCCGGCGCGGATTATTGCGCATCAGGCGCTCGATCCCCGCCGCCTCCACGGCCATCGCCGCAATGGCATCCTCGGGCACCTCGAAACTGCGCAGTCCTTGGGGGATTTCCACCGCCGCGCACAACGCGGTCATGGCCTCCACGGCTTTGTCGGCCGCTTCATTGGTGCTCAGATGAGCGGTCTTCACCCCCATGGCCTCGGCGATATCCTGCATGCGTTCAACGCAGGCCATCTTGTTCCAGGTCATGACATGAGGCAGTAGCAAGGCATTGCTCACGCCATGGGCAATGTTGAAGCGCCCACCCAGCGGATACGCCAGCGCATGCACCGCACCCACCCCGGCATTGCCGAACGCCATGCCCGCCATCAGGCTGGCGGTGGCCATGTCTTCTCGGGCCTGCAGATTGGACGGGTTGGCGTAGGCCTTGGGCAGCGCCTTGGCTATCAGTTTGATAGCGCCGATGGCCAGGGCGTCGGTAATCGGCGAGGCATTGACCGACAGATAGGATTCGATGGCATGCACCAGTGCATCGACGCCGCTGGCCGCGGTAACACTGCGTGGGCAGGTCAAGGTCATTTGCGGGCTGACCAGCGCCACGTCCGGCAACAGGTAGTCGCTGACGATGCCCTTCTTCAAATGCGCGATCTTGTCGGAAAGGATCGCCACGTTGGTGACTTCCGAGCCCGTGCCGGCGGTGGTTGGAATCGCGATCAGCGGAGGGCCTTTGCGCGGCACCTGGTCGACCCCGAACAAATCTTCGAGTGCGCCGTGGTAGCCGGCGTAGGCCGCCACGCTTTTGGCGATGTCGATGGCACTCCCGCCACCCAGGCCGATCAGGCCGTCATGCCCACCGTCGCGATAAACCCGCATGCAGTCTTCGACGATGGCAATTTCCGGGTCCGGCAGCACCCGGTCGAAGATCTCGTAAGTGCGCCCGCCAAGCTGCGCCAGTGCCAGCTCTACCGTGCCGGACTTGACCAGCGCGGCGTCGGTGACGATCAGCGGGTTATCTATATCCAGGCGCGTCAATTCCGCCGACAGTTGCTCGATGGCCCCTGCACCGGTGATCAGTTTGTGAGCGATTTTGAAGGAGGAAAGACCCATGTGCGCAGCCTCTTATAGATGTGGGAGCTGGGCACAATAGTAGCTGGGGATTTGCGGGTGTCTGGTATTCAAACGGTGAATGACCTGCGCGCTCTGTGCCGATCGTTCCCACGCTCTGCGTGGGAACGATCGTTAACCGGAGATCAGACTTGGGCGGTACGCAGTTTCTCGCTACGCCCACGCAACCATTCCAGGGTCAGCAGCAGGATCACCGAGAAGGCGATCAGCAGCGTCGCGGCGGCGGCGATGGTCGGGCTAAGGTTTTCGCGGATGCCGCTGAACATCTGCCGTGGCAAAGTCGCTTGCTCGGGGCCGGCGAGGAACAGCGTCACCACCACCTCATCGAACGACGTGGCGAAGGCGAACAATGCACCGGAAATCACCCCGGGCGCGATCAACGGCAAGGTCACCCGACGGAACGCCGTCAGCGGCGAAGCACCGAGGCTGGCCGCAGCGCGTACCAGGTTCTGATTAAACCCCTGCAATGTCGCCGACACGGTAATGATCACGAACGGCACGCCCAGCACCGCGTGCACCACGATCAGCGAGAAGAAGCTGTTACCCAGGCCCAACGGCGCAAAGAACAGATAGCTGGCCACACCGATGATCACTACGGGCACCACCATCGGCGAAATGACCAGCGCCATCACCAGGGGTTTGCCGGGGAAGTCGCCACGGGTCAGGCCGATGGCCGCCAGCGTGCCGAACACCATGGCCAGCACCGTAGCGGCCGGTGCGACGATGATGCTGTTCTTCAGGGCGCGCATCCATTCCGCCGAGGCGAAAAAGTCGTGGTACCACTGCAGCGAGAAACCTTGCAGCGGGTACACCAGGAAACTGCCGGAGTTGAACGACAACGGAATGATCACCAGCACCGGCAGAATCAGGAACAACAGGATCAAGCCGCAGAGAATCCGCAAGCTGTAGAACCACACCCGCTCGATGGGCGACATATAAGGACTCAGCATTTCATTCTCCCCTTAGCTCAGGCGCAGGCGGCTCGCGCCCACCAGCCAGCTGTAAATCAGATAAAGCACCACGGTCGCCAGGAGCAACAGGCCGCCGAGTGCGGTCGCCATGCCCCAGTTGATGCTGGTGTTGGTGTAGAAGGCGACAAAGTAGCTGACCATCTGATCGTTCGGGCTGCCCAGCAACGCCGGGGTGATGTAGTAGCCGATGGCGAGGATGAACACCAACAGGCAACCGGCGCCAACACCGGCATAGGTTTGCGGGAAGTACACCCGCCAGAAGCTGGCGAACGGATGACAGCCGAGGGAAATGGCGGCGCGCATGTAGGTCGGCGAGATGCCTTTCATCACGCTGTAGATCGGCAGGATCATGAACGGCAGCAGGATGTGCACCATCGAGATGTAGACACCGATGCGGTTGAACACCAGCTCCAGCGGTTTATCGATGATGCCCAGGGCCATCAAGCCGCTGTTGATCAAGCCACCCGATTGCAGCAACACGATCCACGCGGCAACCCGTACCAGGATCGAGGTCCAGAACGGTAGCAGCACCAGAATCATCAGCAGGTTGCTCTGGCGCGATGGCAGGTTCGCCAACAGGTAAGCCAGGGGATACGCGAGTACCAGGCAGATCACGGTGATGATCAGGCCCATCCAGAAAGTGCGGGCAAAGATGTCGAGGTAGATCGCCTGGTCCGGGGTGGCTGGGGCGATTTCGCCGAGGTCGTCGATGCGGTGATCGACCGCGGCCAGCAGATAGTATGGCGTAATGTTGCTGGTGTTACGGCGTACGGCTTGCCAATAGGCCGGATCGCCCCAGCGCTCGTCGAGCCCTTCCAGCGCCTCTTTATAGGAGGCCGGTTCTGTGGCGAACGGCAAGGCGCGGGCGGTTTTGGTCAGCAGGCTGCGATAGCCGGCCAACTCCATGTTCAGGCGTTTGGACAAATCGCCCAGGGTCTGATTCTTGCGTGCTTCGGCGAGGTCTTCGCTGGCCGCCTTGTAGACAGGTTCGGCAGGCAGGCCCCGGCCGTCCCAGCTGGCAATGGCCGCCACGGTGCGCGGCATGCCGCCGACCACCTCCGGGTTACCCACGCTTTTATAGAGCAGCGCCACGATTGGCACCAGGAACACCAGCAACAGGAACAGCACCAGCGGCGCGATCAACGCCTGGGCCTTCCAGCGGTTGACCCGCTCGGCATGCTTGAGCCGCTGCTTCAAGGTGGGGTCAGTGCCCGCGTTCACGGGAACGGCGATAGCCATGGCGTACTCCGGAAATCTTTTGATCGTTACAGGGACGGCGATCGCCGCCTCGAACTTTTAGTACTGATCGTTCCCACGCTCTGCGTGGGAACGCATCCAGTGACGCTCTGCGTCACAGGGACGCGGAGCGTCCCGGGCGGCATTCCCACGCAGAGCGTGGGAACGATCATCACCGGGTGGTTATTTTGCAGCCCAGGAATTGAAGCGCTGCTCCAGTTGCTCGCCGTTGTCAGCCCAGAAGCTGACGTCGATCTGCACCTGGTTGGCGATGTTTTCCGGGGTGGTCGGCATGTCTTTCAGGACATCCTTGGCCAGCAACGGTACGGCCTGGGTGTTGGCCGGGCCGTAGGCGATGTTTTCCGAGTAGGTCTTCTGCTGCTGCGGCTGCACCGAGAAAGCGATGAATTTCTTCGCCGCGTCAGCGCGTGCTTTATCCAGGCCTTTTGGAATCGCCCATGCGTCGAAGTCGTAGATGCCGCCGTTCCACACCACTTTCAGGTTGCTTTCTTTCTGCACGGCGGCGATGCGGCCGTTGTAGGCCGAACTCATGACCACGTCACCGGAGGCAAGGTACTGCGGCGGTTGTGCGCCGGCTTCCCACCACTGGATGTTCGGCTTGAGTTCGTCGAGTTTCTTGAACGCGCGGTCCTGACCGTCTTTGCCGGCCAGCACTTTGTAGACGTCTTTGGGCGCAACGCCGTCAGCCATCAGTGCGAACTCCAGGGTGTACTTCGCGCCTTTACGCAGGCCGCGCTTGCCCGGGAACTGCTTGGTGTCCCAGAAATCCGCCCAGCTGGTCGGTGCGGTTTTCAGCTTGTCGGCGTTGTAGGCCAACACGGTCGACCACACAAAGAAACCCACGCCGCATGGCTGGATGGCGCCTTTGACGTAGTCCTCGGTCTTGCCGAACAGGGCCGGGTCGAGTTGCTCGAACATGTCTTCGTCACAACCACGGGACAGCTCTGGCGATTCGACTTCTACCAGATCCCAGGACACGCTCTTGGTGTCGACCATGGCCTTGACCTTGGCCATCTCGCCGTTGTATTCGCCCGCCACGATCTTGCCGTTGCCTGCCGCTTCCCACGGTGCGTAGAAGGCTTTGACCTGCGCCGCCTTGTTCGCACCGCCAAAGGACACCACGGTCAGGTCCGGGCCAGCCGCCATTGCGCTGGCTGCCCCCATCATGCCCAGTGCCAGAGCGGTGAATTTCAGGGATCTCAACATTTATTGTTCTCTCCACGTGCAGGGTTTGTGTTGTTGAAGCCGGGGCGATCAGTTCGCCTCTAGAATTGGATCGAGCGCGCGAACGTGTTCGACCTGCCAGCCAAGCGGAACCACGTCGCCGACAGCAAGCGCAGGATCGAGCTCGGCAATCGGTTGTTTCACGAAGAAGTCAGTCTTGCCACAGACTTCCAGGCGCACCCGGACGTGGTCGCCCAGATAGATGAATTCCGCTACCCGTCCCGAGAAGCGGTTGATGCAGGACTCGCTGGAGCCATTGAGGCTCACGCGTTCCGGACGAATCGACAATGTGACGGGTTCGCCGGTCTTGCCGACATTCACCGCCAGGGCTTCAACTTTTTCACCACGGCCCAGTTCGACCACGCAACGATCGCCGGTCTGGCTGTGCAGACGACCATTGAGGCGGTTGTTTTCGCCAATGAAGTTGGCGACGAAGGTATTTTTCGGCTCTTCATAAAGGGTGCGCGGCGGTGCGATCTGCTGGATTTCGCCTTGATGGAAAACGGCCACACGGTCGGACATGGTCAGGGCTTCGCCCTGGTCATGGGTCACGTAGACCACGGTCACGCCCAGGCGCTGGTGCAGGTGCTTGATTTCCATCTGCATGTGTTCGCGCAACTGTTTATCCAGTGCGCCGAGGGGTTCGTCCATCAGGACCAGTTGCGGCTCGAACACCAGTGCGCGGGCCAGTGCCACGCGCTGCTGCTGGCCACCGGACAGTTGTGCCGGATAACGCTGGGCGAACGCATCGAGCTGCACCATGCTCAGGACTTTTTTGACCTTGTCGCTGACGTCGCTCTTGTTCAAGCCGCGCACGGTCAGCGGGAACGCCAGGTTCTCGGCGACCGTCATGTGCGGGAACAACGCGTAGTTCTGGAACACCATGCCGATGTCACGCTTGTGCGGCGGCACGTTGTTGATGGCGCGTCCGGCCAGCAGGATTTCGCCCGCTGTCGGTGTTTCGAAACCGGCGAGCATCATCAGACTGGTGGTCTTGCCGGAGCCGGACGGCCCGAGCAAGGTGAGGAATTCGCCTTTGCGAATGTCCAGGTTGAGGTCCTTGACGATCAGGTTCTCGCCATCGTAGCTCTTCTGCACTCCACGAAAGCTGACCAGAACATCATTGGCCCCTGCGCTTGAATCGACCTGGCTCATACCCACACCTTTGTTGTTGATGACTGCTGTGGACTAAGCCTAGTGGACGCTGGGACCTGCGCAAATCGGGGGGCAAGAGAGATTCGCCTCAGCCAGATGGAAGGCCGGGGGTAGGGATTGCCCTACAAGGATGGCGCGTTTGGATAGCGGCAGCGGCAAGCTTTCAGCTACAAGCCGCAAGAACAAGCAAAAACGGTTGCTCATGAATGTCGCAAATGGATATGGCGACGCGAATCCCTGTAGGTGTTCTTCAGAGGAGCTTGTGCTCCATCGCATATTTCACCAGTTCGGCCAGCGAGGTGATGTTGAGTTTCTGCATCAACCGCGCCTTGTGGGTGCTGATGGTTTTGCTGCTCAATGCCAGTTGCTGGGCGATCTCGTTGACGTTGGCGCCCTGGGCCAGGCGCTCGAACACGGAAAACTCACGCTCCGAAAGCAATGAGTGCAACGGCCGCGAATCGGTCAGGCCGACTTCGAAGACCATGCGGTCGGCAAGGTCCGGGTCGATGTAACGCCCTCCCGCCGCTACCCGGCGAATGGCCGTCAGCAACAGCGCCGGATCACTGTCCTTGGTGGCATAGCCCGCCGCCCCGACCTTCAAGGCCCGTGCCGCCATCTGCGCCTCGTCGTGCATCGACAACACCAGGATCACCGGTGGATTGTTCAAGGCACGAATCCGCGGGATCGCCTCAAGGCCGTTGACACCCGGCATGGAGATATCCAGCAACACCACTTCGCAGGGCACATGCCGCAAGGTCTCGAGCAGTTGTTCGCCATTGCTCGCCTCCCCCACCACCAGCAAGTCCTTGGCCAGGCCGATCAATTGCTTGATGCCCTCGCGAACGATGGTGTGGTCTTCGGCAACCAGTACACGGATCACTTACGTCTCCTTATCCAGGGGTACTCGCACAGTCAGGGTCGTGCCCTCACCCGGTTCGCTCTCAAGGGACAGTTGCCCGCCCATGATCAACACCCGCTCGCGCATGCCGACCACCCCAAAGGATGTTGGCCTGCCGCTCGCGGCGACAAATCCTACGCCATCATCGCTGACAGTCAGACACAGGTCGTCGCCTTCAAGGGCCAGTGTCAGTTCGACAGTATGCGCCTGGGCGTGACGCATGACATTGGTCAGCGCCTCCTGAAGGATACGAAACAGGCCAATGGCCTTGGCATCGCTGAGCACCGGTAAATTTTCCGGCACCTGTACCAGACACGGAATCTGCGTGCGCGCCTCGAAGCGGCGCGCCTGCCACTCGATGGCCGAAGCTATCCCGGCATCGAGAATCGGTGGTCGCAACGCCGTCGCCACATCACGTACCAGTTGAAACAGCTGGGCGATCAACCGTTTCATGCTGTTCAGGCGCTCGTTCAATCCGGGGTCGAGTTGCGCATAAGCCAGCTCGCACATGGACGTTTCCAGCTTGAGCACCGTCAACATCTGGCCCAGTTCGTCGTGAACTTCCCGGGCAATGCGCGCCTTTTCCTCTTCGCGCACGCTCTCCAGGTGCGCGGACAATTCGCGTAACTGCTCGCGCGAGCTGGCCAGTTCCAGTTCGATGCGCTTGCTCTCGCTGATGTCCCAGACAATGCCATCCCAGACGTAGGCGCCGCCTTCGAGTCGGCGGGTAATCGCCTTGATTTCCGCCCAGCGTTGCTCCCCCTGACGCGTGAGAATCCTCCCTTGCCAGGACCAGTCGCTGTCAGTGTCCAGCGCATGGTCCTGGGTCTGGTGATAGCTGGCCTTGTCGTCTGGGTGCACCAGGCTGCGCAGGCCTTTGTCACGATGGGCCAGGGTGGCTGGCGAATAACCCACCAGACTCTTGCTGCCTTCACTGATGTAGGCAAAGTCGATCTGGCCTGTCACCGGCGCCCGCTCCAGGCGAAAGACCAGGCCCGGCACATTTGCCGCGATCCCTTGCAAGCGTGCTTCACTTTCCTGCAACGCCGCCAGGGCGCGCCGACGTTCGGTGACATCGGTCAGGTAGACCACCAGGTACTCACCCTCGCGAAAACGCAGAAAGCTCAAGGAGACATCGGTCGGCAGGATGCTGCCATCGGCCCGCCGGCAATTGGTTTCGAAACTTTGCGGCGTGTCGTCGCTGGCCCTGGCGCGCTTCCACAGGTTCAACCAGCGATCCATGTGCAGGTCGGGCTCAAACTCGATCAACGGCCGGTCGATAATCCCACCGGGCCGATAGCCCAGCATGGTTTCGGCGGCGCGGTTGGCGTAGCGCACGTGGCTGTCCCAATTCACCCAGAGAATGCCGACGGTGCTCTGGTCGATGGAAAACTGCGTGAGTCTCAGGGCCTCTTCGCTGGCGGCGCGCATGGCAATGTCTGCCTGCGCCGCCGCCAGTCGTTGCTCCAGGCTGTGCTGCTGACGCCGTTGCCAGAACACGATGGCCATAGCGCTGAGCGCCAGCACCAACAACAGCAGACAGAGGTTTTGCCAGAACCCCGGGGACTCGCTGAGCCGTGGGTACTTGGGTTGCAGCCACTGGTTGTGCAGCGCCTCCAGGTCCTTGGCCGGGATCGCCCGCAGCGCGCTCTCCACAATAACGGCCAACTCCGGCAGGTCGCGCCGTGTAGCCACCCGCAGCAGCTGTGGCAAGCCGATATCACCGACCACCACCAGCCCGGAGAACTCAGGTTCGACGGACAAGCGCCCCAATTGCGCCTCATCGACCACCGCGTAGGCGGCTTGCTGGCTCAACAACAGTTGCAACGCCTGACGCTCGACCGGTACACCCTGCAGGTTCAGATGCGGATAGTTGCCGCGCAAGTAGTCTGCGGTGGCACTGGGCATGCGTACCGCGACGCGGGTATGGCTGTCGAGTTTTTCCAGCTCCACCGCACCGGTGCTTTTCTGGTCGCTGACCACCAGTTGCGGCACCCGCATGTACGGATCGGAAAACTGCCAGAGGCGCAGGCCGCCAGGGGTCTGGGTCAACCCTGGGGCGAGATCGATTTCGCCGGCGCGCGCGGCCGCTTCCAATTGCTCGAGATCGGGAAAGTTGCGCCAGCTCAATTCGACCTTGAGCGACCTGGCCAGCCACTTCATCAGCTCGACATTGACCCCCGACAGGCGCTGCAAGCGGCGGTCGTACTGAGCGTAGGGCGCTTGCAACACCAACCCCACCCGCAGATCGCCCTGCTGCGCCAGCCATTGTTGCTGGCCTGCCGACAAGGGCGCGACATGCGCCGGTGGCGCGGCCGCCGCCCAGCCCATCAAGGGCAACCACAAACAGCCGATAACCCACAGGCAGCGAAAACGCATCATCGAACTCTCACACACTGACAAAAACTGACCAACCCATTAGGCTGCCGGAATTACTTCTGGCCTGGAATATCCGATGCTCCCTGTCTACCGCCTGGCACTGCCAGCATTGTGCCTGTCGCTGATCCTGCCATGGGCTTTTTCCGTTGAGGCGGCTGACCCGACGCCTGCCGCAGCAGAAAAACCCGCCGAAGAAAAACCACTCGAACGCCAGCCATTGCCTGAGCGTAGTCAGGAAGAAGCCAATGCACTGGAGCGAACTATTCCGCTCCAGGAACAGCAACAACTGCAAGCGGGCAGCGATACCTTCCTGGCCCTGTGGAAGCCGGCCAACTCCGCTGACCCCAAAGGCGCTGTCATTATCATCCCCGGCGCTGGCGAAACCGTTGACTGGCCGCAAGCAATCGGCCCGTTGCGCCGCCAATTGCCGGATGCCCAATGGAGCAGCCTGAGTATCACCCTGCCTGATTTGCAAAGTGATGCCATGGCGCCGCGCGTGGTGGAAGCCGCTCCAGCAGCCAAGGCGCCAGATGTCGGCAGCAAAGACTCAACCACTGCGGCCCCCATCGAACAGGCGGCGGGCGGCGAAGCCGAGGTGGCGGACAAGGCCGTCGCCGAAACCGCCGACGAACAGACCAAGGCTGACGCCGAGCGAATCTTCGCCCGCATCGATGCGGCCATCGCTTTTGCCGAACAGCAAAGCGCTCGCAGCATCGTGGTGCTGGGGCATGGCACTGGCGCCTATTGGGCCGCACGGTATCTGAGCGAGAAGCAGACGGCACAAGTCGAGCGCTTCGTCATGGTCGCCGCGCAGACGCCGGCCAAAGTGACACCTGAACTGGACGAACTCGCACCAACCCTCAAGCTGCCCACCGCCGACCTCTTCTATATGGATAAGCCGCTGGACCGCAACGCGGCACTGGCCCGCTTGCAAGCCAGCAAACGCTTGAAGACTTCGGCCTTCAGCCAGGTTTCGCTCAAGGCTTTGCCAGGCAATAACAAGGCACAACAGGAACAATTGGTGCGCCGGGTACGGGGTTGGCTAAATCCGCAAAATGCGGCGGACTGACGGACTGAGTCGCCCCGCTCTCCAGCAAATCCACACCAGGGCGACGCAACTCTTTGCTGTTAGCGAAAATCCCGCCGCTGTCGAATCAACGTATAGGCGTTGTGCAACTCGCGTGTCTTGTCGGTCGCCTCGCGAACCTGCGACGCCGTTGCACCACTGCCGGCAATCTTGTCCGGGTGATGACGACTGAGCAAGCGTCGATAGGCGCGCTTGATCTGGGCGGGCTCACTGGTGGCAGACACCCCCAACAGCCGCAAGGCGTCCTGATAGGTAATAACACTGTTGGCCAACGGACGCTGCTGTGGCTCGTAATCGGCCGCCAACGCCTTGACCTGCCGCTCGCTCCACCCCAGCCAGCCGCCCCACTGGAGTAGCAGTTCACGCTCGCGGATGCCCGCATGACCATCAGCCCAAACCATCCGCCAACAAGCGCGCAACACCCCTTCGGCGGCAAAGGGCTGAGCCCTCAGCCGGCGCAAATGGCCACCCAACCGGTCACTGCCTGATTTGCCACGATTGAACGCGGCAATCGCCCGGCGCTGTGCCGATTCGGACATGTCCAAGGCACGCATCTCCGCGCGAGCCTGCTGGATATGCCCCTCCACAACCCGTCCGTCACACTTGGCCAGGCGCCCCAGCAACACAAACAACAACTCGTCGTTGCGCAGGACAGGTCGCCCCCCGAGCTTTTCACGCAGATGCGCCCAGCTTTGCAGGTGCAGGTGCCGATCCAGCACCTGCCCCAGCAAGGCCCCGAGCATGGCCCCCGGAATACTGGCGATGGCAAAGCCCGCTCCGGCTCCGATCAGAGTCCCTGGCCACAGCATGTCAGCGGCTCGCTTCGATCAGGGTTTCAGCTTCGGCCAGACGCTCGTGGGTGCCGACATCCACCCAAAGCCCCTTCAGGCGTTCGCCGCTCACTTGCCCGTCAGCCATGGCCTTGCGCAACAACGGCGCGAGCTTGAACGCCCCTGCCGAGCAACCATCGAACAACTGTGGATGCAGCACGGCGATACCGCTGTAGGTCAGGGTTGCGGTGTCCGGCTGACCGTCCCGGACCTGGCCGTCTTCCAGGCTGAAGTCTCCAGCGAGATGATGGGGCGGGTTGTCGGCCAGTACCAGATGCGCCAGCCCGGTGATGGGCTGATGCAGCACGCTGAAGTCGTAATCCGTCCAGATGTCACCGTTGACGACCAGGAAAGCTTCGTCACCCAACAACGGCAAGGCGCGGAAGATTCCGCCACCGGTCTCCAGCGGTTCACCTTCGGCCGAGTAGCGAATGCTCACACCGTAGCGCGAGCCATCGCCCAGATAGTCTTCGATCTGCTGACCCAGCCAGGCATGATTGATCACGATCTCGGTAAAGCCCGCCGCCGCCAGGGCTTGCAGGTGATACTCGATCAGCGGCACGCCACCGGCACGAACCAGCGGCTTGGGCGTGGTCAGGGTCAAGGGACGCATGCGCTCGCCCTTGCCTGCCGCCAGAATCATCGCCTTCATGCTGGCACTCCAGCACGCAGGCTGGCCAGCAATACATCTAGTTCAGCCAGCTCAGGACGACGGGCAATCACTGCATCTATATACGCAAAGAAGCGTGGCACATCACCCAGGTAACGCGGCTTACCGTCGCGGTGGCAAATACGGGCGAAGATCCCGATCACCTTGAGGTGACGCTGCACGCCCATCAGGTCGCTGGCGCGCAGGAAGTCTTCGAAGTCGGGCTGCACCGGAATGTCCAGCGCATCTGCTTGCTGCCAGTAATTTTCCAGCCAGCCGCGCACGCGCTCCTCGGGCCAACTGAGGAAGGCATCCTTGAACAGGCAGGTCACGTCATAGGTGACAGGGCCATAAACGGCGTCCTGAAAATCCAGCACACCGGGATTGGGCTCACTGAGCATCAGGTTGCGCGGCATGTAGTCGCGGTGCACCAGGACTTTCGGCTGAGCCAGGGCACTGTCGATCAGCAGATCGCTGACCTGCTGCCAGAGGACTTGCTGCGCCGCATCGAACTCGATGCCCAGCTCATGCTTGACGTACCACTCGGGGAACAATTCCAGCTCACGTCGCAACAACGCCACGTCGTAACTCGGCAGTGGCGCAACCATCGGCAACTGCTGGAATGCCAGCAGCGCTTGCAGGGCATCGGTGAACAAATCGTCGGCGTTTGCGCTGTCGATCACGTCCAGGTACGTCTTGTTGCCCAGGTCATTAAGCAAAAGAAATCCGCGCTCAAGGTCTTCGGCGTAGATCTTCGGCACATTTATTCCGGATTTCGCCAGCAGAAAAGCGATATCCACGAAGGGTTTGCAGTTTTCCTGGGGCGGGGGGGCGTCCATCACGATCAAGCTTCTGCCGGCGCCTTCCCAACGGAAATAGCGCCGAAAACTCGCGTCGCTGCTGGCCGCAGTCAACGTGGCCGGGGGTACGGCACCCCATCCCTGTTGCGCGAAAAGGATTGCCAATTGTTCATCGAGCCAAACTTTCAGGTGTTGCAAACGTAGATCTTGGTCAGGCATTGCAAGGGTCTCCGACGGCGCTAGCCGTCAAGCGGGTCATGCTTTATTATCCAGCATCTTTTTCAGACCATCGAGAGGCGTGCGGCCCACACCGCGGGCAGATGGCACGCAGGAAGCCCGGACTATTAAGATGGCATTGAAATCCCCCGCGTTTCGTAAAAAATTTCCGTTGTTGATGACCGGCAGTTTGCTGGCTCTGCAACCCTTGGCCACCCCTTTCGTGGTCGCCGCAGAACAGTATGACTGCTCGGTCTCTGCTTCGGGTGCCTGGAATTGTGCGCCAAAATCGCCAGCGGCTGCATTGCCTCCGCGTCCAGTCCATGAGGGCAGCGCAGCCAGCACCACCGGCCAGGCACCCGCCGAAACGGGCGCCAGCGAAGACACGGGGGCCAAACCTGCCCTGGTCACCGAATCCAAAGGCCGTGGCCTGAAGTCGCGTAGCGCAGACTACAGCCACCTCGACTGGGTTCCCCGCGAGCAGCTCACTGCAGCACAATTGGCCGAAACCGGTCCTTATTGCTCTGGTTCCTATATCGAACCGATTCGTCCTGGCATGAATGACAAGACGAATAAAAGTGACGCCCCCACCTTTATCGGCGCCAAAGCCTCCCGCTACAAGCAGGATGAGCAAGTCGCCACTCTGGCTGGTGACGTGGTCATGCGCCAGGGCAGCATGCAGGTCGAAGCCGACGAAGCCAACCTGTACCAGGCCGAGAGTCGTGGCGAACTGAGCGGCAACGTGCGCATTCGCGACAACGGCGCACTGATCGTGGGTGACCACGCCGATGTACAGCTCGATACCGGTGAAGCCAAGGTCGATAACGCCGAATACGTGATGCACAAATCGCGCATCCGCGGTAACGCGCTGTACGCCAAACGTGCCGAGAACGCGATCATCCGCCTCAAGGACGGTACGTACACCACGTGCGAGCCGAACAGCAACGCCTGGCAGCTCAAGGGCAACAACATCACCCTGAACCCGGCTACCGGCTTCGGTACGGCGACCAACGTGACACTGCGGGTCAAGGACATTCCGGTCCTGTACACGCCGTATATCTACTTCCCGATCGACGACCGTCGTCAATCCGGCTTCCTGCCGCCGACCATCGGCACCGGCAGCGATACCGGCTTCCTGCTGGTCACGCCGTACTACTTCAACCTGGCACCGAACTACGATGCCACGTTGTACCCACGCTACATGAGCGATCGCGGCCTGTTGATGGAAGGCGAATTCCGCTACCTGACCAAGTCCAGCGAAGGTCAGTTCGGCGCCGCGTACCTCAACGACGAGAACGACGATCGCAAGCTGCAGACCGATTACGAAAAAACCCGCTACATGTACAACTGGCAGCACAAGGGTGGTCTCGACTCGCGTGTACTCTCGGAAGTCGATTACACCAAGATCAGCGACCCCTATTACTTCCAGGACCTGCAAACCGACCAGATCGGTGTGAAAAGCGCCGACTACGTCAACCAGCAGGGTGCCGTGACCTACCGTGGCGACAGCTACACCGCCCGCGTGAATGCCCAGGCTTATCAACTGGCGACTGTGTCGAACATCACGCCTTACGACCGTTTGCCGCAGATCACCTTCAACGGTGCGCTGCCGGAGCGTCCAGGCGGCCTGAACTTCACCTATGACACTGAACTCGTGCGGTTCGACCGGGACTTGAAAAACGGCAACTTCACCGATGAAGACGGCAATGTAGAGCCACGCCTCGACACCAACGTCCAGGGTCTGGCCCGCGCCAATGGCGATCGCCTCAACCTGGCGCCAGCCGTCAGCTACCCGATGGAGGCAAGCTACGGCTTCCTGACGCCAAAACTCAAGTACCAGTACACGCAGTACCAACTGGATCTGGACAGCATCGGGAAAAGCCAGGTTGCCGCGCAAACTGCAGAACAGGACCGGCTCAACGGCACGTTCGACAGCAACCAGAACCGCGGCGTGCCGATTGCAAGCATCGACAGCGGCCTGTATTTCGATCGCAAGACCAGCTGGTTTGGCAAGAACTATAACCAGACCCTCGAACCACGCCTGTTCTACCTCTACGTACCCGAGAAGGACCAGGAAGACATTCCGGTATTCGACACCAGCGAATACACCTTCAGCTATGCATCGCTGTTCCGCGACAACCGTTTCTCTGGCTCCGACCGTGTCGGCGACGAGAACAAACTGTCCCTTGGTGTAACGAGCCGATGGATCGAAGAGAATGGCTTTGAACGTCAACGCATAAGCGTCGGCCAGGCCCTGTACTTCAAGGATCGCGAAGTCCAATTGCCGGGAATCGATGCCAAAACCCGCGAAGACGCGCACTCTGACGTTTCTCCATACGCGCTGGAGTACGAATATCGCTGGAACCGCGACTGGCGCACCACTGCCGATTACAACTGGGACCCGGACAGCCGCAGCCCTCGGTCGGGCAGCGCGATGTTCCACTACCAGCCTGAAGACAACCCGAACAAGGTCATCAACGCCGGCTATCGCTATCGCAATGACCAGGTTCGTTACGACCAGAACTCCGGTACATGGCAAGTGGGCGGCGGTGACTACGGCACCCCGGGCCAGCCTGGCTACGTGAAGGACTACTACAAGATCGAACAGCACGACTTCTCGGTGATCTGGCCGGTCGTGCCGCAATGGAACGTCATCAGCCGCTGGCAGTACGACTACAACCGCAACCGTACCCTGGAAGCCTTCGGTGGTTTCGAGTACGACAACTGCTGCTGGAAACTGCGCCTGATCAACCGTTACTGGGTCGATTATGACGAAACCAGTCAAGACGCGCCGGAAAACGAAAAAGGCGACCATGGCGTCTTCCTCCAAATTGTTCTGAAGGGACTCGGCGGCCTCACGGGCTCCAAAGTAGAGAGTTTCCTCGACAAAGGCATCCAAGGTTATCGTGAACGTGAAGACCAAGCTTTCTGATTGTCTGCGCCCGCTGTTGCTGGGCGCGCTGTTCCTGGGTACCGCGGCCAACGCCGCGGTACAGTCCATCGATAAAGTGGTGGCCATTGTCGACAACGACGTGGTCATGCAGAGCCAACTGGACCAACGGGTTCATGAAGTTCAGCAAACCATCGCCAAGCGCGGCTCCGCCGTGCCACCGGCCAGCGTACTGGAGCAACAGGTGCTCGAGCGCCTGATCGTCGAGAACCTGCAGCTGCAGATCGGCGAACGTTCCGGCATCCGTATCACCGATGAAGAACTAAACCAGGCTGTCGGCACCATTGCCCAGCGCAATAACATGTCGGTGGAGCAATTCCGCGCAGCCCTGACGCGTGACGGCCTGTCCTACGACGACGCACGTGACCAGATTCGTCGCGAAATGGTCATCAGCCGCGTGCGTCAGCGCCGCGTCGCCGAGCGCATCCAGGTCTCCGAGCAGGAAGTGAAGAACTTCCTGGCGTCGGATCTGGGCAAAATGCAGCTGTCCGAAGAGTTCCGCCTGGCCAATATCCTGATTCCTACACCGGAAAGCGCCAACTCCGACGCCATCCAGAATGCCGCCAAGCAGGCCGACGCGGTTTACCAGCAACTCAAGCAAGGTGCTGACTTCGGCCAGCTGGCAATCGCCAAGTCCGCCAGCGAAACCGCACTGGAAGGTGGCGACATGGGCTGGCGTAAAGCCGCTCAGCTGCCACCCCCCTTCGATCGCCTGTTGAGCACCATGGCTGTTGGCGACATCACCCAACCCATGCGCACGCCGGGGGGCTTCATCATCCTGAAGATCACCGACAAGCGTGGCGGTGAGGCCCAGGTGCGTGACGAAGTGCACGTACGCCACATCCTGGTCAAACCAAGCCCGATCCGTGACGAAGCAAAAACCAAGGCCCTGGCCGAATCGCTCTATACCCGCATCGAAGCAGGCGAAGATTTCGGCGAACTGGCAAAAAGCTACTCGGAAGATCCGGGTTCCGCCCTCAATGGCGGCGACCTGAACTGGATCGACCCGAATGTATTGGTTCCGGAATTCCGCGAAGTGATGGCCAAGACCCCGCAAGGTCAGCTGTCCAAGCCATTCCAGACGCAATACGGCTGGCACGTCCTGGAAGTCCTCGGTCGTCGCGCCACCGACAGCACGACCCAGGCTCGCGAACAGCAGGCCATGACCGTGCTGCGTAACCGCAAGTACGACGAAGAGCTGCAAACCTGGCTGCGTCAGATCCGTGACGAAGCGTACGTGGAAATCAAGCTCCCTGGCGCCGACCAGGCAACGCAGTGAAACCCATACGTTTCGCGCTGACACCCGGCGAACCGGCCGGCATAGGTCCCGACCTGTGCCTGCTGCTCGCCGCGCACGCCCAGCCACACCCCCTGATTGCCATCACCAGCCGCGACCTGCTCCTTGAGCGGGCCGCGCAGCTGGGTGTGACTGTCGATGTGCTGCCCGTCACGCCGGACAACTGGCCGGATGTTCCCGCTCCCGCCAACAGCCTGTATGCCTGGGATACACCGCTCAATGCCAAGGTTGTCGCCGGGCAGCTGGACAAGGCTAACGCCGCTTTCGTCCTGGAGACCCTGACCCGCGCTGGCCAGGGCTGCCTGGACGGGCATTTTGCCGGCATGATCACCGCCCCGGTGCACAAGGGCGTGATCAATGAATCCGGTATCGCGTTTTCCGGGCACACGGAATTTCTCGCCGACCTGACCCATACCGCGCAAGTGGTCATGATGCTCGCCACCCGCGGCCTGCGCGTGGCGCTGGTCACCACTCACCTGCCCCTGCGCGAGATTGCCGATGCGATCACGCCGGAGCGTCTGGAACGGGTCACGCGAATCCTGCATAGCGACCTGAAAGAAAAGTTCGGCATCGCCCAGCCACGTATCCTGGTGTGCGGGCTCAACCCCCATGCCGGTGAAGGCGGACACCTGGGCCATGAAGAAATCGATATCATCGAACCCACGCTAGAGCGCCTGCGCGGCGAAGGCATGGACCTACGTGGCCCGTTGCCCGCCGATACTCTGTTTACCCCCAAATATCTGGAGCACTGCGATGCAGTGCTGGCGATGTACCACGACCAGGGCCTGCCTGTGCTGAAATACAAAGGTTTCGGTGCAGCAGTCAATGTGACCCTCGGCTTGCCGATCATCCGCACATCGGTCGACCACGGCACCGCCCTGGACCTGGCCGGCAGTGGCAAGATCGACACCGGCAGCCTGCAAGTCGCCCTGGAAACCGCCTACCAGATGGCCGAGACCCGTTTATGACCGAGCAATACCAACACAAGGCGCGCAAGCGTTTTGGCCAGAACTTTCTGCACGATGCTGGCGTTATCGACCGCATCCTGCGCTCCATCCATGCCAAGGCAGAAGATCGCCTCCTGGAAATCGGCCCTGGCCAGGGTGCGCTGACCCAAGGCCTGCTCAGCAGTGGTGCGCAGCTCGACGTGGTGGAACTGGACAAGGACCTGATCCCGATCCTCAACCAACAGTTCGCCGGCAAGAGCAACTTCAACCTGCATCAGGGTGATGCGTTGAAGTTCGATTTCACCAGCCTGAATGCCGCACCTGGTAGCCTGCGTGTAGTCGGCAACCTGCCGTACAACATCTCTACACCGCTGATTTTCCACCTGCTGCACAACGCCCACCTGATCCGCGACATGCACTTCATGCTGCAGAAGGAAGTGGTCGAGCGTCTGGCGGCAGGGCCTGGCGGCGGTGACTGGGGCCGGCTGTCGATCATGGTCCAGTACCACTGCCGGGTCGAACACCTGTTCAACGTAGGTCCCGGCGCGTTCAATCCACCGCCGAAAGTCGACTCGGCCATCGTGCGCCTGGTACCCCATGCGGTATTGCCGCACCCGGCCAAGGACCACCGCTTGCTGGAGCGCGTCGTGCGCGAGGCCTTCAACCAGCGCCGCAAAACCCTGCGCAACACCCTCAAGCTGTTGCTGAGCAACGCCGAAATCGAAGCCGCTGGCGTCGATGGCAGCTTGCGTCCCGAGCAGCTTGATCTGGCGGCATTCGTACGCCTTGCCGACAAGCTTAGCGAACAAGTCCTACAGAAAGCGGCGGACGCCTGACAGAACTGAAGCGTTATCGGGTAGGACACCAGCGCCCATGTCTGGTTTACTATCCGATACCTGGCCTAGACTGACATATCAGCTACGTCCCGCGTTCCGCTTCGTTTTTAAGGCCCTTTGCATGTCCGATCCTCGTTATCAGGTCGACGTCAGCGTCGTCACCCGCTATCTGGCAGAACAATCGCAACCCGAGCAAGAGCGTTTTGCCTTCGCGTACACCATCACCGTGAAAAATAACGGCCTGCTACCGGCCAAACTGTTGTCACGGCATTGGGTCATCACCGATGGCGATGGGCATGTCGAAGAGGTCCGCGGCGCAGGCGTGGTCGGCCAGCAACCGCTGATCGATGCGGGCAAAAGCCATACCTACAGTAGCGGCACGGTCATGACCACCAAGGTCGGCACCATGCAAGGCACCTATCAAATGCTCGCCGACGACGGCAAACATTTCGATGCCATCATCGCCCCATTCCGCCTGGCGGTGCCCGGAGCCTTGCACTGATGGCAACCTATGCCGTCGGCGACCTGCAAGGCTGCCTCGAGGCATTGCAATGCCTGCTCAAGAAGGTCGCCTTCGATCCGGGAAAAGATCGTCTATGGCTGGTAGGCGACCTGGTCAACCGCGGCCCGCAGTCGCTGGAAACCCTGCGCTTCCTCTATAGCATCCGTCACTCACTGGTGTGCGTGCTCGGCAACCACGACCTGCACTTGCTGGCGGCCGGGAAGAACATCGAGCGCCTGAAGAAAGCCGACACCCTGCGCGAGATTATCGAAGCCCCCGATAGCGCCGAGCTACTGGAATGGCTGCGCCAGCAAAAACTCATGCACTACGATGAACAGCGCAACGTGGCGATGGTGCATGCTGGCATTCCGCCGCAGTGGTCACTGCGCAAAGCATTGAAATACGCGGCCGAAGTCGAGACGGCCCTGCGTGATGACAACCTGCTGCCGCCCTACCTCGATGGCATGTACGGTAACGATCCGGCGAAATGGGACAGTGACCTCAAGGGCGTGACGCGCCTGCGGGTGATTACCAACTATTTCACGCGCATGCGCTTCTGTACGGCCGAGGGCAAGCTCGACCTCAAGAGCAAGGAAGGCCTGGGCACGGCCCCTGCAGGCTACAAGCCCTGGTTCCAGCACAAGGAACGCAAGACCAGGGACGTAAAGATCATCTTCGGCCACTGGGCGGCGCTGGAAGGCAAGATCCAGGAACCGGGTATGTCGGCCCTCGACACCGGTTGCGTCTGGGGCGGTGCCCTGACCCTGATGAATGTCGACACGGGTGAACGCCTGGCCTGCAAATGCGACGAGCATGGCCATGCCGCCGAACCGCCAGTCGCCCCACGGATTTCCGAACCATCGCCAGTCAGCGCCCCGCGCTAGACTGCACTTTCTGCCGAGCCACAGGAGCCCGCCATGAGCGAATTCAAACGTATTCCCCCGGAACAGGCCCAAGCCCTGCGCGAGCAAGGCGCAGTGGTGGTCGACGTCCGGGATCCTGCAACCTTTGCCGCCCTGCACATCAGCGGCTCGAAGCATCTGGACAACCACTCCCTGCACGCCTTCATCCAGGGTGCCGATCTGGACGCGCCAACCGTGGTGGTCTGCTATCACGGCAACTCCAGCCAGGGTGCCGCCGCCTACCTGATCAGCCAGGGCTTCTCCGACGTCTACAGCATGGATGGCGGTTTTGAGCTGTGGCGTACGACGTATCCTGCGGAAACGGCCCAAGGCACCAGCGAATAATTTTTTTGTCATGCGCAAGCCCCGGCCACCGCGGGCTTGCGCGGCGGCAGACGAACGGTCAGCCACAACTAATTACGTATCTCGCCTTTACCTCCCGAATAAGCAACTATCCTTAAGCGCAGGCCATCCAAAACAGGGGAGAGCCGGTACACCGGCGCACGGGTCATCGGGAGTAGCTTTCGGGGTAGTCAGCTCCGGAAGAGTTCTGGGGGGTAAACAGCGACTGCCTGTTCGGTTGCTGCCAGCATCGACTGAATGATCCGGCGTCGGCTCCACGTATCGAGCGAGGTGACGTCATGAGTATCTTTAGCCACTTCCAACAACGTTTCGAGTCCACACGCCAGGAAGAACTCTCTCTGCAAGAGTATCTGGAGTTGTGCAAAAAGGACCGTAGCGCCTACGTTTCCGCCGCCGAGCGTCTGTTGCTGGCCATCGGTGAACCGGAGCTGCTCGACACCTCGACCAACTCGAGGCTGTCGCGAATCTTCTCCAACAAGGTAATCCGTCGCTACCCGGCCTTTGAAGACTTCCACGGGATGGAAGAATGCATCGACCAGATCGTGTCGTATTTCCGCCATGCCGCCCAAGGCCTGGAAGAGAAGAAACAGATCCTTTATCTGCTCGGTCCCGTCGGCGGCGGTAAGTCGTCCCTGGCCGAAAAACTCAAACAACTCATGGAGCGGGTGCCCTTTTACGCAATCAAGGGCTCACCGGTATTCGAATCGCCCCTAGGTCTGTTCAACGCCACTGAAGATGGCGCGATCCTCGAGGAAGACTTCGGCATCCCACGGCGCTACCTCAACACCATCATGTCGCCATGGGCCACCAAACGCCTGGCCGAATTCGGCGGCGACATCAGCCAGTTCCGCGTGGTCAAACTCTATCCGTCGATCCTCAACCAGATCGCCGTGGCCAAGACCGAGCCGGGAGATGAAAACAACCAGGACATCTCGGCACTGGTGGGCAAGGTCGATATCCGCAAACTGGAAGAGTTCCCACAGAACGACGCCGATGCCTACAGCTATTCGGGCGCACTGTGCCGGGCCAACCAGGGCCTGATGGAATTCGTCGAAATGTTCAAGGCGCCGATCAAGGTACTGCACCCACTGCTGACGGCCACCCAGGAAGGCAACTACAACAGTACCGAAGGCTTGGGCGCGATTCCGTTTACCGGGATCCTGCTGGCCCACTCCAACGAATCGGAATGGCATACCTTCCGTAACAACAAGAACAACGAAGCGTTCATTGACCGGATCTACATCGTCAAGGTGCCGTACTGCCTGCGGGTCAGCGACGAAGTGAAGATCTACGACAAGTTGCTGTTCAACAGCTCGCTGGCCAAAGCCCATTGCGCGCCCGACACCTTGAAGATGCTCGCCCAGTTCACCGTGCTGTCACGCCTCAAGGAGCCGGAAAACTCGAACATCTACTCCAAGATGCGCGTGTATGACGGCGAAAACCTCAAAGACACCGATCCGAAGGCCAAGTCGATCCAGGAGTATCGCGACAACGCCGGTGTCGACGAAGGCATGAACGGTCTGTCGACCCGCTTTGCGTTCAAGATCCTGTCCAAGGTCTTCAACTTCGATCCCCACGAAATCGCCGCCAACCCGGTACACCTGCTCTACGTGCTGGAACAACAGATCGAGCAGGAACAGTTCCAGGCCGAAACCCGCGAACGCTACCTGCGCTTCCTCAAGGAGTACCTGGCACCGCGGTATATCGAATTCATCGGCAAGGAAATCCAGACCGCCTACCTCGAGTCCTACAGCGAGTACGGCCAGAACATCTTCGATCGTTATGTGCTGTACGCTGATTTCTGGATTCAGGATCAGGAGTATCGCGACCCGGAAACCGGCGAGATCCTCAACCGCGTAGCGCTGAACGAAGAACTGGAGAAAATCGAAAAACCGGCTGGCATCAGCAATCCGAAGGATTTCCGCAACGAAATCGTCAACTTCGTTCTGCGCGCCCGTGCCAACAACAACGGCAAGAACCCGACCTGGCTCAGCTACGAAAAACTGCGGGTGGTCATCGAGAAGAAAATGTTCTCCAACACCGAAGACCTGTTGCCAGTCATCAGCTTCAACGCCAAGGCCAGCAAAGAGGACCAGCAGAAACACAACGACTTCGTCACACGGATGGTCGAGCGGGGTTACACCGACAAACAGGTACGGCTGCTGTCCGAGTGGTACCTGCGGGTCAGAAAATCACAATAACCCGCTGCCGGTCAGACCGGTTGTCGTCAGCCAGAGACCTGTGCGTGCTTTTTCTGATACACAGGCCTCTGGAAGGTGTTCGAAAGTCGGTAGCGAGTTCAGGCAGCATCCAAAGCGCTTGGGGGAGCGTTGAATATCCCTTGGCTCTCGGTCCGATGCTGCATCACCGCTCGCCCCTTTCAGGACAGCTTCTAAGGAGCAGTCATGAGCTATGTGATCGACCGACGTCTCAATGGCAAGAACAAGAGCACGGTAAACCGCCAGCGGTTTCTGCGGCGTTACCGTGATCACATCAAAAAGGCTGTCGAAGAGGCGGTCAGCCGGCGCTCCATTACCGATATGGAGCACGGCGAGCAAATCAGCATCCCTGGGCGCGACATCGACGAACCGGTGCTTCACCACGGTCGTGGTGGCAAACAGACCATCGTGCACCCGGGCAACAAGGAATTCACCAGCGGCGAACACATTGCCCGCCCACCCGGGGGTGGCGGCGGCAGAGGGCCTGGCAAGGCCGGCAACTCGGGCGAAGGGATGGACGAATTCGTCTTCCAGATCACCCAGGAAGAATTCCTCGAATTCATGTTCGAAGACCTTGAGCTGCCGAACCTGGTCAAGCGCAACCTGACCGGCACCGACACCTTCAAGACTGTGCGCGCAGGGATCAGCAACGAGGGCAACCCGTCGCGGATCAACATCATCCGTACCTTGCGCTCAGCCCATGCACGGCGAATCGCCCTCTCGGGCAGCAGCCGGGCGAAACTGCGCGAAGCCAAGGAAGAACTCCTGCGACTCAAGCAGGAAGAACCAGACAACTTCGGCGATATCCAGGAACTTGAGGCTGAAATCGAAAAACTCAGCGCACGCATTCATCGCGTACCGTTTCTCGACACCTTCGACCTCAAGTACAACTTGCTGATCAAACAACCCAACCCCAGCTCGAAGGCGGTGATGTTTTGCCTCATGGACGTTTCCGGCTCCATGACCCAGGCGACCAAGGACATCGCCAAGCGCTTCTTCATCCTGCTGTACCTGTTTCTCAAGCGTAACTACGACAAGATCGACGTGGTGTTCATCCGTCACCACACCAGTGCCCGCGAAGTGGACGAGGAAGAGTTCTTCTATTCCCGGGAAACCGGCGGAACCATCGTGTCCAGCGCCTTGAAACTGATGCAAGAGATCATGGCCGAGCGCTATCCGGCCAACGAATGGAACATCTACGCCGCCCAGGCCTCCGACGGCGACAACTGGAACGACGACTCGCCGATTTGCCGCGACATCCTGATCAACCAGATCATGCCATTCGTGCAGTACTACACTTACGTTGAGATCACCCCACGGGAACACCAGGCCCTGTGGTTTGAGTACGAGCGTATCGCCGAAGCCTTTTCCGACACTTTTGCCCAGCAACAACTGGTCTCGGCCGGGGATATCTATCCGGTCTTCCGTGAACTCTTCCAGCGCAGGTTAGTGACATGACCGCCAAAGAGCTGAAGCGCCAACCCATATCCACCGGATCGGAGTGGACGTTCGAGCTGATCCAGGCGTACGACCGTGAAATCAGTCGTATTGCAGCTCGCTACGCGCTCGATACGTACCCTAACCAGATCGAAGTGATCACCGCTGAACAGATGATGGACGCCTACGCGTCCGTCGGCATGCCGCTGGGTTATCACCACTGGTCCTATGGCAAACACTTTCTCAGTACCGAAAAGTCCTACACACGCGGCCAGATGGGGTTGGCCTATGAAATTGTGATCAACTCCGACCCGTGCATCGCCTACCTCATGGAGGAAAACACGATCTGCATGCAGGCGCTGGTGGTGGCGCACGCGTGCTACGGACACAACAGCTTCTTCAAGGGCAACTATCTGTTCCGCACCTGGACCGATGCCAGCTCGATCATCGATTACCTGGTATTCGCCAAGCAGTACATCATGCAGTGCGAAGAGCGCCATGGCATCGATGCGGTCGAAGACTTGCTCGACTCCTGCCACGCCTTGATGAACTACGGGGTCGACCGCTACAAACGTCCCTACCCAATTTCCGCAGAGGAGGAACGGCGCCGGCAAAAGGACCGGGAAGAACACCTGCAGAAGCAGATCAACGATCTTTGGCGCACCATACCCAAAGGCGCGGACAAGTACAGCGACAAGGACAACGCGCGCTTCCCCGCCGAACCGCAGGAAAACATCCTGTACTTCATCGAAAAACATGCGCCGCTGCTGGAGCCCTGGCAGAGGGAAATCGTGCGGATCGTACGCAAGATCGCCCAGTACTTTTATCCACAGCGCCAGACCCAGGTCATGAACGAAGGCTGGGCGACCTTCTGGCACTACACCCTGATGAACGACCTGTACGACGAAGGCCTGGTGACCGACGGTTTCATGATGGAGTTCCTGACATCCCACACCAGCGTGGTCTTCCAGCCTGGTTTCGACAGCCCCTACTACAGCGGCATCAACCCCTACGCCCTGGGCTTTGCCATGTACCGCGACATCCGTCGCATGTGTGAAGAACCTACTGAGGAGGACTATCGCTGGTTCCCGGATATTGCCGGCACCGACTGGCTGGCAGCCATCAAGTTCGCCATGAGCAGCTTCAAGGATGAGAGTTTCATCCTGCAGTACCTTTCACCCAAAGTGATCCGCGACCTGAAGCTGTTCAGCATTCTCGATGACGACCAGAAGGACGATCTGCTGGTACCAGCCATTCACGACGAAGGCGGTTATCGCATCATTCGCGAAACCCTGGCGGCACAGTACAACCTGGGCAATCGCGAACCTAATGTGCAGATCTACAGCATCGATAGACGCGGCGACCGCTCCCTGACGCTGCGCCACCAACAGCACGACCGCAAACCCCTGGGAGAGTCCACCGAGGAAGTGCTCAAGCATCTACATCGCCTCTGGGGCTTCGATATTCACCTGGAAACCCTGCAGGGTGACCAGGTCATGAAAACCCACCATGTGCCACCTAGAGGAGAACACAGCGAAGGCGATTACGGCCGGCTGGACCTGGCCGTCATCCATCTGTGATCCTGTTTGTACCTCCGAACGCTCGACGTAACGGTTATCCTGTCGAGCTAACGGAGGTTTTTCATGCAGATTTATAAAGTTGGCGGTGCCGTACGCGATCGCCTGCTCGGCATACCTGTCACCGACATCGACCGAGTCGTGGTCGGCGCGACCACTCAAGAAATGCTCGCCAAGGGTTTTCGGCCGGTAGGTGCTGACTTTCCGGTGTTTCTTCATCCGAAAACCGGCGAGGAATACGCCCTCGCCCGGACCGAACGCAAAAGTGGACGCGGTTATGGCGGGTTCACCTTCCACGCCAGCCCCGATGTGACCCTCGAAGAAGACCTGATTCGCCGCGACCTGACGATCAACGCGATGGCCGAGGACGATCAGCAGAACCTGACCGACCCCTATCACGGTCAACGCGATCTCGAGGCCCGCGTGCTTCGTCACGTTTCCCCCGCGTTTGCCGAAGATCCACTCAGAGTTTTGCGCGTTGCCCGTTTTGCGGCTCGCTATGCAGATCTCGGCTTTACTGTCGCCCCCGAAACCCTCGAACTGATGCGCCAGCTCAGTGAGTCAGGCGAACTCCAGGCGCTGACGGCGGAACGCAGCTGGAAAGAAATCTCACGCGCCCTCATGGAAAATCAGCCACAGGTGTTCATCGAGGTATTGCGCGACTGCGGTGCGCTCAAAGTGCTGATGCCGGAAGTCGACGCGCTGTTCGGTGTCCCGCAGCCCGCCACCCACCACCCGGAAATCGACACTGGCGTCCACACCCTGAGCGTGCTGCAGCAAGCGGCACGACACCAACAACCACTGACCGTGCGCTGGGCTTGCCTGCTGCATGACCTGGGTAAAGGACTGACGCCAGAGGAGCAATGGCCGCGCCACATCGCTCATGAGTCCAAAGGGCTGAAGCTGATCAAGGCGGTCAACGAACGCTTCAAGGCGCCGAAGGATTGCCAGGAGCTGGCGCTGCTGGTGGGTGAATATCACACCCACGGGCATCGCGCGCTGGAATTGAAGGCATCTACCTTGCTTGAGCTACTGCAGAGCTTCGACATTTACCGTCGGCCGCAACGGTTCGAAGAGTTCATCGCAGCGTGTGAAATGGATGCGCGCGGGCGTAAAGGGCTGGAGCAGAGAAGTTATCCACAGGCGGATTATCTGCGCGGGGCAGCGACGGCCGCGCGTAGCGTGGCAGTTCAGCCATTGCTGGAAAAGGGATTCAAGGGGCCGGAGCTGGGTGAGGCGATCAAGCGAGAGCGGCTCAAAGCGTTGAAGGCTTACAAAGAGACGGCGTCGGGCTGAAAAGCTTCGCGGGCAAGCTCGCTCCTACAGGGATTTCATCGTACCTGTGGGAGCGGGCTTGCCCGCGAAGGCGTTATCACTGTCACAACAAATCCGAAGGCGTCAACTGCTCCCCACGCCACTCAAATGCCACCGGCGCCAACACCTGATCAATCTGCGCTTCACTCCACAAAGTTGCGAAACTCTTGCCAACACCCGGATGCACCCTGTGCGGCGCAATCAGCGACAACGGCCACAACACGAACGCATTTTTAAGAATTTCCGCCCTCGGCAGCACCAAGCCATCGAAATTACCCACCAGGTCACCGAACAGCAAAACGTCGATATCCAGAGGCAAACCTCGGCGATCAGGCGCGTAACGTCCATTATCCGCTTCGATGAATTTAAGCCGGCGATCCAGCTCCATCAGCGGCAAGTCGGTATAGGCCGACACCACGAAATTGAAGAACGGCCCGCTCTTGATCCCCACCGGCTGGCTTTCGAAAACCGCCGAGCAACGTATATCCACCAGAAAACCCGCCAAGGCGTCCAGGCCGGCCTGCAAATGGGTTTCGCGCTCGATGTTGCTGCCGAGCCCGAGATACACCTGAGTCAGCGACATCCGCGCTCGATCTCCACGCCCACGCCCCCTGTAGCGGCAGGAACCGCACCTGGCTTGGTCAGCTTGAGGCGCATCCAGGTGATCTTGAATTCGCTCATCAGCACTTCGACCAAGCGCTCGGCAAAGGTCTCGACCAGCTGGAACTGCGCCTGCTCGGCAAAAGCCTGGACGCGCGATGAAACGCTCGCATAATCAAGCGCCAGGGTCAGGTCATCGCCAGCGGCGGCCGGACGGTTGTCCCAAGCGAAGCTCAGGTCAAGTCGCAAGCACTGTCGGATGCCTCGCTCCCAGTCATAGGCACCGATTATGGTGTCGACTTCCAGGCCCTCGATAAACACTCTGTCCAAGCACTTTTCTCCGCTACACGACAAGGGCGCAATGCGCCGTTAGAATCAGGGCGTCCTCGCCCGGAATGGTTAGCATGTTTTGGTTACTGGCGATCCTCGCCTACCTGCTCGGCTCTCTGTCCTTCGCCATCTTGCTCAGCCGCCTGACCGGTAGCCCCGATCCGCGAATGAGTGGCTCGGGCAATGCTGGCGCCACCAACATGTTGCGCCTGGCCGGCAAGAAACTCGCCATCCTGACCTTGCTCGGCGACCTCTGCAAAGGCCTGCTGCCCGTGCTGGTCGCCGGCAGCGCAGGCTTGTCACTTCAAGACCAGGCCTGGATCGGCGTTTGCGCCGTCATCGGTCACCTGTTCCCGCTGTACTTCCGCTTTCGCGGTGGCAAGGGTGTCGCCACCGCTGCCGGTATGTTGCTGGGCCTATACCCGCCTGCGGCCTTGATGGCCGTCTGCGCCTGGCTGCTGACGTTCTACCTGACCCGCACCAGCTCGCTGGCCGCCTTGATCGCCACACCCTTGACCCTGCCACTGCTGGCCTGGCAAGAGCCGGCAGCACTGCTGCCCATGTGCGCCCTGACCGGCATGATCGTCTGGCGCCACCGAGGCAATCTACGCGACCTGTTCGCCGGGCGCGAACGGCATTTTTAGCCGCCAGGCATGAGCTCACCTCATCACAAGGGCGACAACTGCTCCATCGGCCACCGCGCCTGCACACTGATCGCCAGGCTTTCCTGCTGGCCGGCCTGCAGGCGCTGGCAGCCGGCAAACGCAATCATGGCGCCATTATCGGTGCAGAATTGCGCACGGGCGTAAAAAACATCGCCCTTCATGTCGCCGAGCATTTTTTCCAGAGAGGTGCGCAACGCCTTGTTGGCACTGACGCCCCCAGCGATCACCAGGCGCTTCATGCCAGCCGCTTTCAGGGCGCGCTTGCACTTGATCGTCAAAGTCTCCACCACGGCCTGCTGGAACGCCAGCGAGATGTCGCAACGGGCTTGCTCACCGTCGTCCCCGGCGCTCACACACTGCTGCCAGGTGTTCAGGGCGAAGGTTTTCAAGCCGCTGAAGCTGAAGTCCAGGCCAGGGCGGTCGCACATCGGACGCGGGAAAACGAAACGTCCTGCAACGCCCTGCTCTGCCAGGCGAGCAATTTCCGGTCCGCCTGGATAATTGAGCCCCATCATCTTCGCGGTCTTGTCGAAGGCTTCGCCCGCGGCATCGTCCAGGGTCTCGCCTAAAAGCGTGTACTGGCCGATTCCGTCGACCTGAACCAACTGCGTATGGCCGCCCGACACCAACAAAGCGACGAACGGAAATTCCGGTGGTTGCGACTCCAGCATGGGCGCCAGCAGGTGACCCTCCATGTGGTGCACGCCCAGCGCCGGAATGCCCCAGGCAAAGGCCAGCGCCTGAGCACAGGAAGCACCGACCAGCAACGCACCGACCAGACCAGGACCCGCGGTATAAGCGATGGCGTCGATCTCGGTTGGCACGCAGTCGGCTTCGGCCAACACCTGACGAATCAAGGGCAGCATGCGCTTGACGTGATCACGCGAGGCCAGCTCCGGCACTACACCACCATACGCACGATGCAGGTCGATCTGGCTGAACAGCGCGTCGGCCAGCAGGCCGCGCTCACTGTCGTAAAGTGCGACACCAGTTTCGTCGCAAGAGGTTTCTAATCCCAGTACTAGCATGGGTTTGCGCCTTGTTTAGGCTGAATTCGAAGGCGCGCATAATAGTCGTCGCGTGATGCCCCGACCAGCGGTTTTCGATCAGAGGCTTTGCATTCCGTGCGATGAGGGGTTAACATCCGCAACCCTTAAAAACCGACGTCTTCAAGTGCTCTTTTGCCGCGAGGATGTTGACCCCGGTAATGAATGAAGGTAGCTCTGGATGCCAGCCGTCAAAGTAAAAGAGAACGAACCCTTCGACGTAGCTCTGCGTCGTTTCAAGCGCTCCTGCGAAAAAGCCGGTGTACTGGCTGAAGTTCGTAGCCGCGAATTTTACGAGAAGCCAACTTAAGAGAGAAAGCGTAAAGCAGCAGCCGCTGTTAAGCGTCACGCCAAGAAAGTTCAGCGCGAACAGCGCCGCGCCGTTCGTCTGTACTAATACACAGACGATCGTAGCAAGCTTCTGCCAAGCCCGGCTCTGAGCCGGGCTTATGGCATTTGCGTAAAACGCTTGATGCTTCACTGTCGAAGCCGCAGACGCGACCAAGACAAATCTGCTTCACCGCGTCAGACCTGGCTCTTTTGCCAGCGGTGCACGTCTTTTCTGACGAGCCTTTCAAGGCTACTGACGAGCACACCCACTGATTCCTCTCACGACGATCAGCCCAAGGCACCTGTATGCGTGCCGAAAACGAGCTATCCGAGACCCTTGACGGGTCGCAGCCGGATTCAGCGCAACACTTTCAAACAGTCGAATACTGACAGGTAGTAACGTCAGTGGTTTTTCGGCAGTTACACTTCCCGACAGCGATTACGCAGGCGATACCGGTCGAGCCGCACATTTTGCGCGCCTCAGGCAATGACCCGCGCCCAGCTACCCTTCGCTTCGGTTCCTTTTCAGCGCAGATGACGAGAACGCCATGGCCGGGCTGATTCCCCAGAGCTTCATTGACGACCTTCTGAACCGCACCGACATCGTCGACGTGGTCAGCTCGCGCCTGCAACTGAAAAAGGCCGGCAAGAACCACACGGCCTGCTGCCCGTTCCACAAAGAGAAAACACCCTCTTTCAGCGTGAGCCCCGACAAGCAGTTCTACTACTGCTTCGGCTGTGGCGCTGGCGGCAATGCCCTGGGCTTCATCATGGACCACGACAACCTGGACTTCCCCCAGGCTGTCGAGGAACTGGCCAAGGCCGCCGGGATGGAAATCCCCCGGGAAGAAAGCGGGCGCCCGCACAAGCCGCGCCAGCCCACCGATTCGCCGCTGTACCCGCTGCTCACGGCCGCTGCCGATTTTTATCGCCAGGCCCTGAAAAGCCATCCGGCGCGCAAAGCAGCAGTGGACTACCTCAAAGGCCGCGGACTGACTGGTGAAATCGCCCGGGACTTCGGCCTGGGTTTTGCCCCACCTGGCTGGGACAACCTGTTCAAGCACTTGAGCAGCGACACCCTGCAGCAAAAAGCCATGATCGATGCCGGCCTGCTGATCGAAAACGCCGAAACCGGCAAACGCTACGACCGCTTTCGTGATCGCGTGATGTTCCCGATCCGCGACAGCCGCGGGCGCATCATCGCCTTTGGTGGCCGGGTGCTGGGCGACGACAAACCCAAGTACCTCAACTCACCGGAAACCCCGGTCTTCCATAAAGGCCAGGAACTCTACGGCCTGTACGAAGCGCGCAAGAACAACCGCAACCTTGACGAAATCATCGTCGTCGAGGGCTACATGGACGTCATCGCCCTCGCCCAGCAAGGCTTGCGCAATGCCGTCGCGACCCTGGGCACCGCCACCAGCGAAGAGCACATGAAGCGACTGTTTCGTGTCGTGCCCAGCGTGCTGTTCTGCTTCGACGGCGACCAGGCCGGCCGCAACGCCGCCTGGCGAGCCCTGGAGGCCACGCTGTCGAGCTTGCAGGATGGCCGTCGCGCGCGATTCCTGTTCCTGCCCGAAGGCGAAGACCCGGACACCCTGGTCCGCTCCGAAGGCACCGATGCCTTCCGCGCACGCATCAACCAGCACGCGCAGCCATTGGCCGATTATTTTTTCCAGCAACTGACGGAAGAAGCCGACCCGCGCTCACTCGAAGGCAAGGCCCACATGGCCACCCTCGCAGCACCGTTGATCGACAAAGTGCCAGGGGCCAACCTGCGCATCCTGATGCGCCAGCGCCTGAGCGAAATCACCGGCCTCAGCGGGGAAGCCGTCAGCCAGCTGGTGCAGAGCGCCCCGCAAGAAGCGCCACCGGCCTACGACCCCGGCTTCGATTACGACGCGACGCCCGAATACAGCGACTATCATCAGCCGCAATCGCAGGAAATGTACGTACCGCAGCAGGAATGGACGCCGAAGAAACCCGGCGCGGGCGGCAAGAAGTGGGACAAGAAGCCCTGGGACAAGAACGGCAAGCGTGGCGGTGATCGCGATCAACCCCGCGCGCCCAGGGTGCCGGCGGCGGTAGAGCCACCGACGCTCGCCGCGTTGCGCACACTGCTGCACCACCCGCAATTGGCCGAAAAAGTCGAAGACGCCGGGCACTTTGCCGCCGAGGACCACACCAACACGCAACTGCTGGTGGCACTGCTCGAAGCCGTACAGAAGAATCCCAAGCTAAACTCATTTCAGTTGATTGCGCGCTGGCACGGCACGGAGCAAGGACGTTTGCTCAAGGCGCTGGCGGAAAAGGAATGGTTGATTGACGGAGATAACCTTGAACAACAGTTTTTCGACACCATTACTAGCTTGTCAGCCCGCCAACGCGAGCGAAACCTGGAACAACTGCTCAGGAAAGCCCGTCAAAGCGAACTGAGCACAGAAGAGAAAAACCAACTGCGCGACCTATTAAGTCGCAATGTTTCCGCATCAAGCCCGACCTCAACTGGCGCGTGAGGTCATAGCTCAGGTATAATCCTCGGCTTGTTTTTTGCCCGCCAAGACCTTCAGTGGATAGGGTGTTATGTCCGGAAAAGCGCAACAGCAGTCTCGTATTATTGAGTTGATCAAACTGGGTCGTGAGCAGGGCTACCTGACTTACGCGGAGGTCAACGACCACCTGCCGGAGGATATTTCAGATCCGGAACAGGTGGAAGACATCATCCGCATGATCAACGACATGGGGATCAACGTATTCGAGGTTGCGCCAGATAAGGATTCCCTTATGCTGGCCGACGCCGATACCGACGAAGCCGCGGCCGAAGAGGCAGCTGCTGCGTTGGCAGCGGTCGAGACCGACATTGGTCGCACAACCGACCCGGTGCGCATGTACATGCGTGAAATGGGTACGGTCGAGCTCCTCACGCGTGAAGGCGAAATCGAAATCGCCAAGCGTATTGAAGAGGGCATCCGTGAAGTGATGAGCGCAATCGCGCACTTCCCTGGCACGGTTGATCATATTCTCTCCGAATACACTCGCGTGACCACCGAAGGTGGCCGCCTGTCCGACGTCCTGAGCGGTTATATCGACCCGGACGACGGTATTGCGCCGCCTGCGGCGGAAGTGCCGCCGCCGATCGACGCCAAGGCCGCGAAAGCGGATGACGATTCCGACGACGATGACGCCGAAGCTTCCGATGACGAAGAAGAAGCCGAAAGCGGTCCGGATCCGATCATCGCCGCCCAGCGTTTTGGCGCTGTCGCCGACCAGATGGAAATCACCCGCAAGGCGCTGAAAAAGCACGGTCGCCACAACAAACTGGCGATTGCCGAGCTGTTGGCCCTGGCCGACCTGTTCATGCCGATCAAACTGGTTCCGAAGCAATTCGAAGGCCTGGTCGAGCGTGTGCGCAGTGCCCTGGATCGTCTGCGTCAGCAAGAGCGTGCAATCATGCAGCTCTGCGTTCGTGATGCTCGCATGCCGCGTGCCGATTTCCTGCGCCAGTTCCCGGGCAACGAAGTCGACGAAAGCTGGAGCGATGCACTGGCCAAAGGCAAGAGCAAATACGCTGAAGCCATTGGTCGCCTGCAGCCGGACATCATTCGTTGCCAGCAGAAGCTGACCGCGCTGGAAACCGAAACCGGTTTGACGATCGCCGAGATCAAGGACATCAACCGTCGCATGTCGATCGGTGAGGCCAAGGCCCGCCGCGCGAAGAAAGAGATGGTCGAAGCGAACTTGCGTCTGGTGATCTCCATCGCCAAGAAGTACACCAACCGTGGCCTGCAATTCCTCGACCTGATCCAGGAAGGCAACATTGGCTTGATGAAAGCGGTAGACAAGTTCGAATACCGCCGCGGCTACAAATTCTCGACTTATGCCACCTGGTGGATCCGTCAGGCGATCACTCGCTCGATCGCCGACCAGGCCCGCACCATCCGTATTCCGGTGCACATGATCGAGACGATCAACAAGCTCAACCGCATTTCCCGCCAGATGTTGCAGGAAATGGGTCGCGAACCGACCCCGGAAGAGCTGGGCGAACGTATGGAAATGCCTGAGGACAAGATCCGCAAGGTATTGAAGATCGCTAAAGAGCCGATCTCCATGGAAACCCCGATCGGTGATGACGAAGACTCCCATCTGGGCGACTTCATCGAAGACTCGACCATGCAGTCGCCAATCGATGTCGCGACCGTTGAGAGCCTTAAGGAAGCGACGCGCGAAGTGCTGTCCGGCCTCACTGCCCGTGAAGCCAAGGTACTGCGCATGCGCTTCGGTATCGACATGAATACCGACCACACCCTCGAGGAGGTTGGTAAGCAATTCGACGTGACCCGTGAACGGATTCGTCAGATCGAAGCCAAGGCGCTGCGCAAGCTGCGCCACCCGACGAGAAGCGAGCACCTGCGCTCCTTCCTCGACGAGTGATACCAGAACCCCCGGCCCAGGCCGGGGGTTTTGTTTTTGCAGATTAAATCCCCCTGCGCCACCCCACCCGCCGATTTGCCCGTCTACACTCGAAGCATTCCCCGAGCCATAACGAGACCGTTATGCCCAGACTGCCGACCGTGTTTTTTTTGCTGTCGCTAATGACCTGGACCGCAACGGCTGGCGCGCTGACTCTAACCGACGAAGAACGTAGCTGGCTTGCGGCCCACCCGGACCTGCGCCTGGGTGTCGATGCATCCTGGCCGCCTTTTGAGTTTCGTGACGACCAAGGGCGTTACCAGGGCCTTGCGGCAGACTATATCGACCGTATTCGCCAGCGACTGGCCATCAAGCTCACGCCTATCGAGCCCGTGAGCTGGACGGTCGTCCTGGACCAGGCCAAACAAGGCAAGCTGGACCTTTTGCCGGGCATCATGTCGACCCCGGAACGCCAGGCCTACCTGTCATTCACCCGTCCCTACCTGGACTTCCCGATCGTCATCCTGGCGCACGTCGGAGGCGCCCAGCCGCGCAAACTCAAAGACCTGTACGGGCTGAAAATCGCCGTAGTGGAGAACTACGCACCTCACGAACTGTTGCGCACCCACAATCCCGATTTGAACCTGGTGGCGATGCCCAACGTCAGCTCGGCCCTGCAGGCGCTGGCCACCGACGAAGTAGACGCCGTGGTAGGCGATCTCGCCTCCAGTGTCTGGAGTTTGCGCCAGCTCAAGCTCGACGGGCTGTATGTCAGCGGCGAAACCCCCTACCGCTATCAACTGGCCATGGGTGTACCACGGGACAACAAAATACTGGTCGGCATCCTGGATAAAGTCCTGGCCGACATGACACCCGCTGAAATCAGTTCGATCCAGGAGCATTGGGTCGGCAACGTCCTCGATCATCGGACGTTCTGGTCCGATCTGCTGATCTACGGCTTGCCTGGGCTATTGCTGCTGATCGCCGTGCTGGCGGCCGTGATCCGCGTCAACCGCCGCTTGAGCTCGGAAATTGCCCGCAGGGTCGACCTGGAGCAGGAACTGCGCAGCAGCGAATACCACTACCGCGGGCTGGTGGAGAGCCTGTCGGCCATCGCCTGGGAAGCGCGGATGAGCGACTTCACCTACAGCTATGTGTCGCCCCACGCCGAAGATCTGCTCGGCTACCCCCTTTCCCACTGGCTGATTCCGGGCTTCTGGCGCAACATCATTCACCCCGCCGACCTCACTCGGGCGCAGAGCTTCTGCGACCACGAAGTGTTGGCCGGGCGAGACCACAGCCTCGATTACCGGGTCATCACCGCCGACGGGCGCTGCTTGTGGGTCCGCGACATCGTCAGCCTCATCGAACACGGTCATGAGCCGGTGATGCGCGGCCTGATGATCGACATCAGCGAAACCAAGCGCACCGAAGAAGCACTGCGCCTGTCTGAACAGAAGTTTGCTTCGGTGTTCCAGCAATGCCCGGACATTCTGGTAATCGCACGCCTGAGCGACGGTTGCCTGCTGGAAGTCAACGAGGCGTTCGAAGAACAGATCGGCCTCAAGGCCGAAGACGTCATCGGCCAGACCGCCACCAACCTGAACATCTGGGGCATTCCGGGCGTCGGGCCTGGGCTGCTACAGCGCTTGCAAGCCGGCAGTATCCGCAATCTGGAGATGCCCTTTCGCCGCAGCAATGGCCAGGTGTTCACCGGACTGATCTCTGCCGAACCGTTCGACCTCGATACCACCCCGGCGCTGGTGGTCGTGGTGCGAGACATCACCCAGCTCAAGGAAACCCAGCAACAACTGCAAACCTCCGAAGAAAAATTCGCCAAGGCCTTCCACGCCTCCCCCGACGGCTTGCTGCTGTCGCGCCAGAGCGATGGCTTGCTGTTGGAGGTCAACGAGGGATTCAGCCGCATTACCGGTTTCAACAGTGCGATGTCGGTGGATCGCTCGGCCCTGGACCTGGGGATCTGGGTCAACCTCAACGAGCGCAAACAAATGCTCGACCTGTTGCACCGGGACGGGTTCGTCCGCGATTTCAGCTGCCATATCCGCCGCAGCGACGGGCAGATCCGCCTCTGCGAGGTCTCCAGCCGTCCGCTGCCGATCGGTGACGACGACTGCATGCTGACCATCGCCCGGGATATCACCGAACGCCACCTGATGCAGGAGAAACTGCAACAGGCGGCGACGGTATTCGAGAGCACCGCAGAAGGTGTTTTGATCACCGATACCCAGCAACACATCAGCGCGGTCAACCGCGCCTTCACCGAAATCACCGGCTACAGCGAAAGCGAAGCATTGGGCCATACCCCGCGCCTGCTTGCCTCAGGCCTGCATGACAGCGCGTTCTACGCCGCCATGTGGCATCAGCTGACCGCCGAAGGTCATTGGCAAGGCGAGATTTCCAACCGGCGCAAGAATGGCGAACTCTATCCGAGCTGGCTGACCATCAGCGCCGTGCGCAATCGTGACAACTTCATCACCCACTTCGTGGCCGTATTCGCCGACATCTCCAGCCTCAAACACGCCCAGGCCAAACTCGACTACCAAGCTCACCACGACCCGCTGACCGGCCTGCCAAACCGCACGCTGTTCGAAAGCCGCTTGCTCAACGCGCTCAATCACCAGAAGGAAAACGGCGGCCAGGGTGCGGTGCTGTTCCTCGATCTGGACCGTTTCAAGCACATCAACGACAGCCTCGGTCACCCGGTCGGCGATCTATTGCTCAAGGGCATTGCCGTGCGCCTCAAGGAACAACTGCGAGACATCGACACCGTCGCGCGCCTGGGCGGCGACGAATTCATCATCCTGCTCCCCGGCCTGCAACAAGCCAGCGACGCCGACAACATCGCCACCAAGCTGCTCAATTGCTTTACCGCGCCGTTCCAGGCCGGCGAGCATGAGTTTTTCATCAGCTCCAGCATCGGTACCAGCCTCTACCCCAAGGACGGCTGCGACGTGGCCACGCTGATCAAAAACGCTGATGCAGCGATGTACCGTTCCAAGGCCAAAGGCCGCAACCGCGTCGAAAGCTACACCTGCGACCTCACCGCCCAAGCCAGCGAGCGCGTGGCGCTGGAGCACGAACTGCGACGCGCCATCGAACGCAATGAACTGCACCTGTGCTACCAACCGAAGATCAGCCTCGACGACTATCGCCTGGTGGGTGCCGAAGCGTTGATTCGCTGGCGTCATCCGACCTTTGGCGACGTACCGCCCGAACACTTCATCTCCCTTGCCGAAGAAAACGGCATGATCCTGCAGATCGGCGACTGGGTGCTCGAGACCGCCTGCCGGCAGATGTTTGAATGGAACCAGATGTACGAAGGCCTCGGCCCGCTGTCGGTCAACCTCGCCGGCGCCCAACTGCGCCAACCGAACCTCTTGGGGCGAATCGAGCAACTGCTCAAGGACAACCGCCTCCAACCCGGTTACCTGCAACTGGAAATCACCGAAAACTTCATCATGAGCCAGGCCGAAGAAGCGCTTGCGGTGCTGCACCAACTCAAGCATCTGGGCGTGCAACTGGCGATCGACGACTTCGGGACCGGGTACTCCTCGCTCAGTTACCTCAAGCGCCTGCCGCTGGACATCCTCAAGATCGACCAGTCCTTCGTCCGTGGACTGCCGGACGACCCCCACGACGCCGCCATCGTGCGCGCCATCATCGCGCTCGGCCGCAGCATGCAATTCACGGTTATCGCCGAGGGCGTCGAAACCCAGGCGCAGCAGCAATTCCTGGCCGCCGAAGGCTGTGAGCAGATCCAGGGCTACATCGTCAGCCTGCCCTTGCCCCCAGACGAATTCGCCGCGACGTTTCTTCGTACAGCAGTAATGGATTTTTCGGATAGCACAGCCGCGAAACCATCGCTATAATCCGCGACCACTGGGGCCTATAGCTCAGTTGGTTAGAGCAGAGGACTCATAATCCTTTGGTCCACGGTTCAAGTCCGTGTGGGCCCACCAAACAAGAAAGCCGCGCAATGCGCGGCTTTTGCGTTTCTGGATGGTCTGAATCCGTCGGACCATTGTTTAATCGTTCAGCTGGCAAAGTTTTCGATCTTTACCTGGCCCTCGGGGAAAGTGGCGATAATTTCCAGCTCACCACCCATGGCACGGATATAGTTGCGCAAAGTACTGATGTACATGTCTGTTCGCCGCTCCATCTTGGAGATCGCCGCCTGGTTGACATGCAGTGTCCTGGCCAGCGAGTCCTGACTCAACGCTTGCGCCTGGCGCAACTCGTGCAACGGCATTTGTGCTCGCAGCTTCTGATGCAAGGCCTCGACACGCGCTTGAGACTCTGGAGAGCGACGCGCCACCAAATCAGATGGTTACTGGCGAGGCTCTAACGCAGGCCTGTTCAAACATGTAACGAGGGTATGGCCTGTACCGCCCGCAGCCGCTCCAGCACCTGCCCCGTCACCACGACCTCATACGTATCCGCCGCCCGCCCCCACTGCTCCACGATAACCATGCCCTCCACCAACACCGCTGCCAATTCGGCAATGGTCCCGGACAGTTCTTCCACGAGGTCTTGAGTGCGCTGCCAGGCGCGGTCCGTCAGCGTTTTAAGCTCTGCCGTTATGCGCTCGGATGAAGCCGGATCGGTGTCGGGGTAGAGGATATTGCGCAGCAGATGCTGCAGCTCTCTGATCTTGGCGTAATCCTGTTGCGCCCCTTGTTCGCCTTTGAGGATGGCCGTCGCTTTCGACTTGTCGACGCGTTTCCCGGCGGAATATTTCGAGGGCAGTGTCTGCGCCATCGCGCCCGCCAGAAGGACCATCATCCGCGCCTCAAGATGTTGCTGCATGGCTTCCATCGACGATATCGCCCGCACCAGGCTGATGGACGCGCCACCTTGATGCCGCAAATCCATGGTCACTGTCAGGCTCACGCTGCCCGTGGCAAAACCCAAGGCACGAGCCACGACGTAGTGGCCCATTTCGTGATGGGCAATCTCCCAGGCACGATCCCATACAGCAGGAGGCATTTTCTTCGTCATGACCTGTCCCCTCGTGTCACGGCCGCAATTGAGCTGCCATACATCACAGATCAAATGCGGGTCCCGGGTCAATCATCAAAACCTGAATCGAACCACTGTTCGCCAGAGGTTTCTCCACACCGAGCGTTTGTGTTTCTTCCAGTTGCGCTCCCACCATGCATCTTCATTCATGGCGAGCGCCTCGATGTCGCTACCGGTAACCGCCGCCGCGTGCTGGCGAAACAGCATGGGGAACACACAGTGTTGTTTGATCTGCCGTTTGAACAGGACATCGACCGGCTCTCCGGCATAGGGCGTTTGAGCCAGTACCCTGCAGCCTTCGCGGGAGAGGATGTAGGCGTGCAGCGCCACCACGTTGCCACGGGCAATGAACGGGAACCAGGTCAGCCATGTGCGCCCCATGCTGTACCCCAGATGCAGCGCCTCAAACCTTTGACTGCGAATGAACCGGTTTACCCAGCACACCTGTACCGGATGAAACCTGTAGGGTTTGGCATCGTCCTCGAAGATCAACACCCGCTGCCAACCTTCGGCCAGGACTTTTCTGGCCAGTGCCTGATGCGACTCATAACAGCCTTGGACCGGGTCGCTGCAGCGCTGTGCGATGAAGAACTCGATCGGGTTGGAAATGAGCGTTGCGACGGTGCTGCGAAACAGTTGCCGCCGGTGATGGCGCTCACTCAGGGATATGCAGTACACGTGATCAACATCGAACGAGACCCTTTTCATCCGCCCCTTGGCACCTTTACAGACCTCTCCGCAACCCGACGCCACGGAAAAAATCAATGATCGGCAAGTGAACCCACTACGTATGTCAGACACGTCCTGAAATGACGCTGCTTTTTTCTCCTCGATGATTACCCACGAAAAAGCCGCGACATTGCGCGGCTTTTTCGTACATGGAACTCAGCCTTTACTTAGGCAATGCGTAGGCAATCACATAATCCCCGCGATCCGTCGACTGACGTGCGCCGCCAACGGTGAGCAGGATGTACTGCTTGCCCGTTTTCGGCGAAACATAGGTCATCGGTCCGGACTGGCTTCCCACCGGCAACCGCGCCTTCCAGATTTCGTTGCCGTTGCCGGTATCGAAGGCGCGCAGGTAGAAGTCCTGGGTGCCGGCGAAAAACAGCAGGCCCGACTGGGTGGCAAGCGAGGCGCCGAGGGTCGGCATGCCGATCGGGATCGGCAGGTGCATGCGGATGCCCAGCGGGCCGGTGTCCTGTACGGTGCCGACCGGTACCTGCCACATCAGCTTGTGGGTTTTGAGGTCAATGGCGGACATGGTGCCGAACGGTGGTTTCTGGCACGGAATGCCGACCGCCGAAAGGAAACGCTCGCGCATGGCGCCGAACGGCGTGCCTTCCTGGGGTACCACGCCCATTTCGATGCCACTGGCCCCTGCTTTGATCTTGTCGCGCGGGATCATGTAGTTGGCCAGGCCCAGGCGCATGTCGTTGACGAACATGTAGTGGGTGTTCGGGTCGACCGAGACGCTGCCCCAGTTCATCCCGCCCAGCGAGCCTGGGAATTGCAGGGCGCGATCCATGCCTGGCGGTGTGTAGACGCCTTCATGACGCATGCCTTTGAACTGGATGCGGCACATCAACTGGTCAAACGGCGTGGCTCCCCACATGTCGGACTCGGTCAGGGTCTTGTTGCCGATCGATGGCATTTCCACCGAGAACGGCTGGGTCGGCGAGTAGCGCTCGCCAGGCACATGGCCCTGCGGCACTGGACGCTCTTCGACCCGCGCTATCGGCACGCCGGTTTCGCGGTTGAGCAGGAAAATCTCGCCCTGCTTGGTCACTTGCGCCAAGGCAGGCTGGGTGCCGCCCTTGTCGTCCGGCACGTCATACAGCAACGGTTGTGCGGGCAGGTCGAAGTCCCACAGATCGTTGTGGGTGGTCTGGAAGTGCCAGCGCACCTGGCCGGTTTTCACGTCGATGGCAACGACGGACGAGTTCCACTTGTCATCCATGGCCGTACGCTGACCGCCGAAGAAGTCCGGTGTCGCGTTGCCGGTTGGCAGGTACACCAGACCAAGCTTGGCGTCGTAGGACATCGCCGACCAGACGTTCGGCGTACCCCGGGTGTAGGTCTCGCCGGCCGGTGGGCGCTTGGTGGTGTTCGGGTTACCCGGATCCCACGCCCACACCAGCTCGCCGCTGCGCACGTCGTAGGCGCGGACCACACCTGGCGGCTCGCCAGTGGAGTAGTTGTCGGCGACACGGCCACCGACGATCACCACGTCCCCTGCGACCAGCGGCGTCGAGGTCTGCTGGTAATAACCGGGTTTGACTTCACCCATGTCGGTGGTCAGGTCGACGGTGCCCTGGTTGCCGAACTCTTCGCACGGCTTGCCGGTTTCGGCATTGATGGCGATCAGGCGGGCATCGCCGGTCGGCAGGAACAGACGTTTCGTACAAGCGCCTGGCTGCTCGGCTACAGGCGCCGCGCCAGAATCGAAGTAGCCCAGGCCACGGCAGCGCTGCCAGTTGGGCGCGGTGCCTTGCGGGTCGAACTTCCAGCGCTGGGCGCCAGTGTCGGCGTCCAGGGCGAAAACCTTGCCGTACGCGGTGCAGGTGTAGACCGTGTCACCGATCTGCAACGGGGTATTCTGGTCTTCGGCACCGGCGCCGGTACTTTGCGGGATATCGCCGGTACGGAAGGTCCAGGCCACCTGCAATTTGTCGATGTTGCCTTTGTTTATCTGATCCAGCGCGGCAAAGCGGTTGCCGGCGGTGGTGTTGCCCCAGTGCGCCCAGTCTTTCTGTTCGGTACCCGGCACGACCGGCGTTACCGCAGGCTCAACGGCAGCCTTGACCACGTGGGTCGGGACAAACATGTAGGCCATCGTCGCAACGACTCCCACGCCCAAAATTCCGGCAAGCCCGTAAGCACCACGCCCGCCGGAAGCGCCCGAAGCGCGCACCAGCGTCGGATAGATCAGCGCCACAACCAGGCCGATCACAGCAAACGTCAGTACCCGCGAAACCAGTGGCCAATATTCAAGACCGGCATCCCACACTGCCCAGACGGCCGTGAGGATAAGCGCCAGACCATATATCCACGCCCCCAGCGGTCTACGTCGGGCAATCATCAGCCCCGAGACCAGCATCGCCAGGCCCATCAGCAGGAAATACCAGCTGCCGCCAAGTGCGATCAGATAACCGCCGCCGCCAGCCAGGCCGAGCCCGATCAGTGCTATCAAGACACCCAACCCCGTCAGCAGCCATTTGCTGCCGGCGGCAGCCCCAGAATTATTCATGTCGGAAATTTTCCCCATTTGTGACAAGGGCGGAATAATGTACTACCTAGTTACTTATGGCAATTTGTCGCAGGCAAAAATGTCATGAACGGTATTGAGGCTAGTCCAGATAACCGTCGCGAGCGCTGCGGGGGATGTGCCTGTAACATGCCTTGACCTTGATCCATGCCGCTGGAGACCGCCCTTGCCTGACACTCGCCCGCCCGCTCTTGACGAAATCGACCGTCAGTTGATTGCGGCTCTGCAGATCAACGCCCGCGAAAGCGTGGCCATGCTCGCCCGGCAACTGGGCATCGCCCGGACCACCGTCACCTCGCGCCTGGCTCGGCTGGAAAAGGCCAAGGTCATTACCGGGTATGGCGTACGACTCGGCCAGCGCGTGGTGGATGGCGGACTACAGGCGTATGTGGGGATTACCGTGCAGCCGCGCTCCGGCAAGGAAGTGTTGCGGCGCCTCAGTGCGATGGCCCAGGTGCAGCAGCTTTGTGCGGTGAGTGGCGAATTTGATTATGTGGCCTGGTTGCGCAGCGATTCGCCGGAGCAACTGGACCAGCTGCTGGATCAGATTGGCAGTGTCGACGGGGTGGAGAAGACGACGACGTCGATCATCTTGAGCAGCAAGATTGATCGGGGGCAGCCGGTTTAAGTCCTCACATTTGACGGTATGCAGTAATAGATCGTCATATTGATCAATTAATTGGCAAAACGACGACACTTTGCGTCTTATTAACGTGTTCTACGCTCTCTAGAATGGCTGGCATCTTTTCCTATACTCAGATGCGCACTCCGCGTCGGGTCGCCAGTAAGGTCAGCCATGAACAAGAACAATCGCCATCCTGCAGACGGTAAAAAACCAGTCACCATTTTCGGTCCGGACTTTCCTTTCGCCTTCGACGACTGGATCGAACACCCGGCCGGCCTGGGCAGCATTCCCGAGCACCATCACGGTGCCGAAGTGGCGATTGTCGGTGCCGGTATCGCCGGGCTGGTAGCTGCCTATGAACTGATGAAGCTCGGCCTCAAGCCGGTGGTCTATGAGGCCTCGAAGCTGGGTGGTCGCCTGCGTTCCCAAGCGTTCAATGGCACCGACGGCATCGTCGCCGAGTTGGGGGGCATGCGTTTTCCGGTGTCGTCCACCGCGTTCTATCACTATGTCGACAAGCTGGGCCTTGAAACCAAACCCTTCCCCAACCCGCTGACACCTGCCTCCGGCAGCACCGTCATCGATCTGGAAGGCAAGACCCATTACGCACAGAAACTGGCGGATCTTCCTGCACTGTTCCAGGAAGTGGCTGACGCCTGGGCCGACGCCCTGGAAGCCGGCTCGCAGTTCTCCGATATCCAGCAGGCCATTCGCGACCGCGACGTCCCACGCCTCAAGGAGCTTTGGAACACCCTCGTGCCGCTGTGGGACGACCGCACTTTCTACGATTTCGTTGCCACCTCCAAAGCCTTCGCCAAGCTGTCGTTCCATCACCGCGAAGTGTTCGGCCAGGTCGGTTTCGGCACCGGTGGCTGGGACTCGGACTTCCCCAACTCGATGCTGGAAATATTCCGCGTGGTGATGACCAACTGCGACGATCACCAGCACCTGGTGGTCGGTGGCGTGGAACAAGTGCCGCAGGGCATCTGGCGCCATGTCCCGGAACGCTGCGTGCACTGGCCGCAGGGCACCAGCCTCAAGTCGTTGCACAGCGGTGCGCCTCGTTCCGGCGTGAAGAAAATCGCCCACGCGCCGGACGGCCGCTTTGCGGTCACCGACAACAACGGCGATACCCGCGAATACGCGGCGGTGCTGACCACCTGCCAGAGCTGGCTTTTGACCACCCAGATCGAATGCGACGAAACCCTGTTCTCGCAGAAGATGTGGATGGCCCTGGACCGTACCCGCTACATGCAGTCGTCGAAAACCTTCGTGATGGTCGACCGCCCGTTCTGGAAGGACAAAGACCCGGAAACCGGGCGCGACCTGATGAGTATGACCCTCACCGATCGCCTGACCCGCGGTACCTACCTGTTCGACAACGGCGACGACAAGCCGGGGGTGATTTGCCTGTCGTATTCGTGGATGAGCGACGCCTTGAAAATGCTCCCGCACCCGGTGGAAAAACGCGTGAAGCTGGCGTTGGATGCGCTGAAGAAGATCTACCCGAAAGTCGACATCGCCGCGCGAATCATCGGCGATCCGATCACCGTGTCCTGGGAAGCCGACCCGCATTTCCTCGGCGCCTTCAAGGGTGCCCTGCCCGGCCACTACCGCTACAACCAGCGCATGTACGCGCATTTCATGCAGGACGACATGCCGGCCGAACAACGCGGGATTTTCATCGCTGGCGACGACGTTTCGTGGACGCCGGCCTGGGTCGAAGGCGCGGTGCAAACCTCGCTCAACGCGGTGTGGGGCATCATGAAACACTTCGGCGGTGCAACTCACGCCGAGAATCCGGGTCCAGGAGATGTGTTCAACGAGATCGGTCCGATCGCCCTGCCCGAGTAAGAGGAGTCCGAAATGCGCGTAGCTCTTTACCAGTGTCCACCGTTGCCCCTGGATGTCGCCGGCAACCTTCAGCGCCTGCATCAGCTGGCGCTGGAGGCAAAGGGCGCCGACTTGCTGGTACTGCCGGAGATGTTCCTGACCGGCTACAACATCGGCGTCGATGCCGTCAGCGTGTTGGCGGAGGTGTACAACGGTGAGTCGGCGCAACAGATTGCGCGCATAGCCAAGACCACCGGGATCGCCATTTTGTATGGCTATCCCGAACGCACCGCGGACGGACAGATCTACAACGCCGTGCAACTGATCGACGCCAATGGCGAACGCCTGTGCAATTACCGCAAGACGCACCTGTTCGGTGACCTCGACCGCTCGATGTTCAGCGCCGGCACCGACGACTTCCCCATCGTTGAACTCAACGGCTGGAAGCTCGGGTTCCTGATCTGCTACGACCTCGAGTTTCCGGAAAACGCCCGGCGCCTGGCCCTGGCCGGTGCCGAGCTGATACTGGCACCGACGGCCAACATGATCCCGTTCGATTTCATCGCGGACGTCACTGTCCGCGCCCGGGCTTACGAGAATCAGTGCTATGTGGCGTATGCCAACTATTGCGGGCACGAAGGCGATATCCACTACTGTGGCCAAAGCAGCATCGCCGCACCGGATGGCAGCCGCATCGCCCAGGCGGGACTCGATGAAGCGCTGATTGTCGGGGAGCTGGACCGCCAGTTGATGGTCGACTCGCGCGCCGCCAATCGCTACCTGATCGATCGCCGCCCCGAGCTTTACGGCGCACTGAACAAGCGCTGAGCCACCGTTATCCGCTAGCATTGGCACTTCTCTGTTCTGGAAGTGCTCATGCCTGCGCTGAATCACCCTCGCCCCCACACTGAAACCCTGGCCAACGGCTTGCGGGTGACGCTGCGTCATGCCCCGGACTTGAAGCGCTGCGCGGCGGCGTTGCGGGTTGCCGCCGGCAGCCATGACGTGCCGTTGGCCTGGCCAGGCCTGGCGCACTTTCTGGAACACCTGCTGTTTCTCGGTACCGAGCGCTTTGCCGCCGATCAAGGGCTGATGGCCTACGTCCAGCGTCACGGCGGTCAGGTGAATGCGCAAACCTGCGAGCGCACCACCGATTACTTTTTCGAGCTGCCACCCCAGGCGTTTGCCAAGGGTCTGGAGCGACTGGCCGACATGCTCGCCCATCCACGCATGAATCTGGACGACCAGCACCGGGAACGGGAAGTGCTGCACGCAGAATTTATCGCCTGGTCGCAGGATGGTGCGGCGCAGCAGCAGGTGGCCCTGTTGGGCGGGCTTAGCGACGCTCATCCGTTGCGCGGTTTTCATGCGGGCAACCGCGACACCTTGCCGGTGCCGCAACCAGAATTCCAGCAGGCCTTGCAGGATTTCCATCAGCGCTATTACCAGACCGGACAAATGACCTTGAGCCTTGCCGGCCCCCAGAGCCTTGATGAATTGAGGCTGTTGGCCGAGGCATTCGGCAAGGTCATTGCCAAGGGCGAGAAGGTCCCGCAACAACCTCCCACAGCGCTGATGGCCGGAGCGGACAACCGTTATCAACAGGCTAGCGAGCATCGGTTGGACCTGCTGTTCGCCCTTGAAGCACTGCCCGACTCATCGCCCGAGGCACTGGACTTTTTGTGCCATTGGCTGAACACGGCGAAACCCGGAGGGCTGTTGGCTGAACTGCGCAAACAGGGCCGGGCTGACAACCTCAAGGCACGCCCTCTGTATCAGTTCGCCGAACAAGCCTTTCTGCACATTGAGTTCACACTGCCTGCCAATGCAGTGGCGAACGGGATTGGCGAGCAATTGCAGGACTGGCTGGGCTTTTTCGCCCAGCAAGACTGGCGCGGGTTGCGCGCGGAATACGCGGCACTGCGCCAGCGCCAGCAACAGGTCAGCAGTGCGCTGCAACAGGTCCGGCAGGATAGCGAAGCGCGCGAAGCCGGGTTATCCGAAGCCGGCGTTATGGCCCTCAAGGCTGTCCTGGAAAAAATCGGCGCTGTGGATAACTTCAGCGGCACCTGGCAACTCCCCGCGCCCAATCCGTTCCTGCACAACGAAACGGCGGCTCCCAACGCCGGCTTGATTCGCGGACAAACCAGCGCCCATCGAGGCCTGCGCACCTTTGCTCAAGACCGCTCACGCAACCGCCGCGAACGCTCACCGATGCAATTTTGCCAAGTGTCGCCGGACAACGCTGCTGAAGCGGCGGTGTACCTGCGCTGGCGCCTGGACGCAGCCCCCGGCGCCGGCCTTCAATCGCGCCTGGAACACAACCTGCAAGCGTTGCGCGAAGACGCAAGCCAGGCCGGTGTGGATTTTTCCTTCGACGCATCGGGCAATCAATGGCTGTTGAAAATGACCGGCCTGCAAGCGCCGATGCCCACCATCCTCGAACACGCGCTGAACTCGCTGACCCAACCTGATGCAGCACGCTCACCACAAACACCGACGCCCCCCGCCTTGATGCCGATCCGACAGCTACTCAAGGTGCTGCCCGATCACTGCCTTGAGCCGTCGGCCGAATCGGACAACCTGGCGCAACTGTGGTCGAGTGCTCACTGGACCGGCCTGGCGAGCGGTTTTTCTGCCCAGACTCAAGTGGCCATGGGGCTAGCGTTGAGCCGCGTGCCGGGTACTGCGGATACGCAACAGGCACCACCGTCGTCAATCCATTCGCAGCACCTGTGGAGCACCGTAGAGGCCGACTCCAGCGAGCATGCGCTGTTGTTGTTCTGCCCCACAGCCACCCACGATCTGGCCGACGAAGCCGCCTGGCGCTTGCTCGCCCATGTCTGTCAGACGCCGTTCTATCAGCGCCTGAGGGTGGAGTTGCAACTGGGCTATGCGGTGTTCAGTGCCCTGCGACAGGTTCACGGGCAGACTGGACTGTTGTTGGGTGTGCAATCGCCGAATGTTGCCGCAGCGGCAATCCTGCAGCACATCGAACAGTTCCTGAACGGCTTGCCGGCGCTGATCCAGTCCCTCGACGAGAGCGCTTTCATCAGCCAACGCCAAGCCTTGGTGGATCAGTTTTCCAGCGCCGCCCTGACCACCCGCCAAACCGCGGAATTGCTCTGGCAGGGCAAGTTGGCTGGCCGCCCGTCGGATTATCTGACGCAGTTGCCCCAGGCCATTCTCCTGACCGACCGTGCCGCGCTGCTGGCCGCGGTTCAGCGCTTGAACCGGGCCGAAGGGGGCTGGCGCTGCCTGGCGAACAGCCCTGCACCCGGTGCGCCCTGGCAAGCGACAAAATGATCATTACCCAGACTGTAAGGAGCTTTTTCAAAGTTTCACGGGCAATCCCTGTGAAATTTTGAGTAACATAGCAGCCTAACTATTTGGAACATCTCCCGCTGGAGGTGGACTATACCTATAGATAGCGCTGTCCAACCTTACCTGAAGGAGTTCAACTGATGGCCTGGACCAAACCGGCTTACACCGACCTGCGTATCGGCTTTGAAGTCACCATGTACTTCGCAAGCCGCTGATCCCTGCCCTGGCAGGAATGCAGCACAACGCCTCGGTTATCCGAGGCGTTTTATTTTCAGCATTGAAATGATGGAGCGCCCATGTTTGTCCAGATCCTAGGTTCCGCCGCTGGCGGTGGTTTCCCTCAGTGGAACTGCAATTGCGAGAACTGCGCAGGTTTTCGTAATGGCAGCCTGCGGGCCAAGGCGCGCACCCAATCGTCCATCGCGATTTCCGATAACGGCGTGAATTGGGTGCTGTGCAACACCTCCCCGGACATCCGTGCCCAGCTCCAGAGTTTCGCGCCCATGCAGCCGGGACGCGCACTGCGCGATACCGGGATCAGCGCGATCATCCTGATGGACAGCCAGATCGACCACACCACCGGCCTGCTCATGCTGCGTGAAGGTTGCCCGCACCAGGTCTGGTGCACCGACATGGTCCATGAGGATTTGAGCACCGGGTTCCCGCTGTTCAACATGCTGACCCACTGGAACGGTGGCCTGAACTGGAACCGCATCGAACTCGACCAGAGCTTCAGCATCCCGGCCTGCCCGAACCTGCGATTCACCCCGCTGCCCCTGCGCAGCGCCGCGCCGCCCTACTCGCCGCATCGCTTCGACCCGCATCCAGGCGATAACATCGGCCTGATCGTCGAAGACCTCAATACCGGTGGCAAACTGTTCTACGCCCCCGGCCTGGGCAAAGTCGACGCGCCGCTCATGGAGATCATGGCCGCCAGCGACTGCCTGTTGGTCGACGGCACGCTGTGGGACGACGACGAAATGCAGCGCCGTGGCGTCGGCACCCGCACCGGCCGGGAGATGGGCCACCTGGCACAGAACGGCCCCGGCGGCATGCTTGAAGTGCTGGAGCAACTGCCCAAGCAGCGCAAGGTGCTTATCCACATCAACAACACCAACCCGATTCTCGATGAGGATTCGCCGCAGCGTGCCGAGCTGGATCGGCGTGAGGTTGAAGTGGCGTATGACGGCATGAGTATTGTGCTGTAACGGATGGCCCCTTCGCGGGCAAGCCCGCTCCCACAGGATTCTGCGGTGTACACAACACCTGTGGGAGCGGGCTTGCCCGCGAAGGCGTCAGACCAGACACCCCCGGAGACCCCCGATGACCGACACCCCCATGTCCCCCGCCGAATTCGAAGCCGCCCTGCGTGCCAAAGGCGCCTACTACCACATCCATCACCCGTATCACGTGGCGATGTACCAAGGCCGGGCGACCCGCGAGCAGATCCAGGGCTGGGTCGCCAACCGCTTTTACTATCAGGTGAACATCCCCCTGAAAGACGCCGCCATCCTGGCCAATTGCCCGGACCGCGAGATCCGCCGCGAATGGATTCAACGCCTGCTCGACCATGACGGTGCCCCCGGCGAAGACGGCGGCATCGAAGCCTGGCTGCGCCTGGGCCAGGCGGTCGGCCTCGACCCGGATCAATTACGTTCCCAGGAACTGGTGCTGCCCGGCGTGCGCTTCGCCGTCGACGCCTACGTCAACTTCGCCCGCCGCGCCAGTTGGCAGGAGGCCGCCAGCAGCTCGCTGACCGAACTGTTCGCCCCGCAGATCCATCAGTCGCGCCTGGACAGCTGGCCGCAGCATTACCCGTGGATCGACCCCGCCGGCTACGAATATTTCCGCACGCGCCTGGGCCAGGCACGCCGCGATGTCGAGCACGGCCTGGCCATCACCCTCCAGCACTACACGACCCGGGAAGGCCAGGAGCGCATGCTGGAAATTCTCCAGTTCAAACTGGACATTCTTTGGAGCATGCTCGATGCCATGAGCATGGCCTATGAACTCAATCGCCCGCCGTATCACAGCGTGACCGGACAACGGGTCTGGCACAAAGGAATCACCCTATGAGTTTCGATCGCAGCAAGACCCCGACCTGGCGCCCTGGCTACCGGTTCCAGTACGAACCGGCGCAGAAAGGCCACGTGCTGCTGTATCCCGAAGGCATGATTAAACTCAATGAAAGCGCCGCGCTGATCGGCGGCTTGATCGATGGCGAGCGTGATGTCGCCGCGATTATCAATGAGCTCGACCGGCAGTTCCCCGGCGTGCCCGAGCTCGGTGACGACATCGAGCAATTCATGGAGGTTGCCCGTGCGCAGCACTGGATCGAACTTGCCTGATTCATCGAGGCAAGTGCCGCCCACCCCCGAGATCGGCCTGCCGCTGTGGTTGCTGGCCGAGCTGACCTACCGCTGCCCGCTGCAATGCCCGTACTGCTCCAATCCGCTGGATTTTGCCGAGCAAGGCCAGGAGCTCAGTACCGAACAGTGGATCAAGGTGTTCCGCGAGGCGCGGGAGATGGGCGCGGCGCAGCTGGGTTTTTCCGGCGGTGAGCCGCTGGTGCGCCAGGACCTCGCCGAGCTGATTGCCGAGGCGCGCCAGCTGGGTTTCTACACCAACCTGATCACCTCCGGCATCGGCCTGACCGAGCAGAAAATCAGCGACTTCAAGCAAGCCGGCCTCGATCACATCCAGATCAGTTTCCAGGCCAGCGACGAGCAGGTGAACAACCTGCTGGCGGGCTCGAAAAAGGCCTTCGCGCAGAAGCTGGAAATGGCCCGCGCCGTGAAAGCCCACGGCTACCCGATGGTCCTGAACTTCGTGACCCATCGGCACAACATCGACAAGATCGACCGCATCATCGAGCTGTGCATCGCCCTGGAAGCCGACTTCGTCGAGCTCGCCACTTGCCAGTTCTACGGCTGGGCGCAGCTCAATCGGGTTGGGCTGCTGCCGACCCGGGAACAGCTGGTCCGCGCCGAACGCATCACCAATGAATACCGCGCCAGACTGGAAGCCGAAGGGCATCCGTGCAAGCTGATTTTCGTCACGCCGGACTATTACGAAGAACGCCCGAAAGCCTGCATGAACGGCTGGGGCAGCATCTTCCTGACCGTGACCCCGGACGGCACCGCGCTGCCCTGTCACGGCGCCCGACAGCTGCCCGTGCAGTTTCCCAACGTGCGTGACCACAGCATGCAGCACATCTGGTATGACTCGTTCGGTTTCAACCGCTTTCGCGGATACGACTGGATGCCCGAGCCGTGCCGCTCCTGCGACGAGAAGGAAAAGGACTTCGGCGGCTGCCGCTGCCAGGCGTTCATGCTCACGGGGGATGCGCGCAACGCCGACCCGGTGTGCAGCAAGTCGCCTCATCACGGCGTGATCCTCAAGGCCCGCGAAGAGGCGGAGCACGCGACCCAGACCATTGAACAACTGGCCTTTCGCAATGAACGAAACTCACGCCTCATCGCCAAAAGCTGAACCCTTCAGCGCCGCCAACGCCGTCGCCGCCGGCATCGATTTTGCCGAGCTGCAGGTCGGCCCCCATGGCTTGTTCTGGAACGAATACCGTCCGGAGGATGCCGCGTGTCGGATCTGGCACTGGCGTGATGGCGTGGGCAACTGCCTGACGCCACCCCCGTTCAGTGTGCGCAGTCGGGTGTACGAATATGGCGGTGGTGCGTTTTGCCTGACCGATGACGGCGTGGTGTTCGTCAATGAGGCCGACCAGCAGCTGTATCGCCAATCACTGCAAGGCGAGACGCCCGAGGTGCTGACGTCAGGCGTGTGTCGATACGGCGACCTGCAGTTCGCCAATGGCCAGGTGCTGGCGGTTGAGGAAAACCGCAATGAGCACCGCCTGGTGGCGATCAACCTGGTGGATGGCGCACGACAATTGTTGGCCGAAGGCGCGGATTTCTACGCCTCACCGACCTTGAGCCCCGATGCGCAACGCCTGGCCTGGATCGAGTGGAGTCGCCCGGATCAGCCTTGGACCGCGACCCGTTTGATGGTTGCGCAACGCCAGGCCGATGGCGGCTTCGCGGCACCCTGCTGCGTGGCTGGCGACCAGGCGCAAGAGTCGCTGCAACAACCTCGCTTCGATGGTAACGGTCGCTTGTTCTGCCTGACCGATCGCGGTGGTTACTGGCAGCCCTGGATGGAGTCGGCCGATGGCCTGGCACCATTGCCGAGCGCCGCTGCCGATCACGGCCCGGCGCCTTGGCAACTGGGCGGTTGCACCTGGTTACCCCTGAGTGATGGCAGCTATCTGGCCAGCTGGACGGAAGGCGGCTTCGGCCGATTAGGCCTTTGCGCCACCACCTGCGACGACTTTACCGGCGAATTCAGCCGCTTCCGCCATCTTGCCGTGGATGACCAGTTCATCTACTGCATTGCAGCCTCCCCCGTCAGTTCAGCGGCGGTGATCGCCATCGATCGCCAGACACGGCAAGCGAACGTCCTCGCCGGCGGTATTGCACCACTGCCCGCCGAGCAAATCAGTCGCCCGCAAACCCTGCGCTACCCAAGCGGTTCGGGTGAGGCCCACGGTTTCTTCTACCCGGCGATGACTGGCGACGCCAAGCCGCCGCTGGTGGTGTTTATCCATGGCGGCCCGACCTCGGCGTGCTATCCGATGCTCGATCCGCGCATCCAGTATTGGGCGCAACGCGGTTTCGCGGTGGCCGATCTGAACTATCGCGGTAGCAGCGGTTACGGCCGGGACTATCGCCAGGCCCTGCATTTGCGCTGGGGCGAAGTCGATGTCGAAGATGCTTGCGCCGTGGTGAGCCATCTCGCCGAACGCGGTTTGATCGACGGCCACCAGGCGTTCATTCGCGGTGGCAGCGCCGGCGGCTACACGGCGCTGTGCGCGCTGGCGTTTCACCAGGTATTTCGTGCCGGCGCCAGTCTTTATGGGGTCAGCGACCCTGTGGCGCTGGGCCGGGCGACGCACAAGTTCGAGGGAGACTACCTGGACTGGCTGATCGGTGATCCACAACAGGATGCCGAACGCTACGCTGCCCGCACGCCGTTACTACATGCTGGCAACATCCGCGTGCCGGTGATCTTCTTTCAGGGCGAGCTGGATGCCGTGGTGGTGCCGCAGCAGACCCGCGACATGGTCGAGGCCCTGCAGGACAACGGCATTCTGGTCGAAGCCCATTACTACGCAGACGAACGCCATGGCTTTCGCAAAGCCGGCAACCAGGCGCATGCGCTGGAGCAGGAATGGTTGTTCTATCGGCGGGTGATGGCGTTCGCAAATTGAAAACGCGGTGCATCATTCGCTGGTAAACGGCCGATGCGGTGTGCCAGGCAACCCGTCTTCGCCCGTAGGAGCGTGGCTTGCGCGCGAACCAGGCGCCGCGGTGTATCTGCCTCAACGCGTCATCATTCTTCGCTGGCAAGCCTGGCTCCTACATGGAGAACGCCTCAACGCTTGGCAATGATGTACACCGCATGCACGATCCCGGGAATGTAGCCGCAGAGTGTCAGCAGAATATTCAGCCAGAACGCTCCACCGAATCCCACTTGCAGAAACACGCCCAATGGCGGCAACAGAATGGCGATGATGATGCGAATAAAGTCCATGGACGCAGCTCCTGATTGAAGTGGACTCACGCGAGCCCATAACGCATTGACCTGTACCGTTGGTCAGGGTTCAGCATGATTGTTCAGGCCAGTGTACCCAGGCCATGTTTCTGAACGATGCAACCGCCACAAAAAAAACGCCCCACGCCAAAAGAATCAGGCGTGGGGCGTGCGTTATACCGCGAGACGGTTCGGGAATTCGTGCAGCAAGCGTGCGCTCAGACGGCAATCCCTTTACGGCATTGCAGCTGCGCGGTGCGCACGCGGGAGAAGGCGCGGGCCAGGCGCAGCAGCATTTCATCGATGTTGGATTTGCTGACCGTCAGCGCCGGGGTGAATCGCAGACAATCGGCTTGCGGCGCATCGAGCAACAGCCCTTCGCACAACGCGGCCTTGACCACGGCGTCAGCCGAGTCGTCCGACAGGGTCAGCCCCCAGAGCAGCCCTTGTCCGCGTAATTCGCCGTGGCCGTAACGATGGGACAAACGCTGCAGGCCTTCGCGCAGGTGCTGCGCCATCTCCCCGACATGCTCGAGAAAGCCTTTGTCCTGCACGCTGTCGAGCACCGCCAGGCCGGCGGCGCTCAGCAGCGCATTGCCATGATGGGTACCGCTCATTTCGCCCGTTTCCAAGCAACAGGCCTTGCCCCGCGCCAGCAGCGCCGCCACCGGTACACCCCCGCCAAGCCCTTTGCCGAGCACGACAATATCGGCCCGCACGCCGTAGGACTGCTCTGCCAGCAAGCTGCCACAGCGACCGATACCGGTTTGCACTTCGTCGAAGATCAGCAGGATGCCCAGCTCACGACACAGGCGCTCGACCCCATTGATGTAATGCGCAGTGGCCGCAATCACCCCGGCCTCACTCTGGATCGGCTCGAGCATGATCGCCACGGTCCGTTCATCCACCGCCGCATTCAGCGCCGCAAGATCATTGAAGGGGACGCGGCTGAAGCCAGGAAGCTGCGGCTCGAAACGGTTGACCAGGGTCGAACCGTCCGACGCCGAAATCGTGCCCAGGCTACGACCATGGCAAGCCTGATTGGCCACGATGATCCGCGAAGCGCCACCGCGATGCCGCTGACCCCATTTGCGCGCCAGCTTGATCGCCGCCTCACAGGCCTCGCTGCCGCTGTTGAGCAGATACGCCTGGTCGCTGCCCGTGCTGGCACAGAGTCGCTCGGCGAGCTTGAGCATGCCGCGGTTATGCAGGGCGAAACCGGGATTGATCAGCGCTTGCGCCTGCGCAGTAATGGCGCTGACCATTGCCTTGGGGCTGTGGCCGAGGCTGTTGGCGCCGCCGCCCTGGGAGAAATCCAGATAGGCACGGTCATCGCTGTCCCACAACCAGGAACCCTGGCCGCGGGCAAAAACCTGTTGGGGCCGATCGACACTGGGCATCAGGTACTCGCTGCAAAGATTGTCGTCCCTGGACGGGGAGCAATTGTCTACGAGCAAATCATCGAGACTGGGCGCGTTTCGACGCAGGTTGAACAGATTCATGGGTTCAACCCTCGCAGCAGGTTTTTTGCGTTACCTATGCAAACGCCATCGAAGCAAAGGGTTTTCATCGCGTTCCGGGGCCCTGTAAGCCTTGTGAATGCGGTTAGACTAGGCTCAGCCAAGGCGATGAGCCATTTCGATTTCCCAGCATTTTCGATAAGCATTACTTATGGATTTCAAGCAACTGCGTTATTTCGTCGCGGTCTACGAAGAAGGCCATGTGGGCCGGGCGGCCGAGCGGCTGTCCATTTCCCAGCCGGCACTGTCGCAGCAGATCCGCCAGCTCGAACAAACCCTCGATGTGAGCCTGTTCGAACGCAGCAGCAAACGCCTGTTGCCGACCCTTGCGGCCCATACGCTGTACAACCATGCCCTGCCCTTGCTCGATGGCCTGCAACGGGCACGCGAAGCTCTGGGCAACTTCAAGGGGCACGCGCTGCGCACCCTGGCCATTGGCGTACTGCAAACCGTGCACACCAGCCTGGTGCCACAAATGCTCGAACGGGTGCGCAAGGCGCAGCCCCATCTGGTGGTGCAGATCTATGAACTGACGGGGCTGGAAATCGAGCGACGCCTGCTCAATGGTTCGCTGGACATCGGCATCGGCTACTTGCCACCACGTCAGCCGGGCCTGCATGGGGTGCTGTTGTACGAGGACGAGCTGACACTGGTCATCCCGGCAGACCATCCCTTGCGCGAATTCAAGAAAGTCTCCATGAGCCAGGCCGCCGAACTGCCGATGTTATTGCTGGGCGAAGAGTTTCAGATACGGCAGATCTGGCAGGCGCAACTGGCCACCCTGGGACGGCGTCCGCAGGTGCAGGCCGAGCTGAACAACATGGCCGGCATTCTCGACAGCCTGCCGCACACGCGACTGGCGACGGTGCTGCCCGGACGCTCGCAGAAGACCCACGGCAGCCAAGAATTGTTGTGGAAACCCCTGAGCGAGCCGCGGGTGCCGCTCAAAGTCGGGTTGGTCTGTCGCGATGTGCAACGGCAACAGGCATCGCTGGCCTTGCTGCGCACGTTGCTGGAGGAGGTGATCAATCGGCCGGATGAGCGCTTGAACAGCCCGCCGGCACTGGATGGCCTGAGCTGAACACTTTTCTCGAGACAAAAGAAAACCCCGCCGAAGCGGGGCTTTGCAGACTGTTTCCCTGACATCCATTTCACTCCGCCGTCCTGGCAGAATCCTACGTGTCCGTGTTGTTACTTTGCGCTTCCTGCGCTACGTCCATGAGAAGTAGATTAGCCGTGGATCCAATTTACGACTATGGGAGAACAGCAGCACGTCATGTAAGAGAATGCTTACATCAGGTTACAACATCAGAATTGCCCCGCATCCAGCAGGAACAGCGATTCGCTACCGGCCTTCACCGACGCGCTCAGCGAGTGAATACGCGGCAGCAAACGGGCGAAATAGAAGCGTGCGGTACCCAGTTTGCTGGCGTAGAAATCGTCCTGGGTTTCTTTGCCCAAGGCAGCCTTGGCCATCAACGCCCACATGTAGGCATAAGCCACGTAGCCAAATACCTGCAGGTACTCGACCGACGCCGCGCCGATTTCATTCGGGTTGTTTTTCGCCCGGTCCAGCAACCATGCCGTCAGTTGGTCAAGGGTCGTCACCGCATCGTTGAGCGGCTTGGTGAACTCTGCCAGGTCAGCGCTGGCCGTTGCGGTGAAGTGGCGAATCTCGTCGGCAAACAGATTGTAGAACGCCCCGCCGCTGCCGACGATCTTGCGCCCCACCAGGTCCAGCGCCTGGATGCCATTGGTGCCTTCGTAGATTTGGGTGATGCGCACGTCGCGCACCAGTTGCTCCTGGCCCCACTCACGGATGTAACCGTGGCCGCCGAATACCTGCTGGCCGTGGACCGTGGTTTCCAGGCCCAGATCGGTGAGGAACGCCTTGGCCACCGGGGTCAGCAAGGCCACCAGGTCTTCCGCGCGCTTGCGGGTGGTGGCGTCTTCGCTGAACTTGGCGGTGTCCAGTTGCATGGCCACGTAGGTCGAAAACGCGCGGCCGCCTTCGTTCGAGGCTTTCATGGTCAGCAGCATGCGACGCACGTCCGGGTGGACGATGATCGGGTCAGCGACTTTGTCCTTGTTCTGCGCGCCGGTCGGCGAACGGCTCTGCAGACGATCGCGGGCGTACTCGACGGCATTCTGGTAAGAGCGCTCGCCAGTGGCCAGGCCCTGGATGCCGACGCCCAGGCGCTCGTAGTTCATCATGGTGAACATTGCCGCCAGGCCTTTGTTCGGTTCGCCAACCAGATAACCGACAGCTTCGTCGAAGTTCATCACGCAGGTCGCCGAGGCCTGGATGCCCATCTTGTGCTCGATCGAACCGCAGTTTGCCGGGTTGCGCGCACCCAGGCTGCCGTCGGCATTGACCATGAACTTGGGCACCAGGAACAGCGAAATCCCTTTAGGGCCAGCCGGTGCATCCGGCAGCTTGGCCAGCACCAGATGGATGATGTTTTCGGTCAGGTCGTGTTCGCCGCCGGTGATGAAGATCTTGGTGCCGCTGACCTTGTAGGAACCGTCGGCCTGAGGCTCGGCCTTGGTGCGGATGATCCCCAGGTCGGTACCGGCGTGCGGTTCGGTCAGACACATGGAACCGGCCCAGACCCCGGCGTACATGTTCGGCAGGTAGGCAGCCTTCAGTTCTTCACTGGCGTGGGCGTTGATCGACAGGCAGGCACCAGCGGTCAGCATCGGGTACAGACCGAACGCCAGGCTGGCCGAGTTGACCATTTCTTCGACCTGGGCCGAAACGGCCTTGGGCATGCCCATGCCACCGTAGGCCGGGTCGCCACCAACACCGACCCAACCGCCTTCAGCGTAAGTCTGGTAAGCCTGTGGGAAACCTGCCGGCGTGGTGACAGCACCGTCCGCCCAGTGGCAACCTTCCTCGTCAGCCGCACGGCTCAGGGGCGCGACGCTTTTGCTGGTGACCTTGCCGGCTTCTTCGAGAATGGCTTCGACCGTTTCAGCATCGATGGAATCGGCCAGTGCTGGCAGCTCGGCCCAGAGTTTGGCGACCTCGAAGACTTCATTGAGGACGAAGCGCATATCGCGCAGGGGCGCTTTGTAGTCAGCCATGGCAAACCTCGCAAGATCTAAACAGGTGGTTCGTAGGAAAGATGCTTTATTGGGGTCCGAGTGTAACCCAACAACTTTTGCGACACATAGGGTCAGCACATGACTGATTTGTAATTTTTAGTCATCGGCGTTTACGCCTCAAAACGTGTTCGCGGGCAAGCCTCGCTCCTACAGGCCGAAGTCGTTCACGCATGCGTGTTCGACGTAGATCCCGTAGGAGCGAGGCTTGCCCGCGAAGGCGTTATCAGCCATCCATCAAAGCGCAAACAACTCCGCCGGCAACTGCATCAGGCAATCACTCCCCGCCTCGATCGCCGCCCGATGAGCGTCGGTACGCGGCAACAAACGCTTGAAGTAAAACTCGCTGGTGGCCAGTTTGGCCCGGCAGAAATCCGCGTCGGCGCTGCCAGCATCGAGCTGCGCCTGCGCCACCAACGCCATGCGCAACCACAAATAGCCGAGGATGATGTAACCGCTGTACATCAGATAATCCACCGATGCCGCGCCGACTTCATCCGGGTTTTTCATCGCCGCCATGCCGAGCCTGGTCGTCAACTCACCCCATTGCTGATTCAGCTCATTGAGCTGCGCCACATAGCTGCCCAACTGTGGATGCTCGGTGTTGGCCGCGCAGAACTTGTGGACGATTCTGGTGAAACCGCGCAGCAGCTTGCCCTGGCTGCCGAGGACTTTGCGCCCGAGCAGGTCAAGCGCCTGGATACCGTTGGTGCCCTCATAGATCGGCGCGATCCGGCAGTCGCGGACCAACTGCTCCATCCCCCATTCACGAATGAAGCCGTGGCCACCGAACACCTGCATGCCATGGTTGGTCACTTCCAGTCCGGTTTCGGTCATGAAGGCTTTGCAGATCGGCGTCAGGAAGGCCAGCAGATCTTCGGCGTCCTGGCGCGCCGTTGCATCCGCGCTCAGGTGCGCAACGTCGAGCAACTGCGCAGTGAAGTAAGTCAGTGCCCGGTTGCCTTCGTTGAAGGCTTTCATGGTCAGCAACATTCGACGTACATCGGGATGCACGATGATCGGGTCGGCGGCTTTTTCCGGTGCCTTGGGGCCTGTCAATGCGCGCATCTGCAAACGGTCGTTGGCGTACTTGATCGCTCCCTGGAAACTCGCTTCGCCCAGACACAAACCCTGCATGCCCGTGCCGAGTCGTGCGTGGTTCATCATGGTGAACATGCAGTTGAGGCCCTTGTTAGCTTCCCCGATCAAAAAGCCCTTGGCCCCGTCGAAATTCAGCACACAGGTAGCCGAAGCCTTGATCCCCATCTTGTGCTCGATGGAACCGCAGGAAACACCATTGCGTTCGCCCGCGTCACCCTCGGCATCGGGCAGGAACTTGGGCACGATAAACAGCGAAATGCCCTTGGTCCCGGCCGGTGCCTCCGGCAGCTTCGCCAGTACCAGGTGAATGATGTTGGCGCTCATGTCGTGCTCGCCGGCGGAGATGAAAATCTTGCTGCCGGTGATCGCGTAACTGCCGTCGGCCTGAGGCACGGCGCGGGTCTTGATGATGCCCAGGTCGGTGCCGCAATGGGCTTCGGTCAGGCACATGGTGCCGGTCCATTGGCCGGCGGTGAGTTTGCTCAGATAGGTTTGTTTTTGCTCTTGAGTGCCATGGGCGTGGATCGCCGACATGGCGCCGTGGGTCAAGCCGGGGTACATGCCCCAGGACGTGTTGCTCGAACCCACCATCTCGCTGATGACCAGCCCCAGTGAGCCGGGCAGGCCCTGACCGCCATACGCCGGATCAGCCGCCAGGCCATGCCAGCCACCCTCGACATATTGGGCGAAAGCCTGCTTGAAACCTGCAGGCGTCGTGACCACGCCGTTGTCGAAATGGCAGCCCTCTTCGTCGCCGCTACGGTTGAGTGGCGACAGCACGTTCTCACAGAACCTGGCGCCCTCTTCGAGGATCGCACTGACCATGTCCGGGCTGGCATCGCAGGCGCCGAGCTTTGCGTAGTTGCTGTGGAAATCGAAGACGTGGTCAATCAGAAAGCGCATATCGCGCAGGGGGGCCTTGTAGGCGGGCATGGTCATTTCTCCGGCAGTAGATGACTCAAACCTACTGCCGCCGCCTCGCCCTTCACAATGACAGTCCAGACGCTGAATGCGCCGTCATCACTCAACCGCAGCGGCGTCCATGCGCACGGCGCCACGGCGGCTCTGCCCGAACGCCATCACGCAGTTGCGCCCGGCGCCCTTGGCGCTGTAAAGCGCTTCGTCAGCGGACTTGAGCACTCGCTCGGGCGTGCGTTGCTCCACTCGCTCGGCAACGCCGATGCTAACAGTCACCGACACACTCGAGGCACTGGCACCGGCGCGACGCTGTCGGCCCTGATTGTCATCCTGTGGACGGCTGTCCTGATTGCGCAGACGAATGCTGTAGGTGGCGATCGATTCGCGAATGACCTCCAGGTGCGGCAGGCACTCTTCGAGGCTCTTGCCGGCAAACACCAGGGCGAATTCCTCACCGCCATAGCGATAGGCCTTACCGCCTCCGCCGATTTTCGACAGCTTGCTGGCGACCAGTCGCAGCACCTGGTCACCCACGTCATGGCCGTGGGTATCGTTGAATTTCTTGAAGTGGTCGACGTCACTCATGGCCAACACATAGTTGCGCCCCAGGCGCTGCATGCGCTCATTCAACGCTCGGCGCCCCGGCAGCCCGGTCAGTTCGTCACGGAAGGCCATTTGATAGGCCTCATGGGCCACGGCCGCCGCAATCATCAGCATCACCTGGCTGCACATGATGTTCAGGGTGAAGGGCAGGATGAAGGTTTTCGGCAACATCCAGAACAGCCCGAGCAACCCCACCAGTTGTGCCGCATGCAGGGGCCTGGGGTGGCGCCAATACTGGTAGGCCAGCAGCCCGAACGATGCGATGAACACCGGATAGGACAGCTGGATCAGGCTCATCCAGGCGCCATGCAAGGCCGGCCAGCGGATCTGCGACAGCCACGTCAGCAACGCCTGTGGGTAACTTTGTTCAAGCGCCAGTGCAACGCTACCGACGGCCAGCAACACGGCGAAACGGGCGACCATGTCCTGGAACAGATGCGTACGCTCCTGCCACGCGGCGAATACGCCGAACAACAACGGCAACAGCAGGCAACACAAATGGAAAACCACCGCGGCGTCGTCACGCACCTTGCCGTGGTCGCGGTAGTAATCGGTCTGGGTGTCGAGCAGGAAGTAGGCGATGTACACCGTGACCATCAGGAACAGCTCACGCTGGCGCCGGTAAACCGCACAGTAGGCACCGCCGAGTAACAGCACCAGGGTTGGCAGTACCTGAAACAACGAGGTGAAGAAAACGTTCAGGTCTTTGATGTAGGCAGCCGCGAGCCCCGCCAGTAACAGCAGCAACGACGGCAAAAAATGACTCACACGGACAGCGGGAGAACGCGGCAAGGATAAAGCTCCGACCCGTCATTTCAATTGATGGCAATGTGCCAACAACTGTAACGGCACGAACCCCGACTTGCTGAGTCAATTTTCGAGATTTTTTCAATAAAACCTATAAAAAAAGCCGCTTCTCCCAAAGGAACAGCGGCTTTTTTGAAGAACAGCGTTAAGACTTAGTAGCCCAGCGCGAAGTCCTCTTCTTTCATGTCCATCAGGTTGTTGGCGCCCGACAGCATGGTTGCAACGTGAGTGCGGGTGCGCGGCAGGATACGCTGGAAGTAGAAGCGCGCAGTCTGCAGCTTGGCGTTGTAGAACGCCGCGTCGGAAGTGCCGGCAGCCAGTTTCTCGGCGGCCAGGCGTGCCATGTCAGCCCAGAAGTAGGCCAGGCAGGCGTAACCGGAGTACATCAGGTAGTCCACGGAGGCCGCGCCGACTTCTTCGCGATCTTTCATGGCGGCCATACCGACCTTCATGGTCAGCTCGCCCCATTCCTTGTTCAGTGCAGCCAGCGGCGCGACGAATTCCTTGACCGCTTCGTTGCCTTCGTTGGTCTGGCAGAACTTGTGGACGATCTTGGTGAAGCCCTTGAGAGCCTCGCCTTGAGTCATCAGCACTTTGCGGCCCAGCAGGTCGAGTGCCTGGATGCCGGTAGTGCCTTCGTACAGCATCGAAATGCGGCTGTCGCGAACGTTTTGCTCCATGCCCCACTCGGCAATGAAGCCGTGGCCGCCGTAGATTTGCACACCGTGGTTGGCCGATTCAAAACCGACTTCGGTCATGAAGGCCTTGGCGATCGGGGTCATGAACGCCAACAGTGCATCGGCCTTCTTCTTCTCTTCCTCGTCCACGCCGTACTTGACGATGTCGACTTGCTTGGCAGTGAAGTAGACCATCGCGCGGTTGCCTTCGGCGAATGCCTTCATGGTCAGCAGCATGCGACGTACATCCGGGTGCACGATGATTGGGTCAGCGGCTTTTTCCGGCGCTTTCGGCCCGGTCAGCGAGCGCATTTGCAGGCGATCGCGGGCGTATTTCAGGCCACCCTGGAAACCGATTTCGGCGTGGGCCAGGCCTTGCAGCGCGGTACCCAGACGTGCGGTGTTCATGAAGGTGAACATGCAGTTCAGGCCTTTGTTCGCCGGGCCGATCAGGAAACCGGTGGCCGCGTCGAAGTTCATCACGCAGGTGGCGTTGCCGTGGATGCCCATCTTGTGTTCCAGGGAACCACAGGACACGGCGTTACGCGCACCGATCGAACCATCGGCGTTTGGCAGGAACTTCGGCACGATGAACAGCGAAATGCCTTTGGTGCCAGCCGGTGCATCCGGCAGGCGGGCCAGTACGATGTGCACGATGTTGTCGGCCATGTCGTGTTCACCGGCCGAGATGAAGATCTTGGTGCCGGACACTTTGTAGGAACCGTCGGCCTGAGGCTCGGCCTTGGTGCGCAGCATGCCCAGGTCGGTGCCGCAGTGCGGTTCGGTCAGGCACATGGTGCCGGTCCATTCGCCGGAAACCAGCTTGGTCAGGTAAGCCTCTTGTTGCTCAGGCGTGCCGTGCTCGGAGATGGTGTTCATCGCGCCATGGGACAGGCCCGGGTACATGCCCCACGACCAGTTGGCTTCGCCGACCATTTCGCTGACTGCCAGCCCCAGGGATTCCGGCAGGCCTTGGCCGCCGTGCTCGACGTCGTGGGCCAGGCTTGGCCAGCCGCCTTCGACGAATTGCTTGTAGGCCTCTTTGAAACCGGTCGGCGTTTTAACGCCCGACTCGCTCCAGGTGCAGCCTTCGGTGTCACCCACGCGGTTCAGCGGAGCCAGCACCTGCTCACAAAACTTGGCGCCTTCTTCGAGAATGGCGTCAACCATGTCCGGAGTTGCGTCTGCACAAGCCGGAAGGCTCTGATAGTGCGCTTCGTAGCCGAGCAGTTCGTCACGAACGAAGCGAATATCACGCAAGGGGGCCTTGTAGTCAGGCATAGCGATAAACCTCTGCTGATGTAACCGGGAGTGAGCGACCGTTGTCGAAACGATCAAACAGTTGTTTGAAACATACGTTTACGCCCAAATCTTGTCAAGCACCGATCTTTTGCCATTCGTCATTCCATGACCAATCAGCGCGCACGCGAGCCTGACGCCATTGCACGAGCAACGCACAGCGCGAGATAGAGGATGGGTACAGGACTCACGCTGAAAGCGTACCGTCGGACGGTGCGCTTTCAGCGTGAGTTCAGGCGTAGGTGTCGATCAGGGTGCCGAGCACTTCATCGGAAGCCTTGGCGACTTTGGCGCCCAGTTCCACCTGAAACCGGCCTTCGGCCATTTCGATGCTATGGCTGACGAGGTCCGATTGCCGACTGCGGTCGACCGAACGCAGGCGATCGACCTGAGCTTCGGAAGACTGGCTGGTCACCGAACGCTCGATCGTCGTATTGGCAATTTGTCCCGCGGCTTGGTCGACACGGTTCTGCCCCACCTGAAGGGTGCTCAGGCCGGCATAAAAAGCGGTATTTCCCGAGATTTCCATGGAAGTGCTCGTCCTTGCTAAAAGAGAAATCAATGGTCAAAGAGCCATCAACACTCATTGAAGCAGACATACCGAGAAATCGCCCGTCAAAAACGCTAATGGCACCGTGCCGTGCCATAGCCAATACCTAGTCCAAAAGGTCCAGTTGCAGGTGCTCCGCCACCGCTTCGGCCGTGACCACCTTGAGCTTGGGCACCCGGCCCAGGCATGGTGCTGGCAGGCGTTCGGCGAGTGTCGCGAGGTTTTCTTCCAGGCGCGAGGTTTTCGGATCGATGATGTTCGCCACCCATCCCGCCAGCTGCAAACCGTCCCGGGCAATCGCCTCGGCCGTCAGCAATGCGTGGTTGATGCACCCCAGGCGCACGCCGACCACCAGAATGACCGGCAGGCCCAGCGCCTTCGCCAGGTCCGACAGGTTGTCCTGGTCCGCCAAGGGCACGCGCCAGCCTCCAGCCCCCTCGATCAGGGTGAAGTCGGCCTGCATGTCGAGTATCTGTTGCATCGGAGTCAGCAGCGATTGCACGGTCAACGCGATGCCGGCCTCACGCGCGGCCAGGTGCGGCGCAATCGCCGGCTCCAGCGCCACCGGATTGACCTGGGGGTAGGTCAAGGGCACCGAACACTCCGCGAGCAGCGCTAGCGCGTCGGCATTACGCAAGCCCTTGGGCGTCACCGAGCAGCCAGAGGCCACCGGCTTGCCCGCTGCCGTGCTTAACCCCGCTGACCGCGCGGCATTCAAGAGACCTGCGGCAATCGTGGTTTTTCCGACATCGGTGTCGGTACCGGTGATGAAATACGCGGAGCTCATAAGGGTTTCTCCAAAACGGCGTACACCACTTGATAAGTCGCCGGCAGGCCTTTGGCCTGACGAAACTGCTCATAAGCCTTGACCAGGCCGAGAATCCGCGCCCGACCGGTCAAGCCGCCCGGACGCCCGGGGTTCAGGTTATGCGCCCCCAAGGCCTTGAGCTCGTGGGTCAGGCTGCGCACGTCCGGGTAATGCAGCACATGCGCCTGGTTTTCCAGGCTGATCGCCCGCAAGCCGCTGGCCGCGCACAGCTGTTGATAAACGTTGAACTCGCGGAAGCGGTTGACGTGCACCATGCCATCCACCTCACGCCAGCTGTCACGCAGCTCGAACAACGTGCCCACACAGAGACTAGCAAATGCAAAGACACCGCCCGGCTTGAGCACCCGATGCGCTTCGCTGAGCACCGACGCGAAGTCCGCGCACCACTGCACGGCCAGGCTGGAGAAAATCAGGTCGCACGTTGCATCCCGCAACGGCATGCGCTCGGCGTCGCCGGCGATGAAGTGTGCAGCCCCGCCCAACGGCCGGGCGTGATTGAGCATGCCTTCGGCGATGTCCAGAGCCACGCCCTGGCCGCCAGGAAACCGCTCACCCAGCGCACGACTGAAATAGCCGGTGCCGCATCCAAGATCGAGCCAGCGCCGGGGCACGAACGCCTGCGGCAAACGGTGCAGCAGTTGGCTGCCCACATCGCGCTGCAACTCGGCCACGCTGTCGTAGCTTGCCGCTGCACGGGAAAACGAGGCGGCTACCTGGCGCTTGTCGGGCAAGCCACCGGGCAATTTTGGAAAGGATAAATCAGTCATCGCCGCACTCATGCAAAAAGGCCTGGATCGCCCCCGCGACACCGTGGGGACTTTCCAGGAGAAACGCGTGGCCGGCCTGTTCGATCAGGCCGATTTCGACATCCGGCAGCAACGCCAGTAACGCCTCCGCGGCTTCGGCCGGCACCAGTCCGTCGAGGCCGGCAAACAGGTGCAATTGCGGACCGCGGAAGGTCTGAAGCGCCTGGCGGGTGTCCAGTTGCGCGAGCAACTCCAGGCCACTCATCAGCACGGCCGCCGTGGAATGTGGCGCGCCCGCGAGCAATAGCCTCGACAGGCCGCGCGGATCTTCCCCACCTTGTGCGCAGAGCAATGAAAAGCGCTTCAAGGTCGTGCGCGGATCGGCAGCGCAACCCGCCAGGAAGGCATCGAACGTTTCGCCGGGCATTGCGCTTGGCCATTGTTCATGGCTGACAAAAGAAGGGTTGCTCGCCAGGGTCAGCAGACCACAGCAACGGTCGCCACGGCGCGCCGCCAACTCGGACGCAAGCATGCCTCCCAGCGACCACCCGCCCAGCCATGCGTCCTGTGGCACGCTGGCGTCGAGTTCATCGAGCCAGTGCTCAAGATTGCTCGACTCCAGGTCAGGCAGTGGCTCGATTTCGACCCGCAAGTGTTCGTCCAGGCCCTGCAAGGCTGCGGCCAACGGTTGCAGCGGCGAAATTCCGAGGCCCCAGCCGGGCAACAGAATCAGTCGATCACGCATGGCCAGGCTCCGCTCCCAGTCGTTGATAACAATCGGCCAGTCCTTCTAACAATAGCTGTACTTGCGCCTCGCTATGGGCGGCGGTCAGGGTCACGCGCAGTCGGGCACTGCCGGCCGGCACGGTGGGCGGGCGGATCGCGCTCACCATCAAGCCGCGTTCGCGCAGCATCTGCGACAAGCGCACCGCGCGCCCGGCGTCACCGATCATGATCGGCTGGATCGGCGTGAAGCTGTCCATCAGCTCCAGGCCGATCTGCTCGGCGCCCTGGCGGAACTGGCGGATCAGCGCCTGCAAATGCTCGCGGCGCCAATGCTCGCTACGCAGCAGTTCCAGGCTTTTCAAGGTCGCGCAGGCCAGGGCCGGGGGTTGGCTGGTGGTGTAAATGTAGGGGCGAGCGAACTGGATCAGGCTCTCGACCAACTCTTCGCTGCCGGCGACAAAAGCACCCGCCGTTCCGAACGCCTTGCCGAGCGTGCCGACCAGTACCGGCACGTCGTCCATGCCCAGGCCGAAATGCTCGACGCTCCCGCCGCCATGGGCGCCCAGCGGGCCGAAACCGTGGGCGTCATCGACCATCAACCACGCACCTTTGGCCCGGGTTTCCCGAGCCAGCGCTGGCAGATCGGCAATATCGCCGTCCATGCTGAAGACGCCGTCAGTCACGACCAGCGTATTGCCGGTGGCTTTCTCAAGACGATTGGCCAGGCTCGCCGCATCGTTGTGCAAGTAACGATTGAAACGTGCCCCCGACAACAGTCCCGCGTCCAGCAACGAGGCGTGATTGAGCCGGTCTTCGAGCACCGTATCGCCCTGCCCCACCAGCGCCGTGACCGCCCCGAGATTGGCCATGTAGCCGGTGGTGAACAACAGGGCACGCGGACGACCGGTAAGGTCGGCCAAGGCTTCTTCCAGGGCGTGATGCGGACCGCTATGGCCGATGACCAGATGCGAAGCCCCGCCACCCACGCCCCACTTGGCAGCCCCTGCGCGCCAGGCTTCGATCACCTGTGGGTGATTGGCCAGGCCCAGGTAATCGTTGTTGCAGAACGCCAGCAACGACTGACCGTCCACCACCACTTGCGGGCCTTGCGGGCTTTCGAGCAATGGCCGTTGGCGGTAAAGGTTTTCAGCACGACGGGCAGCCAGGCGTGCGGCGAGATCGAAAGACATGCAGGCCTCGAAGCTCAGATCACAGAAATCAAAATGAATGCGATCCCTGTGGGAGCGAGCTTGCTCGCGATGGCGGCGTCACATTCACATTTGATGTCGACAGACCTGACGCTATCGCGAGCAAGCTCGCTCCCACAGTGTTTTGCATTCCAACCAGAGAAGTCGGTGGAAGACTCAAACAGCCGCGTTATAGAACTGCTCGCTGCTCTTCTGCTCCACCAGCGCCTGTTCAATGGCGGCCTGATGCACTTCGTCAGCGTGTTCTTCACGGGCCTCCGGCAGGATCCCCAAACGCCCGAACAGCTGCATGTCCTTGTCGGCCTGCGGGTTGGCGGTGGTCAGCAGTTTCTCACCGTAGAAAATCGAGTTGGCGCCGGCGAAGAAGGCCAGGGCCTGCATCTGCTCGTTCATGGCTTCGCGGCCAGCGGACAGGCGCACGTGGGATTTGGGCATCAGGATCCGCGCTACCGCGAGCATGCGGATGAAGTCGAACGGGTCGACGTCGTCGGCATTTTCCAGCGGCGTGCCGGCGACTTTCACCAGCATGTTGATCGGCACCGACTCCGGATGCTCCGGCAGGTTGGCCAGCTGGATCAGCAGGTTGGCACGGTCATCGAGGGATTCGCCCATGCCGAGGATGCCACCGGAGCAGATCTTCATCCCCGATTCACGTACGTAGGCCAGGGTCTGCAGGCGCTCGCTGTAAGTGCGGGTGGTGATGATGCTGCCGTAGAACTCAGGCGAGGTGTCGAGGTTGTGGTTGTAGTAGTCAAGGCCGGCCTTTGCCAGCGCTTCGGTCTGGTCCTGATCGAGGCGACCGAGGGTCATGCAGGTTTCCAGGCCAAGGGCCTTGACGCCTTCGACCATCTTCAGCACGTAGGGCATGTCCTTGGCCGACGGGTGCTTCCACGCTGCGCCCATGCAGAAACGGGTCGACCCGATAGCCTTGGCACGCGCGGCCTCTTCGAGGACCTTCTGCACTTCCATCAGCTTTTCTTTTTCCAGGCCGGTGTTGTAGTGACCGGACTGCGGACAATATTTGCAATCTTCCGGGCAAGCACCGGTCTTGATCGACAGCAGGGTCGATACCTGGACGCGGTTGGCGTCGAAATGCGCGCGGTGCACCGTCTGCGCCTGGAACAACAGGTCATTGAATGGCTGAACGAAGAGTGCTTTGACTTCGGCCAAAGACCAGTCATGACGCAATGTTGCAGAGGTGCTGGCGCTCATGGGCGTTTCCTTTGTTTTATGCTTTAGCAGGCGACCGGGAAATGGAATTTCCGCCGGCGCATCACAGGTGTTTCGGCATATTTAAGGAAGAGTCATGCGCTGTCAACCACGATACGATAGGCAGGTTTACATCTGGTTAAAAAACAACCAACACTGTTTGCTTTGCGATGAAGCCGCCGATGGCACCACGCCCATTTGCATGGCCTGCGAAACCGAGTTGCCCTGGCTCGGCGATCACTGCCAGACCTGCGCGCTGCCCTTGCCCGCCGCCGGCATGACGTGCGGCCAATGCCTGATGCAGCCGCCGGCCTTCGAGCAGGTGGTCGCGCCCTGGACTTACAGCTTCCCGGTAGACAGCCTGATTACCCGCTTCAAGCACAGCGCGAAATGGCCGTTTGGCCACCTGCTCGGCGAACTTCTCGCCCAATCGCTGCAACATCGCTTCGACGATGACCTGCCGCGACCTGAGGTGCTGGTACCCGTGCCGATGGCTACCCGGCGCCTGCGCCAACGCGGCTTCAATCAGGCCGTGATGTTGGCGCGTTGGCTCAGCGAGCACCTGGCCCTACCTTGCGATGAACGGTTGCTATTGAGGCCCCAAGACACAAACGCCCAACAAGACCTGAACGCCCAGGCACGCAAAAAGAACCTGCACCACGCCTTCGCCCTGGCACCCGACGCATCAGTGAAGGGGCGCCACCTAGCGCTGGTGGACGACGTGCTGACCACTGGCGCCACGACGCAAGCACTGGCTCGCCTGCTGATGGACGCAGGCGCCACACGGGTCGACGTCTACTGCCTGGCGCGCACACCCAAACCTGGCGAGTCGCCGTGACTTGACTCCCGGGCCCCGAGCCGCCAACGTCCTCACCATCGTCATAGCCCAAAGCGCCTTGCCATGTCCTTGCCTACGTTGTTGTCCCAGCACATTGTCCGTCGCCCGCAACGCATTGCCCTGCTGCAACACATCGCCGAGCAGGGGTCGATCACCCGCGCGGCGAAAAGCGCGGGCTTGAGCTACAAGGCCGCCTGGGATGCCATCGATGAGCTGAACAACCTTGCGCAGAAACCGCTGGTGGAACGCAATGTCGGCGGCAAAGGCGGGGGGGGTGCAAAACTGTCCGCCGAAGGCGAGCGTGTGCTGCGCCTCTATCAAAAGCTGCAAGCGCTGCAAGCACAGGTACTGGAAGCCGCTGAAGATGCCAGCGACCTTGACCTGCTCGGGCGCCTGATGCTCAGGACCAGCGCACGCAATCAGTTGCACGGAAAAGTCGCGGCCATTGAAACCCAGGGCCATAACGATCGGATTCGCCTCGAACTGGCCGAAGGCTTGAGGATCGCGGCCCAGATAACCCACGACAGCACCGTGCGCCTGGACCTGCAAACCGGCACCGAAGTCGTCGCCCTGATCAAGGCCGGTTGGCTCGATGTGCTGGGCAGTGGCGACGAAGCAATACCCGGACACAATTGCCTCGAAGGCGTTATCGAGGAGATCCTCGACGCCGAAGACGGCCCCTGCGAAGTGCGAATCGGCCTGCCTAATGGCCAGACCCTCTGCGCGCTGGCCGAGCCCCGGCATTTGCAATCACGCAGTCTGACCCGCGGAACACCGGTACGCGCGCAGTTCTCGCCCTCCAACGTATTGCTCGGCACGCCACTTTAATTACAACTGCCACAAAAGCTTCATCGCTCACCATTAAGGTGACTGCAAAAATCGCAGGGAGCCTGATGTGAGCTTATTAGAAGACAACCAACCCACCGACCTCGAACAAATGGTCGGCCTCAGCCGTCGCGGCTTCATCAGTGCGGGCGCCTTGTGCGGTGCCGCCATGTTTCTCGGCGGCACCCTGCTGAGCCGCAGCGTACTGGCCGCCAGCGTCAGCGCCGGCACCAGCCAGCTGCTGGGTTTCGAAAGCATTCCCGCTGCGACCAGCGACGCGATCAGCCTGCCACCCGGCTACAAGTCTTCGGTACTGATCAGCTGGGGTCAGCCCCTGCAGAAAAACGGTCCGGCCTTCGACACGAGTGGCAACGGCACCGCCGAGCATCAGGAAGTCCAGTTCGGCGACAACAACGACGGCATGAGCCTGTTTGCCTTCCCCGATGACAACAACCGGGCGCTGATGGCGATCAACAACGAATACACCAACTACCGCTACCTCTATCCCCACGCTGGCATGCCGCAATCGACCGAGGAAGTGCGCAAGGCCCTGGCCTGCGAAGGCGTGTCGGTGATCGAGGTGCAGCGCAAGAACGGTCATTGGCAGTTTGTCCAGGGCTCGCACTACAACCGACGCATCCACGGCAATTCGCCGATCAGCCTGAGCGGCCCGGCCGCCGGCCACGATCTGCTGAAAACCAGTGCCGACGCGCAGGGCAAAACAGTCCTCGGCACATTCCAGAACTGCGCCAACGGCAAGACGCCGTGGGGCACCTATCTGACCTGCGAAGAGAACTTTACCGACTGCTTTGGCAGCAACGATGCCGAGCAGAAACTCGATGCTGCACAAAAACGCTACGGCGTGGTGGCGACCAGCAAAGACATCAACTGGCATCAACATGATCCGCGCTTCGACTTGGCGAAGAATCCCAACGAACTCAACCGTCACGGTTGGGTGGTCGAGATCGACCCGTTCGACCCGCAATCGACCCCGGTCAAGCGCACCGCACTGGGCCGCTTCAAACATGAAAACGCCGCCCTGGCTGAAACCAGCGACGGCCACGCCGTGGTGTACATGGGCGACGATGAGCGCGGCGAGTTCATCTACAAGTTCGTCAGCCGCGACAAGATCAATCACCAGAACCCCAAGGCCAACCGCGACCTGCTGGACCACGGCACCTTGTACGTGGCACGTTTCGACGCGGGCGACGGCAATGCCGATCACCCCAAAGGCCAGGGGCAATGGATCGAACTGACCCACGGCAAAAACGGTATCGACGCCAGCAGCGGTTTTGCCGACCAGGGCCAAGTGCTGATTCATGCGCGCCTGGCGGCCAGCGTGGTGAAGGCTACGCGCATGGACCGTCCGGAATGGATCGTCGTCAGCCCCAAGGACGGTCAGGTTTACTGCACCCTGACCAACAACGCCAAACGTGGCGAGGACGGGCAACCGGTGGGCGGGCCGAACCCACGCGAGAAGAATGTCTACGGGCAGATTCTGCGCTGGCGCACAGACCGCGACGACCACGCCTCGAACACCTTTGCCTGGGACTTGTTCGTGGTCGCCGGCAACCCGCAAGTGCACGCCGATACGCCGAAGGGCGGCTCGTCGAACATCACACCGCAGAACATGTTCAACAGTCCGGATGGATTGGCGTTCGATGATGCCGGGCGGCTATGGATTCAAACCGACGGCGATTCGAGCAATGCCGGTGATTTCGCTGGCATGGGCAACAACCAGATGCTTTGCGCCGACCCGGTGACCGGGGAGATTCGTCGGTTCATGGTCGGGCCGATTGGTTGTGAGGTGACGGGCATCAGTTTCTCGCCGGACCAGAAGACATTGTTTGTCGGGATTCAGCATCCGGGGGAGAACGGCGGTTCGACCTTCCCTGAGCACTTGCCGAATGGAAAGCCGCGGTCTTCGGTGATGGTGATTACCCGGGAGGATGGCGGGATAGTCGGCGCCTGACAGGGCTTCATCGCCGGCAAGCCCGCTCCCACAGTGATTTGTGTCGTTCACCAAACCTGTGGGAGCGAGCTTGCTCGCGATGGCGTCAGCCCAGACACCACACATCTCAAGCCCAACCCCTAAAGAAGCCCCGTCTGCGCTACCATGCCATGCCGGACGCAGCAGCCTGCTGCGCGCAGGAGTCAGCATGGCCCACCCGTTTGAAACGCTCACCCCAGACCTCGTGCTCGATGCCGTCGAAAGCATCGGTTTTCTCAGCGATGCCCGCATCCTGGCGCTCAACAGCTACGAAAACCGTGTCTACCAGGTTGGTATCGAAGACGCCGAGCCGCTGATCGCCAAGTTCTACCGCCCGCAGCGCTGGAGCAACGAAGCGATTCTGGAAGAACACCAGTTCACCTTCGAACTTGCCGAGGTCGAGGTGCCGGTCGTCGCGCCGCTGATCCACAACGGTGAAACCCTGCACGAGCACAATGGCTTTCGTTTCACCCTGTTCCCCCGCCGCGGCGGACGCGCGCCGGAACCTGGCAATCTCGATCAGCTGTATCGCCTGGGACAACTGCTCGGCCGTTTGCATGCGGTGGGCTCGACCAAGCCGTTCGAGCACCGTGAGGCGCTGGCGGTGAAAAACTTCGGCCATGATTCGCTGACGACCTTGCTTGAAGGCAATTTCATCCCCCGCAGCCTGTTGCCGGCCTACGAGTCCGTGGCCCGCGATCTGCTCAAGCGGGTGGAAGATGCCTACAGCAATACACCGCACCAGAACATTCGCATGCACGGTGACTGCCACCCCGGCAACATGATGTGCCGTGATGAGATGTTCCACATCGTCGACCTCGACGACTGCCGCATGGGCCCGGCGGTGCAGGACATCTGGATGATGCTGGCCGGTGATCGCCAGGACTGCCTGGGTCAGTTGTCGGAATTGATGGACGGCTACAACGAATTCCATGACTTCAATTCCCGGGAACTGGCGCTGATCGAACCCCTTCGCGCGCTGCGCCTGATGCACTACAGCGCCTGGCTCGCCCGCCGCTGGGACGACCCGGCATTCCCGCGCAGCTTTCCGTGGTTTGGTACTGAGCGGTATTGGGGTGATCAGGTGTTGGCGTTGCGTGAGCAACTGGCTGCACTCAATGAAGAACCACTGAAACTTTTCTGAACGCCACCGCCCCCTGTAGGAGCAGGCCCGCGAAGAACGATTACGCGGTTTGCCTATGGTACCGAGTCATCGTTCTTCGCGGGCAAGCCTCACTCCTACAGGTCACCACATTGAAGCAAATCTCCTTACAATCCCTTCTTTGTTAGCTGCCTAAGCAAGGATTCTGCATGCAAGCCGCCAACCCGCGTCGCGGGTACATATTGGGCCTGAGTGCCTACATCATCTGGGGACTTTTCCCGCTCTACTTCAAAGCCATCGCCAGCGTGCCCGCGGTGGAGATCATCATTCACCGCGTGCTGTGGTCGGCGCTGTTCGGCGCTTTGCTGCTGATGGTCTGGAAACACCCGGGCTGGTGGCGCGAACTGCGGGAGAACCCGCGTCGGCTTGCGATCCTGGCGCTGAGCGGCACGCTGATCGCCGCCAACTGGCTGACGTATGTGTGGTCGGTGAACAACGGGCGCATGTTGGAGGCCAGCCTCGGTTACTACATCAACCCCTTGGTGAACGTGCTGTTGGGGATGCTGATCCTTGGCGAACGGCTGCGACGCATGCAATGGATTGCGGTGGGGCTGGCGGCGGTTGGCGTGGCGCAACAGGTATGGCAGGTCGGCAGCCTGCCTTGGGTGTCGCTGGTGCTGGCATTGACCTTCGGTTTCTACGGGCTGATTCGCAAGCAGGCGCCGGTCAAGGCACTCCCGGGATTGGTGGTCGAAACCTGGATGCTGGTGCCGATAGCGCTGGCCTGGTTGCTGCTCAATCCAACCGCCAGCAGCGCCCAGGCTGAATTTTGGACCACCTCAGAAGCCTGGTGGCTGGTGGCTGCCGGTCCGGTGACGCTGGTGCCGCTGGTCTGTTTCAACGCCGCCGCGCGGCATTTGCCCTACACCACCCTGGGATTCCTCCAATACCTGGCGCCGACCCTGGTGCTGCTGCAGGCCGTGCTGCTGTTTGGCGAGCACCTGTCGTCCAGTACGTTGGTGGCGTTCATCTTCATCTGGGCTGGCCTTGCGGTTTACAGCGTCGATGCCTGGTTCAGCCTGCGCCGCCGCAGCTGATCAAAAAACACACAAACCTCTGCAGGCCACGTTATCCGTAGCCTGCAGCGATCCTTCCCAAGGTTATCCACAGCGTGATCCCCGCCGTTTGTGCGCAAGTTACTGAAACTGCTGGTTTTTTGATCAATCTTTGCAAAGCCCCGGCCGGCGGGGCCTGGCGGGCTGTCTCTACAGGTTATCCACAGGCAGGTGCACGTTTAAACTGGATAACCTGATCAAGGCTCACTGCGCAGCACCAATTCCACCATCAGATCGTCCGCCAAAGTTTCCAGGCGCGATTGCAGCACCTCCAGCGACAGCGTCAATGGCACCGCCAGTATCGCTTCGGCGTGGAACAGCGGCTCGCTGCTCATAGGGGCGGGGCGCACCTCAGTAACCAGACGCTCCAGGTTCACCCCCTGCTCACTGAGCAAGCGCGTGATGTCGCGCACGATCCCTGGCCGGTCATTGCCCACCAATTCCATGGCGATCGGTTTCCAGGTGCACGATTGTTCGATACCGCTTTCGGCGATCAATACGCGAATGCCGTGGGCCGATAATCCTTGCAGGGCATCGACCAGTGAATCGTAGCCTTCCGCCGGAACTCCCACCCGAAGAATCCCGGCGAATTGCCCGGCCATGCGTGACATGCGGCTTTCCAGCCAGTTGCCGCCATGCTCGGCGATGCATTGGGCTATGCGCTCGACCTGCCCAGGCTTGTCCGGTGCAAAAACAGTGAGTACGAGGTGGTCCATGGCGCAGCCCTCTTTTGTTATTGAAAGAGAAGTATAGGCAAGGGGTAATCCTGTGTTGAATCGGCTGACGCCTTCGCAGGCAAGCCTGCTCCTACAGTCACAAATGTGTACAACTTTTTATATTTAACTGGAACAATCTAATGCTTTTTTGAGAACATCCTCATCCCCGGCGTGACTGCAATGCGTCATGGGGTCGCAGAACGACGTAATTAGTCTAATTTTCACAAGCGCAATTCATCATGTAGTATGCCGCAGCGCGCACTACATAACGTTGGATCGATGTCTGCCACAGGCGCAGTCGCATCCCTGAAAGCCCCGTCAGCAAGGCCCCAAAGCCGTTGATTGGTCCCCACCCAGCCGTCAGAAATGGCATGCACTGGTCCCAGGGTTTGTGGTTTAAATGCCAGAGGCTTCATTGTTAAATTGAAGAGCTGAAAAGCGAAATAGCTGAGCAGAGTGAGGCAAGCAATGACTGAACACGTTCAAGTCGGTGGCCTGCAGGTCGCCAAAGTCCTGTTCGACTTCGTGAACAACGAAGCCATTCCCGGAACCGGCCTCACCGCCGACCAGTTCTGGGCCGGTGCCGACAAGGTCATCCATGACCTGGCGCCGAAGAACAAAGCCCTACTCGCCAAACGCGATGATTTCCAGGCTCGTATCGATTCCTGGCACCAGGAACGCGCAGGTCAGGCGCACGACGCCGTGGCCTATAAAGCCTTCCTGCAAGACATCGGTTATCTGCTGCCAGAAGCGGCCGATTTCCAGGCAACGACGCAAAACGTCGATGATGAAATCGCCCGCATGGCCGGTCCACAACTCGTGGTACCGGTGATGAACGCCCGCTTCGCGCTTAACGCTTCGAACGCTCGTTGGGGTTCGCTGTACGACGCGCTCTACGGCACCGACGCCATCAGCGAGGCTGACGGCGCGGAAAAAGGCAAAGGCTACAACAAGGTTCGCGGCGACAAGGTCATCGCCTTCGCCCGCGCTTTCCTCGACGAGGCTGCGCCATTGGCAGCCGGCTCCCACGTCGATTCCACCGCCTATAAAATCGTCGATGGCAAACTGGTCGTCGCCCTCAAGGGCGGCAGCAACAGTGGCCTGCGCAACGATGCGCAACTGATCGGTTTCCAGGGCGATGCTTCGGCACCGACCGCGATCCTGCTGAAAAACAACGGCCTGCATTTCGAAATCCAGGTCGACGCCAGCACCCCAGTCGGCCAGACCGATGCCGCCGGCGTCAAAGACATCCTGATGGAAGCCGCGCTGACCACCATCATGGACTGCGAAGACTCCGTTGCCGCCGTTGATGCCGATGACAAAGTGGTGATCTACCGCAACTGGCTCGGCTTGATGAAAGGCGACCTGTCGGAAGAAGTCGCCAAGGGTGGCAAGACGTTTACCCGCACCATGAACCCCGACCGCACCTACACCGGTGTCGACGGTAACGCGGTGAACCTGCACGGTCGCTCGTTGTTGTTCGTGCGCAACGTGGGTCACCTGATGACCATCGATGCGATCCTCGATAAAGAGGGCAACGAAGTGCCGGAAGGCATCCTCGACGGTCTGGTGACTGTTTTGGCGGCGATGCACAACCTGAACGGCAACACCTCGCGCAAAAACACCCGTACCGGCTCGATCTACATCGTCAAGCCGAAGATGCACGGCCCTGAAGAAGCGGCGTTCACCAACGAACTGTTCGGCCGCATCGAAGACGTACTGGGCCTGCCACGCAATACCCTGAAAGTCGGGATCATGGACGAGGAGCGCCGTACCACGGTCAACCTCAAGGCCTGCATCAAGGCCGCCAGCGAGCGCGTGGTGTTCATCAACACGGGTTTCCTCGACCGCACGGGCGACGAAATCCACACCTCCATGGAAGCCGGCCCGATGGTGCGCAAGGCCGACATGAAGGCGGAAAAATGGATCAGCGCCTACGAGAACTCCAACGTCGATATCGGCTTGAGCACCGGCCTGCAAGGTCGCGCACAGATCGGTAAAGGCATGTGGGCGATGCCCGACCTGATGGCAGCGATGCTGGAACAGAAAATCGCTCACCCACTGGCCGGGGCCAACACGGCCTGGGTCCCGTCGCCGACTGCCGCTGCCCTGCACGCGCTGCACTACCACAAGGTTGACGTGTTCGCCCGTCAGGCCGAACTGGCCAAGCGTGACCATGCATCGGTGGACGATATCCTGACCATCCCGCTTGCAGTGAACCCGCAGTGGACCGCCGAGCAGATCCAGAACGAACTGGACAACAACAGCCAGGGCATCCTGGGTTATGTGGTGCGCTGGATCGACCAGGGCGTTGGTTGCTCGAAGGTGCCGGACATCAATGACGTCGGCCTGATGGAAGACCGTGCCACGCTGCGTATTTCCAGCCAGCACATCGCCAACTGGCTGCGTCATGGCATCGTCACCGAAGAGCAAGTGATGGAAAGCCTCAAGCGCATGGCGCCGGTGGTGGACCGTCAGAACGCCGGGGATGCCCTGTACCGTCCGCTGGCACCGGACTTCGACAGCAACATCGCCTTCCAGGCGGCAGTCGAGTTGGTGGTGGAAGGTACCAAGCAACCGAACGGCTACACCGAGCCGGTTCTGCATCGTCGTCGTCGCCAGTTCAAGGCTGCCAATGGCCTGTAACTGAGCGTTAGCGCCGGATATGAAAAAGCCCTGGTCGAAAGATCAGGGCTTTTTCTATTTTGGGCCGCCGCTTTGATCGTTCCCATGCTCCGCGTGGGAACGATCCTTCTTGATTTACGAATCCAACCCCAACTCATGCTTGACCAATCCCAACAACTTGCCGGTATCGATTGGCTTGAGCAGAAAATCCACCACGCTCAAATGCATCGCCGCGATAGCGTCTTTCACGTCAGCATCGCCAGAGACAATGATGAACGGCATCGCCGCCCGCACCGACTCCCGCACCTGGCGAATCAGGTCCAGGCCATCGACATGTCCCATGCGCAGGTCGGTAATGACCAGTCCAATCGAGGGTTTCTCTTCCAGCATCTTGAGTGCGGTTTCGCCACTGGCTGCCATCATGCAACGAATACCGTCCAGTGCCAGGATCTCCGAGAGCAGTTCCCGGGCGTCCTTGTCGTCGTCGACAATCAACACCCGCTGCGGCGGAAGGTCGGGTTCCAGCATGATGTCACTGAGTGCCTGGCGCTCGGCATCACTCAAAATATCGTGGTCGGACATGGCATTCTCTACATGTTCTATTCAATTCCCCAGCACAGTGGTGAGACATCACTAAGCAGACCTTCAATGTGCACTCCGTCGGATAATTTTCCAATAGGGGTAAGGTGAGGTTTTTCTCTCGTTCAGGTACGGATTCTCCGATACTGCATCACGTTTGCAGCCTACCTAGACTTACGTCCAATGGGCACCCTGCCCGTAGGGGTCGACCATGGGTGAGTCATCCGACAACAACAATTCAAAAAAAGACTGCGGTAATGGTTATGAGTAAAGCGGACGCCTTCACACAGGCAGGGAAAACCGCGGTGTTGCAGAACATCCAGGGCACTTTGCAATTCCTTCAGCGCTTCCCGCCCTTCAACCAGATGGACCACGCTCACCTGGCGTATCTGGTCGAACAGTGCCAGCTGCGTTTTTATGCGCCCGGCGAGAGCATCATCAAGCCGACCGACGGCCCGGTTGAACACTTTTACATCGTCAAACAGGGTCGAGTTGTCGGCGAACGTCAGCACTCGGCCAAGGGCGGGACCGAAACCACCTTCGAAATCACCACAGGCGAGTGCTTTCCCCTCGCCGCGCTGCTGGGGGAGCGTGCAACGCGCACCGAACACCTGGCCGCCGAAGACACCTTCTGCCTACAGCTGAACAAACTTGCATTCATCAAGTTGTTCGCCATTTCCGGCACCTTCCGCGACTTTGCCCTACGTGGCGTGAGCAGCCTGTTGGATCAGGTCAACCAACAGGTCCAGCAAAAAGCCGTGGAAACCCTTGGTACCCAATATTCGCTCAACACCCGCCTGGGTGAATTGGCCATGCGCCATCCCGTGACATGCACCCCCTCCACGCCCCTGCGTGAAGCCGTGACCCAAATGCATGAACAGCAGGTCGGCAGCATTGTGATCGTCAATGAACATAAAGCGCCGCTAGGCATTTTCACCCTGCGCGATTTGCGCCATGTCGTGGCCAACGGCACCTGCGATCTCAACGAGGCGATCGAGCGGCACATGACCTGCTCGCCGTTTTACCTGTCTCCTGATCACAGCGCCTTCGATGCGGCGATTGCAATGACCGAGCGGCATATCGCCCACGTCTGCCTGGTCAAGGATCAGCGCCTGTGCGGCGTGGTCTCGGAACGCGATCTGTTTTCCCTGCAACGGGTAGACCTGGTGCACCTGGCGCGCACCATTCGCAGCGCCCAGCGTGTGGAAAACCTGGTGCTGCTGCGCGGCGAGATTGGTCAACTGGTGGAACGCATGCTGGCCCACGGTGCGTCTTCGACCCAGATCACCCACATCATCACCCTGCTCAACGACCACACCGTGTGCCGTGTGATCGAGCTGACCCTGGCCGAGAAAGGCGATCCGGGCATCCCGTTCAGCTGGTTGTGTTTCGGCAGCGAAGGTCGCCGCGAACAGACGCTGCACACCGACCAGGACAACGGCATTCTGTTCGAAGCACGGGACGCAGCCCACGCCGCCGAGATCCGCGGGAAATTGCTGCCCATCGCCCATCAGATCAACCACAGCCTGGCGCTTTGCGGTTTCACCCTGTGCAAAGGCAACATCATGGCCGGCAATCCAGAACTGTGCCTGTCGCGGGTTGAATGGGCCCGACGCTTTGGCGCGTTCATTCGCGAGGCCACGCCCGAGAACCTGCTGGGTTCGAGCATTTATTTCGATTTGCGCGTGGTCTGGGGCAGCGAGCAAGGCTGCGAACAACTGCGCCGCTCGATTCTCGACCAGGTGGCCGACAATCGCCTGTTCCAACGCATGATGGCTGAAAACGCGTTGCGCAATCGCCCACCCGTAGGACGTTTCCGTGAGTTCGTGCTGGCGCGCAAAAATGGCGAAAAAGCCACGCTGGACCTGAAGATCCAAGGCCTGACCCCCTTCGTCGACGCGGCGCGGTTACTTGCCCTTGCCCACGGCATCGAAGCGAACAATACCCTGGAGCGCTTTCGCCAGCTGGTGGCCAAAGAGGTCATCGAGCCACTGGACGGCGCGGCGTATGAAGAGGCCTACCACTTCATCCAGCAAACCCGCATGCAGCAACATCAGCTGCAGACCCGGGAGAACTTGCCCTACTCCAACCGGGTCGACCCCGACAGTCTCAATCATCTGGATCGACGCATCCTGCGTGAATCCCTGCGCCAGGCCCAACGCCTGCAAAGCAGTCTGACCCTGCGGTATCAGTTATGAGCCTGTTTTCATGGCTGCGCCCCGCCGGGCCGAGCTTGTCCGCAGACCTGCAACAACGCCTTCAACGCCTGCCTTTGGCCCCCGGATTGAGCGAATGCAGCCTGCGCGAGCAGCGCTGGGTCGTGCTCGACCTGGAAACCACCGGGCTGAGCATGAACAAGGACCGGGTCCTGTCCATCGGCGCCGTGGTGATCGAGGATGGCGCGATCGATTTCAGTCGACAGTTCGAGCGCACTTTGCAATGCGACGAACTCAAGCTCGGCCCCAGTGTGCTGATTCACGGCCTGGGGCCCAGTGCAATTGCCGCCGGAAGCGACCCCGCCGAGGCATTGCTCGAATTCATGGAGTTTGTCGGCGACAGCCCGGTGCTGGCCTTTCATGCGCCATTCGACCAGCACATGCTGGCACGCGCATTGAAAGAGCATTTGGGTTACAAGTTGCAGCATGTTTTTCTGGATGTGGCAGACATCGCCCCGCTGCTGTGTCCGCAGGCCAACATCCGCGAGGCCGGCCTGGACGAGTGGATCGACTGGTTCAAGCTGCAAGTCTTCGAGCGTCATAACGCCAGCGCCGACGCCCTGGCGACCGCCGAACTGGCGCTGATCCTGTTCAGTCGCGCGCGGCAACAGCAGATTCACAGCCCGTTGAACCTGCAGCAGCGGTTGAATCAGTGGAAGCGGCGGCAGCAAACGCATTCCTTCTAGATCTTCGGCGCCTGTTCTGCCGCCTTCGCGGGCAAGCCCGCTCCCACATGGATTTCGGTTCCCCTGTGGGAGCGGGCTTGCCCGCGATGAACGATGACGCGGTCACCCGACCAACGCCAATTGCTTTCCCTCCCTCGCCTCTGACACAATCGCGAACAATTCTCGTTAGTTAACACTTCCCACTCGGTGATGCTGCGTGTCGTCAGTCCCAAGCCCCCAAAGTGAGCTCGTTGGTGCGTTATATCGCGACCATCGTGGCTGGCTATTGGCCTGGCTACGTCGTAACGTCGCCTGCCCGCAACGGGCCGAGGACCTGAGCCAGGACACCTTCGTGCGCTTGCTCGGACGCGAGGAACTGAAGGAGCCGCGCGAGCCGCGGGCGTTTCTGGTGGCAATTGCCAAGGGCCTGCTGTTCGACTACTTCCGACGCGCCGCGCTGGAACAGGCCTATCTCACCGAACTGATGCTGATTCCAGAAGCCGAACAACCGTCGGTGGAGGAACAGCAAATGATCCTCGAAGACCTGAAAAACATCGATCGCCTGCTTGGCAAGCTGTCGAGCAAGGCCCGCACGGCCTTTCTCTACAACCGTCTCGATGGCCTCGGCCATGCAGAAATCGCCGAGCGACTCGGTGTATCGGTGCCGCGGGTGCGCCAGTACCTGGCCCAGGGCATACGTCAGTGCTACATCGCCTTGTACGGGGAGCCGACATGAGCCCGGTCAGCTCCAAGCCAGTGTCGGCACAGGTGCTCGACGCCGCCATCGCCTGGCAACTGTCCCTGGATTCCGGCAACCCGGTGGAACGCGAAGAGTTCGCCAAATGGCACGCCGCCCACGAAGAACATGCCCGCGCCTGGCGTCAATTGGGCATGCTCGACCAGCGCTTCAGCGTCGCCCGCGGCTCGGCACGCACCGCCCTGCTGCAATCGCGCGAAGGCATTCGCCGCCGGGTACGCAAGCTCGGCAGCGGCCTGGCCAGCATTGTTGCGGTGCTCGGACTGGCGCTGTTTGCCGGTGAGCGTTACCTGCCGATCGACTATTGGCTGGCCGACCAGCGCACCGCCACCGGCGAACAACGCACCATTCGCCTGGACGACGGCACCCTGATCAACCTCAACACCCACAGTGCCGTGGACGTGCGCTTCGATGACAGGCAGCGCCTGGTCATCCTGCAGGAAGGCGAAATCCTCGTCGAAACCGGTCATGGCGACGCCCGGCCGTTTATCGTCGAAACCCGCGAAGGCAGCATGCGCGCATTGGGCACCCGGTTCCTGGTCAAGCGTGAAGAGCAAGGCACGCGCCTGAGCGTGCTGCAATCGGCGGTGGCCGCCCATCCGCAATCGAGTCCTGAAGAGCAGATCCTGCGCGAAGGCCAGCAAATGCTGATCCGCAGCGACGGCCTGGGTCCGATTGTCGCGCTCAACCTCGGCGCCGATGCCTGGACCCGCGGCATGCTGGTGGTGGACAACGCACGACTGGAAGATCTGGTGCGTGAAATCGGTCGTTATCGCCCGGGCCACCTGGGTGTGGCGCCGGAAGTGGCCGACCTGCGGATCACCGGCAGCTTCCCGCTGAAAGACACCGACCTGGCCCTGAACGCCCTGTTGCCAACGCTGCCGGTGCAGATTGAGCACCATGCGCAATGGTGGGTGACGGTGGAGGCGAAGACCGCGGCCAAGCCCTGACAGGTGTTGTATGTCTGATGGCCCTATCGCGAGCAAGCTCGCTCCCACAGGGGGTCTTGGGCGTACATGGATTTTGTGCCTGCTGAGGATCAATTGTGGGAGCGAGCTTGCTCGCGATAGGGCCATCAGCATCAACACATCTACCCGACTGATTTGGTGAATCGAAATTATTTTCATCCAGCCCTATCACTTTTTGATTTTCGTCCGGCACCTAGGCAATTGAGAAGTATTCCCTTTCAGGAGCCGCCGTATGCCCCGTTTGCTAGACACCTTGTTGCGCCCCAGTTTGCTGGCGGTAGCCATTGCCTTTTGCACGCCTTTGGCCAGCAGCCAACTGATCGCCGCTGAACAGGCGTCCAGCGTTCGTGCCTACAACCTGCCGGCCGCGCCACTGGCCAGCACCCTGAACCAGATTGCCAGCCAAGCCGGCCTGGCGTTGTCGTTGAACCCGTCGCTGGCCGCAGGCAAGACTTCGGCCCCGGTCAAAGGCCAGTTCGACGCTGCCGACGCCCTGCGCGAAGCCCTGCGTGGCAGCGGACTGCAACTGGAACAAAGCGGCGGCACCTACACCCTGGTGGCCGTGCCCGAGGGCGTGATGGACCTGCCGGCGACCAGCGTGATCGGCTTGGAAGCTGATACTGAAAACGCCTGGGGGCCGGTGCAAGGCTACCTGGCCAAGCGCACCGCGGCCGGCACCAAGACGGATACGGCACTGGCCGAAGTACCGCGATCGATCTCTGTCGCCACCCGCGAGCAGATGCAAGACCGTGCCGTCCAGAATCTGGATGACGCCGTACGTTATATGCCCGGGGTCATTGCCAGCAGCTACGGTAGCGATAGCCGTGCCGAGTGGCTGAAGGTTCGTGGATTTGAGCCCACCCAGTTCCTCGATGGCTTGCCGCTGCCAAAGGGCACTTACACCATGCCGAAGATGGAGACCTGGGACCTTGAGCGCGTAGCCCTGCTGCGTGGCCCTGCGTCCTCGCTTTACGGCCAGACACCGCCTGGTGGCCTGGTCGACATGGTCAGTCGACGCCCTGACGCATTGGCCAGCAACGAAGTGCAATTGCAGGTCGGCAGCTACGAGCGCAAGCAGATCAGCTTTGACAGCACCGGCCCGGTCGATGAGGAAGGGCGTTTTTTGTACCGTGTCAGCGGTGTGGTGCGCGATAGCAACACCACCATCGAGCACATTGACGACAAGCGTTACAACATCGCTCCCAGCCTGACCTGGAACATCGATCCCGACACCACGCTGACTTTCCTCAGCCAGTACAACCGTGACGATACCGGCACCACCAGCCAGTTCCTTCCGCTACAAGGCACCAAACTGTCCACGCCCGCCGGAGAAGTCAAATTCCACAAGAATCTCGGTGATCCGCAATGGGAGTTCTACGACAAGACCTATTACGCGTTGGGTTATGCCTTTGAGCACCGGATGAACGACGTCTGGCAGTTCCGTCAGAACCTTCGCTACACCAAGAGCGATCTTTCCTTCCAGAGCATCACCTCGGGCGGCTTCTACGGCTCGGTCGCAGACGACGGCACCCTGTCCCGGGGTGCCAACGTGGTTGACGAAGACCTCAGCCAGTTCGCCGTGGATAACAATTTCCAGGCCGATTTCGACACCGCTGCCATCAAGCACACACTGTTGCTGGGGCTGGATCACCAACGCGTCAATACCAACTACAAATGGCTGTACGGCAGCGCGCCAACCAGCAACATCACCAACCCGATTTACGGCCAGGACTTCAGTAACGTCCAATACACGGCGTTCAATGATTACAACCAGAAGACCCATGACACAGGCCTCTACGTCCAGGACCAGATGGCCCTCGATAACTGGCGCCTGACCCTGGGCGGTCGTCAGGACTGGCTGCACACGGATTCGACGTTCTACAACATGAACAACGCCAAGGACACCCGCGATGACACCCAATTCAGCGGCAACGCGGCCATCAGCTATGTGTTCGACGCAGGCTTTACGCCTTACGTCTCCTACGCCGAATCCTTCCAGGCAGAAGCGGGTGGCGCCAACGGCGAGGCATTCCGCCCAGGAACCGGCAAGCAATATGAAGTGGGACTCAAGTACCAGCCACCGGGTACCGACATGCTGTTCACGGCTGCTGCCTACGACCTCACCCGCAAGGACATCGTACTCAGCGACACCCTGGGCGTATCTCGCCCGCTGGGTGAAGCGAAAGTACGTGGCTTCGAGTTGGAAGCGACCGGTAACGTCAACGAAAACCTGAACCTGACCGCCTCGTACACCTACGCCAACAGCAAGATGACCAAAGTCACCGATCCACTGGACAAAAACCGTCCGCTGCCACTGACCCCGGAAAACCAGGCCGCGGCATGGGCTGACTACACCTGGCACACGGGTGTTCTGGATGGCTTCGGAATCGGCTTCGGCGTGCGCTATGTCGGCGAAACCGACAACATCGCCATCGGCAGCATGGCCTTCGTACGCGATCCATCGGATGGCCACAGCGATTCCTATACCGTCTATGACGCGGCCGTTCATTACGACCTTGGCCGCCTGGACAATGTCCTCAAGGGCGTCAGTGTCAGCGTCAATGCCAACAACGTATTCGACAAGGAATACATATCGACCTGTGACGGCTTCTACTGCTACTACGGCGACCGTCGCAACGTCATGGCCAGCCTTGACTACAAGTGGTAATCACTTGACCTGACAGGCCCACCACCAGGCCGTCCTTCGAGGACGGCTTTGGCGTTTCTGAAGGCTACGAAATGAAAAGTAAAACAATTCGCCGCTGGTCCGTCATCCACACCTGGACCAGCCTGATCTGCACGGTCTTCCTGCTGATGCTGGCACTGACCGGCCTGCCGTTGATCTTCCACCACGAGATCGACCACTTATTGGGCGATGCCGCCGAGTTGAAGCAAATGCCGGCGGACACCCCGCAGCTGAATTTGCAGCAGTTGGTGCAGGCGGCTGAAAAGCATCGTCCCGGTGAGGTCATGCAGTATTTCGGTTTCGACGATGACGAGCCCAACGGCGCCATCGCGATCATGGCGGCCACCGCCGGCACCGAGCCGAACTCGTCCCACACCTTCATGCTCGACGCCCGCACCGGCGAAGCGCTGGAGATGCCGTCGGCCAATGGCGGCTTCATGATGGTCATGCTGCGCCTGCATGTGGACATGTTCGCCGGGCTGCCAGGCAAGTTATTGCTGGCGTTCATGGGGTTGCTGTTCATGGTCGCGATCGTGTCCGGCACCGTGTTGTACCTGCCGTTCATGCGTCGCTTGACATTCGCCACCGTGCGCCAGGACAAATCCACCCGCCTGCGCTGGCTAGACCTGCACAACCTGATCGGCGTGGTGACCCTGACCTGGGCCCTGGTGGTCGGTGTGACCGGCGTGATCAGTGCTTGCGCCGACCTGCTGATCGCGGCGTGGCGCAACGACAGCCTCAGCGCCATGGTTGCGCCGTATCGCGATGCGCCAGCCCTGACGCAACTGGCGCCGGCCACTCGCTTGCTCGACATCGCCAAGGAGGTCGCTCCCGGCATGCAGCCGGATTTCATTGCCTTCCCTGGCACGCGGTTCTCCAGCGAGCACCATTATGCGGTGTTCATGAAAGGCAGCACCCACCTGACTTCACACTTGCTGACGCCGGTGCTGATCGACGCCAGCACCCTGCAAGTTACCGCCGTGGCCGAGCGCCCCTGGTACATGGACGCCATGGGCATGTCGCAGCCGTTGCATTTCGGTGACTACGGCGGCATGCCGATGCAAATCCTCTGGGCGACCCTGGACGTGCTGACGATCATCGTGCTCGGCAGTGGCGTTTACCTGTGGGTGGTGCGCCGCAAGGCTGCCAAACCCGTACTGGAAAAAGCGGAGAACGCGGCATGAAGCCCCGGCAGTCGAGTTTCTGGAAGGTGTTCGGCACCCCCACCGTCATCGCCTTGTTCAGTGCGGGCGGGTTGTTTGCGGCGGCGCTCGGCGATGGCGTTTGGGATGCCCTGAGCTGGCTTGGGCTAGGTATTCCCGCCGCCCTTGCCCTACGCGGTCTCCTGCAACGCCGATAACAAGCACGGCAGCCGTAATTTCTACGCCATTGCCAGCGCGCGGATTCTCTCCGAGCCAGCCTGGCAGACCTTCAATGCGTGGATTGCGCTGTACCTGATGACCGAGCGGCACATGAACATCAAGGAGATCGCGATGTTCGCCTGGCTGCCGCTCCTCGCCGCTGACCTTGGCTGTGTGCTCGGCGGTTACCTGAGCCCGTTCTTTCACAAACACTGCAAAGTGTCGCTGTTCACCTCACGCAAAATGGTCCTGCTGTTCGGTGCCTCGTGCATGATCGGCCCGGCGTGCATCGGCCTGGTCGCCAGCCCGTACACGGCGATTGCCTTGCTGTGCATCGGCGGTTTCGCTCACCAGACCTTGTCCGGTGCGCTTTATGCAATCACCTCTGACTCGTTTGGTAAAAATGAAGTGGCCACAGCCACCGGCATGGGCGGCATGTTCGGCTACCTTGGCGCGACCGCTTTCACCCAGGTGTTTGGCGTGATGGTGACCAAGATCGGCTACAGCCCGCTGTTCGTGACCCTGGCGATCTTCGACATCGTCGCCGCATTCATCGTCTGGACAGTGGCCCGGGAACTGAAGCCTCAGCAGGCTGCGCCAGGCCCACAGGCCGCCTTGCAGCCAGCGAGCTGAAGAAGATCCCCTGTGGAAGCTAATGCTGTTCACTTTAGTGGCTCGATGTGGAAAGAAAATCAAAAGCCATAGAGAGGCGGCCTGACAGCCGACCTGAATGCAGGTCTGTCCGCGATGTGATCGTTCCCACGCTCTGCGTGGGAATGCCGCCAGGGACGCTCCGCGTTCCGCTGACGACGCATGACATGAGCGATGCGCAACGGTGACGCGGAGCGTCACAGGATGCATTCCCACGCAGAGCGTGGGAACGATCATTTGGGTGCCCCATTGAACCACGATGGCTTAAGTGAACAGCATTACCCTGTGGAAGCGAGCCTGCTCGCGAAAGCGGCGTGTCAGACGGCAATGATGTCGACTGACACGGCCCCTTCGCGAGCAAGCTCGCTCCTACATCATCGCCTCCACAGGTTATGCTGCGTGACACCGCCACCGACCGAGTCACTGCCATGTCCGCCCCGAGCATGACCCTGTACCACAACCCCCTCTCCCCCTTCGTCCGCAAAGTCATGGTGCTCTTGCACGAAACCGGTCAACAGGACCGCGTCGCCCTGCAAAACTGCGTGCTCACACCCGTCGACCCGGACCAGCCCCTGATCGACGACAACCCCCTGAGCAAGATCCCCGCCCTGCGCCTGGCCGACGGCAACGTCATCCACGACAGCCGGGTGATCCTCGACTACCTCGACCACCAGCACGTCGGCAACCCACTGATCCCCCGCGAAGGCTCGGCCCGCTGGCGGCGCCTGACCCTGGCCTCCCTGGCCGACGGGATCATGGATGCTGCGGTACTGGTGCGCTACGAAGTTGCCTTGCGTGCCCCGGAAAAACACTGGGACCAATGGCTCGACGGCCAACGCGACAAAATTCGCCGCGCCCTGGCATTGCTGGAGAAAGATGCAATTGCCGAGCTGACCAGCCGCTTCGATGTGGCGGCGATCAGCGTCGCCTGTGCATTGGGTTATCTGGATCTGCGCCATCCGGACCTTGAGTGGCGATCTGCGAATCCACAGTTGGCGGCTTGGTATTTCGAGGTAAGCCTGCGGCCTTCGATGCTGGCGACGATGCCGAAGGTTTGACGCGGAAGGCGCCATCACCCTAGCAGTTCTGATAGTAGGCAAAGTTTGAAAAAAGTCCGATGCTGAAGTTCCGCTTTCAGCGGTACTTCAGCATCGGAGATCGCCCCATGCAAACGTCTTCACTCAAAACAATTCTGCTGGCAACGGATCAACAGCGCTCGATCTTGAATGCACTCGACGCGACGCAGAACTATTCTCTTGCCTATACCCCCTACGGCTATCGCCGGCCTGGAAGCGGCTTACTCGGTTTTAATGGCGAGCTGCCGGACCCGGTAACCGGACATTATCCTTTGGGTAATGGCTATCGGGGGTTCAACCCGGTGTTCATGCGGTTTAATAGTCCGGACAGTTGGAGCCCATTTGGTAAAGGTGGGATGAACGCATATACATATTGCAAGGGAGATCCGGTAGGACAACGCGACCCGTCCGGGCACATGTCAGTTTTCACGTCGCTCCTTAACGCAGCCATACATACTTTTAAAGTATCAAATATCAAGTTCAAGATTTCAGCCGCGGCAGTGCTAGCTGGCAGTGCCGGCCTTGTAGCCGAAGCCTTCGTTCCTCTCGATAAAACTCCAAACTACATACTCTTATATGGGTCAAGCTTTCTTCTTGGAGCTGGCCTTGGGGGGATGCACAGATTCAGACCAAGCCGAGCTCCTCGGATGAATACTATTCCATCGAGGAGCCTACCCCGTGCGCAACCAATTGATACACGAAGAGCCCCACGTACAGAGAGTATCGAGCTACAAAACTTTTCAAACTCCGCCCCAGCCCCAGCCCCAGCCCCAAGACGGCGTATTGCGCTTCCTCAAGACCCAACAAGCACCTTTGCGCGAAGTTCAGGCGAAAATCTACAACTAATCCCTAGAATTAGGACCGGTAGAAATTCAAACTTTGAAATTATCGCAAATAATGTACGAACCGCCTGAGGGGGAAAGAGGTCTGGGAAAAGGGGACGGATTTATTTTAAATCAATGAATCTGCCCCCGTCGCTTCTCTATCTCCTATTCATTCTCCTGACAGCCGGAAACAACCCGGCAATCAGTACCGCCAAAACCCGACCATCCCGCTGATCCTCCCTCAAACCCAACGACCTGCTCATTCCACCACCCCAACATCGAGCTCCAACGGTTTCGCCGCCTTCTGCCCAACTCCATACCAATCCAGTTTCCGGGTCAGTACCATAAACACGCCCAGCAATCCAAACAGCAACAACGATCCCATCAACAGCGCGTAATCCTCGGCACTCAACAAGCCATAAAGCAGGCTGTACAACGCTGCTAACCCCGCTGAAAAACTCAAGCCGTGACGCAGGCTGCGCAGTACGTGGCAGACGTAGAAACCAATCAACAGCACACACGCGCTGGCCGACAACAAGTACGCCAGCGCAAAGCCAATGTGTTCGGACAGCGACAGCAACAGCAGATAGAAGAACGCCAGAGCCACGCCCACCAAAGCGTATTGCACCGGGTGCACCGCCAGGCTTTTCAGCACTTCAAAAAGGAAGAAGCCGGCGAACGTCAGGACGATGAACAACAGCGCATATTTGATCGCCCGGTCGCTTTTCAGGTATTGATCCACCGGATCGATGAAGCTCACGCCGAAGCTGCGGCTGGAAAACGCTTCACAACCGCCACGGGACACGCAGCTGCTCAGGATCTCTTGCAGGTTGGTGGAGAAAAACGAAGTCTGCCAATTGGCGGTAAAGCCCTGATCGGTGATTTCGCGCTGGGCCGGCAGGTAGTTGCCGATGAAGCTGGGATGCGGCCAGTTGGCGCTCAGCGCAACCTTGCTGGTCTTGCCAACCGGCAGGATCTGCAACTGGCCGGTGCCTTGCAGCTTCAGGTCGAAACCGAAGGCCAGTTCTGTATTTTGCCTCGCGTCCAACGCCGGCAACGTCACATGGACGCCCTCACCCAGCCAGCCGACCTGGCTCCCCGGAAGGAAGTCCAGCTGCTGGCCATTGAGTTCGAGTTTCAAGGCGTTCTCGATGCCGCGAATGTCGCTGATGCCGACTGCAAGGAACGGCTGGTCGAATTGGTAATCGGCGAAGTCTTCCTTGATACCCAGTTGGGCTGGCAGTGAAAAATGGCCGCTGATGCGGTTGTCGGCATGGAACAGCCGCGCCTGATAAATGCCGCGGGAGCGCAGTTCGGTCTGCACCTGGCCGTCGAGTTCGAAGTGCTCCGGCAGGAAGTACAAACGCCCCCTCTCTTCGCCGATCTCCTGATAACGCTCATTGGTTTTTTCATGGGTCCTCCAGGTACGCACCACTTTGCGATAAGGCACCACCATCAACGGCCCGCTCAATTGCTGGCTGTAACTGGAGCTGCGGGCGATGTCTTCGAGCACGCCGTCGCGCAGTTGCTGGCGGTCCTGGATCACACCGTTGATCATCAACAGCGGGATCAGCAACAACAGAATCAGTAGGGCAATCGCCCCGAGTTTTAGGGTCAGGCTGCGGTTCATGGGACTCTCCCTGTTTGGATGGGGAGATTCTGGGTTGGCTGCGTGGGGGCTTTATGAGGGGAATATGGAGATTATGTGGAGACTGACTTCCACCCCACCTTCGACATTGCCAATGCTCATTTCCCCACCGTGCAACTTGACCACTTCCTCGACAAAGTTCAGCCCCAACCCGGTGCTTTTGCGCCCGCTGCCCGGTCGCGGCAGCGAGTAGAAACGCTCGCACAGCCGTGGCAATGCATAGTCGGGAATCGCCTCGGCCTGATTGAACAATCTGAACTCGATCTGCTCGCCAATCCGCTTGGCACTGAATCGCAGCACGCCCTTGGCCGGGGTGAAATCCAGCGCATTTTCCAACAGGTTTCCCAGCGCCTGCCGCAACAGAAACGGCTCACCGATCAACGTCAGATCCCGTGGAATCGTTTGTTCCACGCGCAGCTCCTTACCTTCGATTCGCGCTGCTTGAGCGCTCAGCAACTCATTCACCAAAGCCGCCAACGACACCTCTACGCGCTCCTCAAGCCCCTGACGCTGTTCAACCTGCGCCAGATTCAACAAGCGCTCGATCAACTGCTGCATCCGCGCACTTTCGTTGTCGATATTGCTGACAAATCGCTGCCGCTGAGCCGACGGCATCTCACCTTGCAGCAGCTCCGCCGCGCCACGAATCGCCGCCAGCGGACTCTTCAGCTCATGGGTCAGCGTATGCACGTAGCGCTCGACATAAGCCTTGCCTTCGAGCTGCGTGCGCATCTGTTCCACCGCCGTCGCCAGCTGTTCCAGCTCGCCGCCGCGATAATGCGGCACCTCGACCCGCCGGCCCTCGCTGACGGCCTGAGCATAAGCGGTCAACCGTCGCAGCGCGCGGCTAAGCCACCAGGATAACAATGCGCCGAACAACAGGCCGAGGCCGATCAGCCCGGCACCATAGGCGAGCAAACGCCGTTCCGTGCGATCCACGTAAGGCTGCAACGAGCTGTTGGGTTTGGCCACGGTGACCACGCCGATGATCTGCCCGTCGTCGCGAATCGGCGCACCGACGTGCATCACCGATGAGCTCGCATCATCTGGATCGCTACGGCTTGAGCGAGCGCCGTATTCGCCGCGCAGGGTCAGGTAAACGTCGTTCCAGCGCGAGTAATCCTGGCCAACCGCCACGCCGCTGGAATCGAGCACCACCCTGCCCTTGGCATCGGTGACGTAGATGCGATGGTTGACCTGATTCTTCGACAGGCCCCAGATGCTAGCCTTCGGTTGCCGCTCACCATAGGCCTTGAGCAACTCGGGCCAGCGGTTCTGGTTGAGGGTGCCGGCCTTGAAGTCATCGCGCAGGATCTCGGCCATCAGGTTGGCGGTGTCGACCAGGGTTTCTTCGGTGGACTGGCGCACACCCGGTCGGATTTCTTCCATTACGGTGTTGAGCACGAAGTAACCGGTCAACCCGATAAACAGCGCGTACACCAGAAAAATCCGGATACCCAATGGCATCAGCCTTGCCTCGGGTTATAGCTGTAGCCCAGGCCACGATGGGTCTGGATCGGCTCGGCGTCGGCCTTCACCTGGCGTAATTTGGCGCGCACGCTCTTGATGTGGCTGTCGATGCTGCGCTCATAACCGGCGTCTGCCGCGACACCCAGCGCATCGAGCAATTGCTCGCGGCTGAACACGCGCTCGGGTTGTTCCAGAAGGCATTGCAGCAACCGAAATTCGTGGCGAGTGAGGGTCAGCAACTGACCGCGATAGCTGATCTGCACGCGCTCGCTGTCGAGGCGAAACAGTGCTGATGGCTCTTCTACCGCACGGGGTGCCATGCGCTTGAGAATCGCCCGAACCCGCGCCGCCACTTCGCGGGGGCTGAACGGCTTGACCACGTAATCGTCGGCGCCGATTTCCAGGCCTACGACGCGGTCGATCTCGCCATCGCGGGCGCTGAGAAACATCACCGGTACTTCGCTGAACTGCCGCAATTGCTTGCAGGTTTCGAAGCCGCTGATGTCCGGCAGGCCAATGTCGAGGATGATCAAGTCCGCCGGGGTCTGACGCTGATACTCCAGCGCGGCCGCGCCAAGGGTCAGCCAGGTAGTGGTAAAGCCTTCGCCCTGCAAGGCGAAAATCAAGGTGTCGGCAATCGCAGCTTCGTCTTCGACAATCAGGATATGAGGCATGGCGTCCGAGCCTGGTGGTGGAGTGGGCGAACGGTGACTCAAGGCTGAATCGACGTCAATCCGACCGAGTTAAATCGCGGCGGAGTCTGTAGGACCTAGCAGTTCTGATAGTAGGCAAAGGATGAGAAAGGACCGATGCTTAAAATCCAGCTTTATGGACCATATTCGGAGCCCTGCCGATGTCTTCTCAATCACACAAAAGGATACTGCTGGCAACCGATCAACAGCAGTCGGTGTTGAACGCCCTCGACGCGAATCAGCCCAATCCCATTGCCTACACGCCCTATGGCCACCGTCCACGGGAAAACCGTTTGCTCAGCCTGCTCGGGTTTAATGGTGAACTGCCGGACCCGCTGACCGGGCATTATCATTTGGGGAAAGGGTATCGGCAGTTCAATCCGGTGTTGATGCGGTTTAACAGCCCGGATAGTTGGAGTCCGTTTGGGAAGGGCGGGCTGAATGCTTATATGTATTGCGCAGGGGATCCGGTAAACAGGGCCGATCCCACCGGACACATGTTGAAATCTTTCTTCAAGGCGCGACGAACTCCCTCACCTTCGCGCAACGCAACGGCTGTGCCTACTGATGCTTCGTCATCACGAAGCTCGACAGAAGCGCTCCAAAACAAAAACAAAAACAAAATACTGGTAGACATCCTCAAGGGCGATAAGGGCAAACGCATACTGGTTTACCAACTAGCCAACGGCGATGAACGCATAGCTTTTTCCGAGAAGACAAAGGCGACCGAAACCATGCTCAAGCTGTGGAAAAAAGACCCATCTCTCAAACCTACTCGGAAGCCAGTACCCACGTCTAACGTTAGACACGAGGTCGTTTCGGGCACGCTCGATATAGATACTAGCGCGCCGGCGCTCCCCGGATCGGATAGAGCATTGAAAAACGAAAATGCTCTGAATCAACTTATTGAAGACATCCGCGGCGTGTCCGAATAAGGTTCGGAACAACCGACATCAACAATCCGGCTTGTCTGCCGTAAACCGCCGAGCCGGATTCACCGCAGCCCCAAACTCACGCAGCGCCTTGGCACCAATCAACAGCGGATAGTTAAAGCTACTGCGGTCGGTGAGGTTGACCTCGACCGTGCGTTTTACATTGCCCAGACACAACTCCAGATCGACCACCGGCCGCTTGGTAGGCGCGATCACTTCGCTTTCATCCTCGTCCTCTTCTGAACGCGTCTTGATCTTGCTGATCCGCGCCACCTTGTGCTCGTAGACCTTGTTGCTCGCACCCTTGGTCGCCAGGCGGAAACGCACCCAGTCTTCGCCATCGCGAGTGAAGGTTTCGATGTCCTTGGCCGACAGCGATGCGGTCAGGGCGCCGGTGTCCATCTTGGCCTTGAGCACTTCGCCGCCGATTTCCGGTAGCGCGATGTATTCGTAGCGACCGTACAGGGTTGGCTCGGCGGCCATGACTGGCAGGGCAATCAGTGAAAGCAGTGCAAGAAGGGATTTCACGTACTGGGAGTCCTTGAAGGGTGGGCAGCGCAATTTTAGACCGTTGTTGAATAGATCGTTCCCACGCGCCGTAAAGGATTGCTTCAACGGATGCTCTGCTTCGGCCCCTGATTTGGGACGCAGAGCGTCCCGGGCTGCATTCCCACGCAGAGCGTGGGAACGATCGGTGTCAGAAGGTTAGCGCTTCAGAGGTGAAACATTCGTCACCCCCGATTTGGCCTGTCGCCCGAAGCTGCTTATCATGGCGCGCCCTCACGCTTTCAAGAGTTGCCTATGCGCCGCCTGCTCACCGGCTGTTTCGTCACCCTGCTGCTGTCGCTCAACACGCTGGTCCTGTTCGGACCGTTGATGGTGTTTGCCCTGCTCAAACTGATCCTGCCCGGCCGTTTTCGCGATTACGCCTCATGGGCGGTGATGTGGATCGCCGAGACCTGGGCCGAGATCGACAAGCTGATCTTCCGCTTGTGCATTCCCACCCAGTGGGACATTCGGGGCGGTGACGACCTGCGCACCGACACCTCGTATCTGGTGATCAGCAACCATCAATCCTGGGTCGATATCCCGGCGCTGATCCAGACGCTGAACCGGCGCACGCCGTTCTTCAAGTTCTTCCTCAAGAAAGAGCTGATCTGGGTGCCGTTCCTGGGCCTGGCGTGGTGGGCGCTGGACTATCCGTTCATGAAGCGCTACACCAAGGCTTTTCTGGCGAAGAACCCGGAACTGGCGGGCAAGGATCTGGAGATCACCAAACAGGCCTGCGAACTGTTCAAGCGCCAGCCCGTGACGGTGGTCAACTATCTGGAAGGCACTCGCTACACCACCGCCAAAAGCACCCAGCAACAATCACCCTTCACCCACCTGCTCAAACCCAAGGCCGGTGGCGTGGCCTTCGTTTTGGCGGCGATGGGCGAACAGCTGGATGCCATTCTCGACGTCACCGTGGTCTATCCACAGCAAGCGATTCCGGGGTTCTGGGACTTGATCAGCGGCAATGTGCCGAGGGTCATCATCGACATCAAGACCCGCGAACTCGACCCGGCGCTGTGGCAGGGCGACTACGAAAACGATCCGCGGTTTCGCGAGAAAGTCCAGAACTGGGTCAACCAGCTCTGGAACGAGAAGGATCGGCGTATCGACGCGTTGCGCACCGAGCGCCGCTGAATCAGCTATCCGTGCCGAAGCCGGTGTCGGTGTCGGTGTCGATACTGTTGCCAGTGCCGGTGCCCCAGATGCTGCCCAGGCTGCTCAGCAGCGAACCGCCGACGCCCTGCTGACCGAGGTATTGAAGGATCACCGGGGTAAACATCCCGATCATGCCGGTGTCCATGCCCAGGGCACTGAAGGCGTTGTTCAGGTCATTGGTGTCCTTGACGTTGCCCAAGGCGTTATCCAGCCCTGCGGCCTTGCCGGTCGAACCGAGCAACCCGGCGAGCGCCCCCAGTTCACCCCCACCCGAGAGAATGTCGATACCCGGCACACTTTTGGCCAGCTCCGAGTAATCGGTCGAACTCAGCTGATTCTTCGCCAGCCCGAGCATCGCCCCGGCGCCGCCGACGGCTTGTTGTGGAGTGATGTTCAATTGAGTGAGCGCGCCCAGCAGGTCTGCTGTCTCAGAGGTCGGCGCCGCCTCCGTGGCCGAATTGCCCTTCATGCCGGAAATAGCGCTGGCCGCATCGCTCAGGCTGAACTGGGCAAACACCGGGCTGGCCGCCAGGGTCATGAGCGATGCCAGTGCAAAACCGCGGGAAAACTTCATCCAGACATCCTCAAAGAAAACCGCCCGACAGCGGGCGGCGAAAAACTGTACGTTGGACTGATATCCCCCAACATTGTTCCCTGCCCTTCTCTAGGAGCAAGCCTGCTCGCGATGGACGTCAACGATGACGCGTGCTGCCTGGCGAAATGCGGTGCCCTTGTATTTTTCGCGAGTAAGCTCGCTCCTACAGGGATCTTGGCCTCCCCTTACGGGAGCGAATCGCACCATTCGTGAAAATCCTACGAAAACGTAAAAGGGCGACATTCGTCGCCCTTTTACTTTGCGCGTTCCCTTACGCCGCACTAAACAACTTATGCGGATCAATCACAAACTTCTTCGGCACGCCCGCATCGAACTCGCCATACCCTTCCGGCGCCTGATCCAGGCTGATCACCTGCACGCCCACCACTTCAGCAATGTTGATACGGTCCCACATGATCGCCTGCATCAGCTGGCGGTTGTACTTCATCACCGGGGTCTGGCCGGTGTGGAAGCTGTGGGACTTGGCCCAGCCCAGGCCGAAGCGGATGCTCAGGCTGCCCATTTTCGCGGCGGCGTCGACAGCGCCCGGATCTTCGGTGACGTAGAGGCCGGGGATACCGATTTTGCCGGCAACACGGACCACGCCCATCAACGAGTTGAGTACGGTGGCCGGAGCTTCGTGTTTCACGCCGTCATGGCCATGACCGCGAGCTTCGAAGCCTACGGCGTCGATGGCGCAATCCACTTCCGGTTCACCCAGCAGTGCGGCGATTTGCTCGTGCAATGGGGTGTCGAGGGACAGGTCGGCGATTTCGAAACCTTGGGCCTTGGCGTGGGCCAGGCGCACGGTGTTGACGTCGCCCACGATCACCACTGCCGCACCCAGCAGGCGAGCGGAAGCGGCAGCCGCCAGGCCGACTGGGCCGGCGCCAGCGATGTATACGGTGCTGCCTGGGCCGACACCGGCGGTCACTGCGCCGTGGTAACCGGTCGGCAGGATGTCGGAGAGGCAGGTCAGGTCACGGATTTTTGCCATCGCGCGATCGCGATCCGGCAGTTTCAGCAGGTTGAAGTCGGCGTACGGCACCATCGCGTATTCAGCCTGGCCGCCGGTCCAGTCGCCCATGTCGACGTAACCGTAGGCACCGCCTGGGCGAGCCGGGTTAACGCTCAGGCACACGCCGGTGTGCATTTCCTTGCAGGAACGGCAGCGCCCGCAAGCCACGTTGAACGGCACGGACACCAGATCGCCGATTTGCAGGTTTTCAACGTCGCGGCCCTTCTCGATCACTTCACCGGTGATCTCGTGACCCAGGACCAGACCGGTTTGCGCGGTGGTACGACCGCGCACCATGTGCTGGTCAGAACCACAGATATTGGTGGAAACCACACGCAGGATGACAGCGTGTTCAATCTTCCTGCCGCGCGGGTCCTGCATTTTCGGATAGTCGATTTTCTGTACTTCGACCTTGCCAGCGCCGAGATACACCACACCACGATTGCCAGACATGCTTTCACCTCGCTGTTGTTTTTATGGATCCGCGTTGCCCAGGCAGGCAGCGCGTTAAGTGCTCGGTTTTCTTGTGTTGCCTGTTATGGCCTCTTCGCTGGCAAGCCTGCTCCTACAGGTGCGGGCTTGCCAGCGAAGGCGATTTAAAGAACGACGGTTCTGTTTGCGTTGAGAAACACCCTTCGCTCGATGTGATAACCAACCGCCCGGGCCAGGGTCAGCCCTTCGATATCGCGCCCCTTGGCGATCAGATCTTCCGGGTAATGACTGTGATCCACCACCTCGACGCCTTGGGCGATAATCGGCCCTTCGTCCAGGTCGTTGTTGATGTAATGCGCCGTGGCCCCGACCAGTTTCACGCCCTTGTTATAGGCCTGGTGATAGGGTTTGGCACCCTTGAAACCGGGCAGCAGGGAGTGGTGGATGTTGATCGCCCTGCCGTCAAGTTTGCGGCACAGCTCCGGCGACAGGACCTGCATGTAGCGGGCGAGGATCACCAGTTCGGCGCCAGACTCTTCGATCACCTGCAAGACCTGACGCTCCTGTGAAGGCTTGTCGTTCGGGTCCAGGGGGAAATGGTAGTACGGGATCTGGTGCCAGTCGGCCAGCGGCTTGAGGTCCGGGTGGTTGGAGACCACGGCGACCACGTCCATCGACAACTGGCCGATGCGCTGGCGGTAGAGCAAATCGTTGAGGCAGTGATCGGCCTTGGACACCATGATCACCACTTTCGGACGGTGATGCGGCGGGGTCAGCTCGAAAATCATGCCGAAGGCCGCACCGCGCTCGGCAAGGCCGGCGCGGAATGATTGCTCGTCGAAGCCGTCAGGCTGGCGGAACTCCACACGAATGAAGAAACGCCCTGAGAGGCGGTCATCGAAGGAGTGGTGTTCAGTGACGTAGCAGCCCTGCTCGAACAGAAAGCGGGTCACCGCGTCCACCGTGCCGAGCACGCTGGGGCAGTCGGCGGTCAGGATCCATGTGTCTGGGGCGCGGCTCATAGTTTTTTCCTCTGATCGTTCCCACGCTCTGCGCGGGAACGCCGCCATGGACGCTCTGCGTCCGCTCTTGGGACGCAGAGCGTCCCGGGATGCATTCCCACGCGGAGCGTGGGAACGATCATCTTTACGCCTGGACGCTAAGGCCGAACTCGGCCGACGCATCCTGCAACCACAACCACCAGTAATCCGAGAAGCTGCGACGGATCAGCAGTTCCCAGGTGTCTTCGGCGGTGTGGCGGATCACCAGTTGCGACTTGGCGAACACCGTACCGACGGCCTTGCCCACCGGGAAGTTGTTCGGGTGCACGTCGTAGCTGGTGGATTTCATCAACACCTGGCGCACATTCGGGCCGCTCAGTTCGAGGATCTGCTGGCCACCGCTGACGTTGACGATCTGGATGTGCAGGTCGCCCAGCGCCTTGCGCAGTTTTTGCTCGGCGGCGAACTCTTCACCGGTCGGCACGATCAGCAGCCATTCATCCGGCCCCATCCATTGCAGGCTGGTTTCGCCTTTGACGATGACGGTCAGTGCACCCGGCAATTCGATGCCCAGGGCCTTGTGTACGCCCGCGGCGAACGCGGCATCGTGGCCATCACCACGGATGGTGAGGTGACCGAGGAGTTTTTTCTCGCGCACGGTCACGCCGGCGTTCTTGCGACCCTTGCCCACCAGGCTGGCGAGGTCGGCGTGATGCAGCGACGACTCGGCCTTGGCCCCATTGGTTGGGCGTTGTTGGTAAACATTGGCTGCGGTCATAAAGCACCTGTTCCTGAATTCTGTGTTCCCTGTGGGAGCTGGCTTGCCAGCGATGGGAGCGACGCGTTTTGCCTGATACACCGCGTTATCGTTCATCGCGGGCAAGCCACGCTCCCACAGGTACTGTGTTGTTACACGTTCTGGCGTTCGCCTTTCGGATCGAAGAACACCGAAGAAACGATTTCCGCCTCGATCACGCTGCCGTCCGCCAGTGGCGCGAACACACGTTCGCCCATGCGGTTCAGGCCGCCCTTGACCACGCCCATGGCAAACGAATAGCCCAGGGAGTTGTGCAGGTAGCTGGAGGTCACGTGACCGACCATGGTCATCGGGATCGCCTGCTTGGTGTTGAACACCAACTGCGCACCTTCTGGCAGCCACTTGTTCGGATCGATCGGCTTCAGGCCCACCAACTGCTTACGCTGATCACGTACACAGTCTTCGCGGTTCATCCCGCGCCAGCCGATCCACGAGAACGGTTTGGTGCGACCGACACACCAGCCCATGTTCAGGTCGTCCGGGGTCATCGAGCTGTCAGTGTCCTGACCGACGATGATGAAGCCCTTCTCGGCCCGCAGTACGTGCATGGTTTCAGTGCCGTACGGGGTCAGGTTGTACTTCTTGCCAGCGTCGACGATTTTCTCGAGCACGCCCATGGCGTAGTCGGCTTGCACGTTGACTTCGTACGACAGTTCACCGGTAAACGAGATTCGGAAGATCCGCGCCGGTACGCCACCGACCAGAGCTTCTTTCCAGGTCATGAACGGGAAGGCTTCGCTGCTCAGGTCGGCGTCGGTGACTTCGCTCAGCAGCTTGCGGCTGTTCGGCCCGGACAGGGTCATGGTTGCCCAGTGATCCGTCACGGAAGTGAAGTACACCTTCAGCTCTGGCCATTCAGTCTGAGAGTAGATTTCCAGCCATTGCAGCACGCGTGCAGCGCCGCCGGTGGTGGTGGTCATCACGAAGTGGTTGTCGGCCAGGCAAGCGGTTACGCCATCGTCAAAGACCATGCCGTCTTCTTTGCACATCAGGCCATAACGCGCCTTGCCCACATCGAGCTTGGTCCAGGCGTTGGTGTAGATGCGGTTGAGGAACTCACGTGCATCCGGGCCTTGAATGTCGATCTTGCCCAGGGTCGAAGCGTCCAGCAGGCCGACGCTGTCGCGCACGGCTTTGCATTCGCGCTTGACTGCCGCATGCATGTCTTCACCGGATTTCGGGAAGTACCATGGTCGTTTCCACTGGCCAACATCTTCGAACTCGGCGCCGTTTTTCAGGTGCCACTGATGCAGGGCGGTGTAGCGCACTGGTTCGAAGATGTGCCCACAGTGACGACCGGCCACGGCGCCGAAGGTCACCGGCGTGTAGTTCGGACGGAACATGGTGGTGCCCATCTGCGGGATGGTCACGTTCAGCGAACGGGCAGCGATGGCCAGGCCGTTGACGTTACCCAGCTTGCCCTGATCGGTACCGAAGCCCAGCGCGGTGTAGCGCTTGACGTGCTCGACCGACTCGAAGCCTTCACGGGTCGCCAGTTCAATGGCGGCGGCGGTGACGTCGTTCTGCAGGTCGACGAATTGCTTCGGCGCCCGTGCGGTGTTCTTTTCGTGCGGCACCTGGAACAGCGCCAGGGTCGGCTCTTCCAGACGCGCCAGGGCTTTTGGCAAGGTCGCTTCGACCGCACCGAAACCGGCTTCGCTGGCAGCGCGCACGCCACCTTCAAAACCATCGGCCAGGGAATCGCCGAGGCCATAGACGCCGTTGATGCCACCGACGCACACGCGTTTCTGCGGTGCTTCGCCCGGTACGAAACCGAGGATGTCTTCACGCCAGATCGGCTTGCCGCCCAAGTGCGAAGCCAGGTGAACCACCGGGCTGTAACCGCCGGAGCTGGCGACGATGTCGCAGTCGAGCCATTCGCCAGGGCTGGTGACTTTGTGGCCTTTGACATCGATGGCTGCAACGCGGGCAGCGGTCACGTGTTTGCTGCCACGGGCCTCGATCACGGCGCTGCCGGTGAGGATGCGAATGCCCTTGGCGCGCGCTTCTTCCACCAGCGCACCGCGCGGGTTGCTGCGGGCGTCGGCGATCGCCACCACTTGCAGGCTGGCATCGAGCCAATCCAGAGCAACGCGGTAGGCGTGGTCGTTGTTGGTCGACAGCACCAGCTTCTTGCCCGGTGCCACGCCGTAGCGGCGCACGTAAGTCGAGACAGCGCCAGCCAGCATGTTGCCCGGCACGTCGTTGTTGCCGTAGACCAGTGGACGCTCGTGAGCGCCGGTCGCCAGCACGACACGCTTGGCGCGAACACGGTGGATGCGCTGACGCACCTGGCCAATCGGCGCACGGTCGCCGAGGTGATCGGTCAGGCGCTCGTGGATGGTCAGGAAGTTGTGGTCGTGATAACCGTTGACCGTGGCGCGCGGCAACAGCAGCACGTCCGGGGTGTTCTTGAGTTCGTCGATGACGCTGGCGACCCACTCCATCGCCGGCTTGCCGTCGAGGCTTTCGCGGGAGTCGAGCAGGCTGCCGCCGAACTCTTCCTGTTCGTCAGCCAGAATTACACGGGCACCGCTGCGCGCAGCCGCCAGTGCAGCCGCCAGGCCGGCAGGGCCAGCGCCCACGATCAGCACGTCGCAGTGCTGGTTCATGTAGTCGTAGGTGTCCGGATCGTTCTCGGTCGGCGAGCGACCCAGGCCGGCAGCCTTGCGGATGTACTTCTCGTAAGTCATCCAGAACGATTGCGGGTACATGAAGGTTTTGTAGTAGAAACCCGGTGGCATCAGCTTGCCGCCGACCTTGCCGAGAATCCCCATCATGTCATTGTTCACGCTCGGCCAACCGTTGGTGCTGGTGGCGACCAGGCCTTGATACAGCGCCTGTTGCGTGGCGCGCACGTTCGGGATCTGCGTGGCTTCGGTGGCGCCGATCTGCAGCACCGCGTTCGGCTCTTCGGCACCGGCGGCGAAGATGCCGCGCGGACGGGAATACTTGAAGCTGCGACCGATGATGTCGACGCCGTTGGCCAACAGTGCAGCGGCCAGGGAATCGCCTTCGAAGCCTTTGTAGCTCTGGCCGTTGAAAGTAAACGTCAGGACTTTGTTGCGGTCGATCCGTCCGCCGTTGGACAGGCGATTGATCTGGCTCATACCTTCTCTCCCAGAGCCGTGCTGGCCGCTTTCGGGCTATCGGTCTTGTCGGTGAATTGTGGCTTGGTGCCGATCTTGTAGGTTTCGAGAATCTCGTAGGTCACGGTGTCGCGGGTGACGTTGAAGTACTGACGGCAACCGGCGACGTGATCCCACAGCTCGTGATGCAGGCCGCGAGGGTTATCGCGGAAGAACATGTAGTCGCCCCACTCCTCGTCGGTGCAGCTGTTAGGGTCCAGTGGACGCGGGATGTGCGCCTGGCCGGATGCGTGGAATTCCTCTTCGGAGCGCAGTTCGCCGCAGTGAGGACAGAAGATATGCAACATGGGGATTTCTCCTGTTAGTGGGCAACCGCAGCAGCGCCGTGTTCATCGATCAACGCACCGTTGTGGAAACGGTCGATGGAGAAAGGTGCGGCCAATGGGTGCATTTCGCCCTTGGCCAGGCTTGCGGCAAACACGTTGCCCGAGCCAGGTGTTGCCTTGAAGCCACCGGTACCCCAACCGCAGTTGAAGAACATGTTCGGCACCGGGGTTTTCGAAATGATCGGACAGGCATCCGGCGTGGTGTCGACGATGCCGCCCCACTGACGGTTCATGCGTACGCGGGACAAGACCGGGAACATCTCGACGATGGCCTGGATGGTGTGTTCGATCACCGGGTACGAACCACGCTGGCCGTAGCCGTTGTAGCCGTCGATACCGGCGCCGATCACCAGGTCGCCCTTGTCGGACTGGCTGATGTAGCCGTGCACGGCGTTGGACATGATCACGCTGTCGATAATCGGCTTGATCGGCTCCGACACCAGCGCTTGTAGCGGGTGGGATTCGATCGGCAGGCGGAAACCGGCGAGCTTGGCCATGTGCCCGGAGTTACCGGCAGTCACCACGCCGACGCGCTTGGCGCCGATGAAGCCCTTGTTGGTTTCAACACCGATGCACACGCCGTTTTCCTTGCGGAAACCGATTACTTCGGTCTGTTGAATCAAGTCCACGCCCAGGGCGTCGGCGGCACGGGCAAAGCCCCAGGCCACGGCATCGTGACGGGCAACGCCGCCGCGACGCTGGACGGTGGCGCCCATCACCGGGTAGCGGGTGTTCTTCGAGCAATCGAGGTACGGAATCTCATCGGCTACTTGCTTGGCATCGAGCAGCTCGCCGTCCACGCCGTTGAGGCGGTTGGCGCTGACACGACGCTCGGAATCACGGATGTCCTGCAGGGTGTGGCACAGGTTGTAGACGCCACGCTGGGAGAACATCACGTTGTAGTTCAGGTCCTGGGACAGGCCTTCCCACAGTTTCATCGCGTGTTCGTACAGGTGCGCCGACTCGTCCCACAGGTAGTTGGAGCGAACGATGGTGGTGTTGCGCGCGGTGTTACCGCCGCCCAGCCAGCCCTTCTCGACCACGGCCACGTTGGTGATGCCGTGTTCCTTGGCCAGGTAGTAGGCGGTCGCCAGACCATGCCCGCCACCGCCGACGATGACCACGTCGTAGACTTTTTTCGGGGTCGGTGTGCGCCACATCCGCTGCCAGTTTTCATGGTGGCTGAGGGAGTGTTTGAAGAGGCCGAAGCCTGAGTAGCGTTGCATAGTCATTTACTCCAAAAACCGCGCTCAGCGATAAACCGGGAAGTCTGCGCACAGTGCCGATACTTGCTGGGCGACATTGGCCTCGACATCGGCATCGCCGAGGTTGTCGAGAATGTCGCAGATCCAGCCGGCCAACTCGACGCACTGCGTCACCTTGAAGCCGCGAGTGGTGACCGCCGGGGTGCCGATGCGCAGACCGGAGGTGACGAACGGCGACTGTGGATCGTTCGGGACAGCGTTCTTGTTCACAGTGATGTGGGCGCGACCGAGTGCTGCGTCCGCCTCTTTGCCGGTGAGGCCCTGACGGATCAGGCTGACCAGGAACAGGTGGTTATCGGTGCCGCCGGACACTACATCGTAGCCGCGTTTGATAAACACGCCGGCCATGGCCTGGGCGTTGTCGATCACTTGTTGCTGATAAGCCTTGAAGCCTGGCTCCAGCGCTTCCTTGAAGCACACTGCCTTACCGGCAATCACATGCATCAGCGGGCCGCCCTGGGCACCGGGGAACACGGCAGCGTTGAGCTTCTTCTCGATTTCTTCGTTGGACTTGGCCAGGATCAGGCCGCCACGTGGACCGCGCAGGGTCTTGTGGGTGGTGGTGGTGACCACGTCGGCGTACGGCAGCGGGTTCGGGTACAGGCCGGCAGCGACCAGACCGGCAACGTGGGCCATGTCGACGAACAGCAGCGCACCGACTTTGTCAGCGATCTGACGGAAGCGCGGGAAATCGAGGGTTTTGGAGTAGGCCGAGAAACCGGCAACGATCATTTTCGGCTTGTGCTCGACCGCCAGGCGCTCGACTTCGTCGTAGTTGATCAGGCCGGTGTCGGTATCGATGCCGTACTGCACGGCGTTGTACAGCTTGCCGGAGGACGACACCTTGGCACCGTGGGTCAAGTGACCGCCATGGGCCAGGCTCATGCCCAGGATGGTGTCGCCGGCTTGCAGCAGGGCCAGGTACACGGCGCTGTTGGCCGAGGAACCGGAGTGCGGCTGCACGTTGGCGTAGTCGGCGCCGAACAGTTGCTTGGCGCGCTCGATGGCCAGGGCCTCGACCTTGTCGACGTGCTCGCAGCCACCGTAGTAACGCTTGCCTGGGTAGCCTTCGGCGTATTTGTTGGTCAGGCCGCTGCCTTGCGCTTCCATCACACGCTTGCTGGTGTAGTTCTCCGACGCGATCAGTTCGATGTGATCTTCCTGGCGTTGCTCCTCGGCATTCATCGCCGCCAGCAGTGCATCGTCGTAACCCTTGATCTGGTCTTGCTTGCTGAACATCGCGTCTCTCCCAGCGGCGGCGGTGCGCCATTCGTCTCGGTGAGGCACTGGCTTTTCGGCAGTGCCCTTTGATAGCGATGGTATGACCGGCTACGAGTCGTCAAATGCCTACGCGCGCCACGCAAAGGTGCGTTTACGACATGGCGGGAAATGGTGGATCGAACACCTTCCTCAAATCAGCAGAGAACCCCTGTGGGAGCTGGCTTGCCAGCGATGACGGCTTTACATCCGGCATGGATGGCGGCTGCCCCACCGCTATCGCTGGCAAGCCAGCTCCCACAGGGTTATGCGGCGATCTGACGGACAATTAGCAACGCCAGGAAATGCATGGGGTACAGCGCATACGCCCAGCGCCGCATCGGCGGTGGTTTTACGTCACCGGCATGTCGCAACAGGAACAGCCCCAGCCATGGCGCAATCAGACAAGTAACGACAGCCGCCAGGGCCACGTGATTACCCAATCGAACGGAGTAATACAGCACCTGCCATTGATTGGCCGCCAGACACACCAGCCCCGGTAGCAAGGCGAAATACCAGGGGCGCCGGATCACCAGCAGCATTGCAAGCGGCAACATCACGCCAAAAAATCCGAACATCAGCTGTCGCGAAAACAGTGCCGCCAGCACGACGGCGCCGACTGCCAACAGACGCGCCTGCAGGGTCCGGTCCTGCCAGCCGCGCACCACCAACAGACCGAGTGCCAGCGTGGGCATCACGTTCAACGTGTCGGGGTTGGGAATGAACATTCGGTAGGGAATTTCACTCACAGCGCTAAACATCAACAACCAGCCCAGATAGCGCCACCGCCCGTTGGTCGCCTCCGCCGGCTTGCGCGCCAGGTTGGCCGCCATCGCCAGGCAAAACCACGGAAAGGCCAGGCGTCCCGGCACATACAGCCAATCGGCGGAGTAGCCGACATATCGAAGGTGATCGAGCACCATGCCCAGCAGCGCCAGCCACTTGAGCAGATCCAGTGCACGGTCGCGCTGATTTAAGTGTGTAGCCATGTGCATAATTGCCCAACATCCTTGTAATGTTCTGACAGAGACATCCCGTGCGCGCCCCGGACGATCTTCGGTAAAGTGCGCACCATCATTGACCACGAGACGTTTCACCATAAGCGTCCCGACCACGGAAAGCAGGGCCATGACCGATAAGAGCCAACAATTCGCCAGCGACAACTATTCCGGCATTTGCCCTGAAGCCTGGGCTGCCATGGAACAGGCCAACCATGGCCACCAGCGCGCTTACGGCGACGACGAGTGGACCGCCCGCGCGTCCGACGATTTCCGCAAACTGTTCGAAACCGACTGTGAAGTGTTCTTCGCCTTCAACGGCACCGCCGCCAACTCGCTGGCCCTGTCGTCACTGTGCCAGAGTTACCACAGCGTGATCTGCTCGGAAACAGCCCACGTCGAAACCGACGAATGCGGCGCACCGGAATTCTTCTCCAACGGTTCCAAACTGCTGATCGCCCGCACCGAAAACGGCAAGCTGACGCCGGATTCGATCCGCGAAATCGCCCTCAAGCGCCAGGACATCCACTACCCCAAACCCCGCGTCGTGACCCTGACCCAGGCCACCGAAGTCGGCAGCGTCTACACCCCGGACGAAATCCGCGCCATCAGCGCCACCTGCAAGGAGCTGGGCCTGAACCTGCACATGGACGGCGCGCGCTTCTCCAACGCCTGCGCGTTCCTCGGGTGCACGCCAGCGGACTTGACCTGGAAGGCCGGCGTCGACGTGCTGTGCTTCGGCGGCACGAAAAACGGCATGGCGGTGGGTGAGGCGATCCTGTTCTTCAACCACAAGCTGGCTGAAGACTTTGACTACCGCTGCAAACAGGCTGGGCAGCTTGCTTCAAAGATGCGCTTCCTGTCGGCACCGTGGGTCGGCATCCTGGAAAACGACGCCTGGCTCAAATATGCGCGCCACGCCAACCACTGTGCGCAACTGCTGGCCGAACTGGTGAGCGACATTCCAGGCGTGGAACTGATGTTCCCGGTGCAGGCCAACGGCGTGTTCCTGCAACTGTCGGAACCGGCCATCGCCGCGCTGACCGCCAAGGGCTGGCGGTTCTACACCTTCATCGGCAACGGCGGCGCACGCTTCATGTGCTCGTGGGACACCGAAGAAGAGCGCGTACGGGAATTGGCGCGGGACATTCGGGAAGTGATGTCCCACTAACCCTTCAGAGCTAATGCAATCACTGTGGGAGCGAGCTTGCTCGCGATGGCGGTGGATCAGACAACATTGATGTTGAATTTGATTCCGTCATCGCGAGCAAGCTCGCTCCCACAGGGTTTCTATAGCGTTTGTTAGAACTCGATGCGCACGTCGCCCTTCGGCACGCTGCAGCACGACAGGATGTACCCTTCGGCCTCGTCTTCCTCGGTGATTCCGCCGTTGTGCTCCATCTCCACTTCGCCACCCAGCTTCAACACCTTGCAGGTGCCGCAGATACCCATGCCGCAGGCTTTGGGAATCAGCAAGCCGACCTTGGCCGCCGCCGCATGCACGGTTTCGCCAGGCGCCACGCGAATGCTCTTGCCGGAGGAGATGAACTCCACCTGGTGCAAATCCGCCGCGTCGACTTCCGGTGCTTCGGCCGCTTGTTCGGCATGCTCCACAGCGTCAGCACGCGCCTCTGGCGGCGTCGCGCCGAAGGATTCCTCATGATAACGCTTCATGTCGAATCCAGCGCCTTCCAGCAAGCGCTTGACTGCGTTCATGTACGGGGTCGGGCCGCAGCAGAACACTTCCCGCTCAAGGAAGTCCGGCGCCATCAATTCAAGCATTCTGTGGTTGAGGTAACCGCGATAACCGGCCCAGGGCTCACCCATGCCATGCTTCTCGCAGATCAGGTGCAGGCTGAAGTTGTCGATCCGCGACGCCATGTGTTCCAGCTCGCGGTGGTAAATGATGTCCTTGGGCGAACGGGCGCTGTGGATAAACACCATGTCGACATTGCCGTTGGTGTCGTAGAACCAGCGCGCCATGGACATGACCGGCGTGATACCGACGCCGCCGCTGAGGTAAAGCACCTTTGGCGCGGTGAAGTCCATGGCGTTGAACAGCCCGACCGGCCCGTGCACCGCCAGCTCCTGGCCTTCGTGCAGGGTGTCGTGCAGCCAGTTGGACACCTTGCCGCCCGGCACGCGCTTGATGGTCACCGAAAAGCTGTACGGCACCGACGGCGAGCTGGAAATGGTGTACGACCGCATGATCGGCTGGCCTTCGATTTCCAGCTCCAGGGTGACAAACTGCCCCGGCTTGAAGAAGAACATGATCGGCTGGTCGGCCATGAAACAGAAGGTGCGCACATCCCAGGTTTCCTGGATGACTTTGACACAACGGACGATGTGCCGACCATTGGCCCAGGTCTGGGTGGTTACCGGGTTCAGGAAGCTGTTGGACATGCTGATCTCCACGGCCGACTGTCGGCCTTCATGTTGGCGATTCTGCGTATAGCGCGAAACACCCATTTACCTATCTGCGACATTCACATGCTTATCGCGACCAGCCCCCAACGACCGGGGCTTGCGCGTCGGGAACAGATTGCACCATGTCGCCCATGGATAAGGTTCTGGCCAGCGCCGGCCCCACACTCGCCCCATACCAAGACACATTCTTTACACCTTGCGTAGCAACCGTTAGCAACACACCTGATTAGCCACTTTCGCCGGCCACACAGAATGGCCTTGAGGATTAAACGATGGACGTCACTACTACCCTGAGCCTGGGCGATCCGCTGGAACCCGCACGCAAGGCCACCGCACAGATGCTGCAAGAGCGCGAGCGCACCTTCTCGCTGCCGCAGCCGTTTTACTCTGACGAGCGCCTGTTTGATATCGACATGCAGGAGATTTTCCAGAAAGAGTGGTTGATCGCCGGCATGACCTGCGAAATCCCGACCAAGGGCAACTACCTGACCCTGCAAGTGGGCAAGAACCCGATCATCGTGATTCGTGGCGCCGAAGGCGTGGTGCATGCGTTCCATAACGTCTGCCGCCACCGTGGTTCGCGCCTGTGCACCAGTGAAAAAGGCAAGGTTGCCAAACTGGTCTGCCACTACCACCAGTGGACCTACGAACTCGACGGTCGCCTGCTGTTCGCCGGTACCGAAATGGGCGCCGACTTCGACATGAAGCAGTACGGCCTCAAACCGGTGAACGTGAAGACCGCCGGTGGCTACATCTTCATCAGCCTGGCGGAAAACCCGCCGGCCATCGATGACTTCCTGTCGACGCTCAGCCATTACATGGAACCGTACGACATGGAAAACACCAAGGTGGCAATCACGACCACCTTGATGGAAAAGGCCAACTGGAAACTGGTGCTGGAAAACAACCGCGAGTGCTACCACTGCAACGCGTCGCACCCGGAACTGCTGAAAACCCTGCTGGAATGGGACGACGTCACCGACCCGCGCGCCGACCAGGCATTCAAGGATCACGTCGCCGCCTCCGCCGCAGCCTGGGAAGCCGAGAAGATCCCTTACGCCCATGCCAGTTTCGGCCTGCGTAACCGCATCGTGCGCATGCCGCTGCTCAAGGGCACCGTGTCGATGACCCTGGACGGCAAACAGGGCTGCCAAAAACTCATGGGCCGCATCAAGAACCCGGACCTGGGCTCGATGCGCATCCTGCACCTGCCGCACTCGTGGAACCACTGCATGGGCGACCACATCATCGTGTTCACCGTATGGCCGATCAGCGCGCAGGAAACCATGGTCACCACCAAGTGGATCGTGCACAAGGATGCCGTTGAAGGCGTGGACTACGACGTGGACCGCATGCGCCAAGTCTGGGACGCCACCAACGACCAGGATCGTCGCCTGGCCGAAGAGAACCAGCGTGGCATCAACTCCACCGCGTACCAGCCCGGGCCTTACTCCAAGACCTATGAGTTCGGTGTGGTGAACTTTGTGGATTGGTACAGCGAGCGCTTGCTGAGCAACTTGGGCGCCGAACCTGCGGCGTACCTCAAAGGCGTCCCGGTCCAAGGCTAACGCCACCGCCCCCTGTAGGAGCGAGCATGCTCGCTCCTACAGGGGGCGGGTTTTCTCCCCACAATTCATATCTCCCCCTTAGCACTGTACGAAATATGATCTATTCCGTTCAGAGCTATATCCTGCGCGTCCCCCAGGCTTCCGCAAACAAGTTATCCACACCTCCACCCACAGCTAATGGGGACAACTGTGGAAATACCGGAAACTTTCTCCACAAAAACCAAAGAAAATCCGTGACTTATCCAGAAGCAAGGTTTTACAGAGCGACTGATCATTTATTGATCAATCCTCTATAACGCACGAATTACGTGGCCTGTAGAGGATGACAAACACCTTATCCACAGAAGCGCCAACAGACTTTGGGGGCAACTATTGCGCCTCTGTGGAAAAGCGCTGAAAGCCGCGATTTTTGAGGGTTCCCGCACGGTATAACACTAAAAAACCAAGATTTGATCGATTTTTAACCAGAAGCCTGTACGCCGCTGTTTATAAGGCCTTCAGCGTTGAGCAAACATCTTATCCACAGAAGCGCCAACAGAGATTGTGTGCAAGTATGGGTCTCCACTTAATAAAAAAGCGCGATAAAACCGTAACTTATGCTGGTTATTATTTGATCTAAGGCTTGCAGGCTGCGCTTTGCATGGGTCTTAGCGAGGGGCGAACATGTTATCCACAAAAGCACTAACAGGGATTGTGGGTAACAGAATCAAACTTCATCCAAGCAGCAACCCCCAGAGTCGAGGTCGAGGTTCAACTCAAAATCATCGAATGCACGCCAGCCCAGCAAAATAAAAGGCACAATTAAGCATCAATAAAGTCGTTCGCTAAAACCGAGTCGTCTCTGGCGCACTCGAGGCATTCGGGTCTCGTATATCGCGTGCGTCAACGCGGATGTCTTCCAGAGGCAGGTCTGCGTGAGGAACCTGACCGATTGACCGCCGCCGAAGCAAGTTGTAGCCACTGACTTCCTTGATTGATTCAACTGCCACTCGCCTCAAGGACTGGCCAGTTGCTCGAGCTGTTCCCAGCGTTGTCCGTGCGAGATTTACAGTCGCGATAGTCCCCCCGACGAAAGTCGAGACCTGACTGATAGCATTGCCCACGACGGAAGTAGCCTGCTTTGCATTGGGTAAAACAGCGGATAGAGCAGCTGGAACTCCAAGTGGGCGAACGACAAAAGCTGAAACACCGCCATAAAAACTAAAGATGTTGGCCAAGCGCGAACTGGTGCTGAGCACTGACCTGTTAACGATTGCAGCTGCTGTCCTGACAGTAGCTGCAATCGTAAAGAGCACACCTACCGCAGTACCAATTACCTGCCCAGTGACGGGAATAGGGACCCACCACTCTCCGCTAGGGTCGACCCGATTCACGGGAGAGCCACCACAGTAGGCATAGGAATTGATTCCACCCTTACCAAACGGACTCAACCCATCCGGCCTGTGAAACCGCATCAGCTGCGGGTTATAGACCCGATGGCCATTGCCCAGGTGATACCAACCGGTTGAACGCTCTTTCAGTTGCCCGTTGAAGCCCAGATGCGTACCGGCCTGACTCACGCCGCTTTGCAAGCCATAGGGAGAATAGGCGAACGGGTTCGGCCCCCTGCGGTCCAGCTCGGCGAGAACGCTTTGCTGGAGGTCGCTGGCGAGCAGCAGGGTACGGGAGTACAGCGGATCAATTGCTGTAGAGGGTTGAACACGTCGAATTTGGTGGGAGATGGGCATTGGTAGCGTCCTTGATGAGACCGGGTAATCCGCCGCCATGCCATCCCATGAACGCCACCGGCAGGCCTGCTGGGAAAGCGGGTACCAACTGTCAACTACCCTAACAAACCGCCAGTAAAGCCAACACTATCAGTTCTGCTAGGGTCGCCCGCCACCCGGGAACCCGCTAAGGCCGATACATCAGATATGCCTCACCCGTGACCCGAATCATCGGATGCGGCGTGATCTGGCAGGTATCGACAATACGGAAGCCGTGGCGCTCATAGAACCGCCGGGCACCGGTGTTCGCGGCATAGTCGATCAGGCTCAGGCCATTGAGCCCGAGCCGGTTGGCGCGGTCGTAGGCGTAGGCCAGGAACTGCTTGCCCAGCCCCTGATTGCGCCAGCCTTCATGCAGCGCCAGGCTGGAAATATAGAGGGTGTCGGGGATTTCCATTTTGGCGTACGGCGCCAGCACCGGGTCGGTCACCGGCGCTGCGAAAGGATCGTGACGCATCACGTAGCTGTGCAGCATGCCAATGACTTCACCTTCAGCTTCGGCGATCAGGCAGTTCTGCCAGGAGAAATCCACATCGTCACGGGCGTAACGCAGGGCCCCGACGTCCAGCAGATCCTGCCCGGGTTCTGCTACCTGGCTCCAGATGTAGTCCGAAGCACCCTCCGATGAAATCTGGAACAAACGCGCAATCTCGCGCGCGTCCGCGCGCACTGCCGGACGAAATTCTACTGCCATTGACCTGCCCCCAAAACTGACTGCTAGCGGACCACACCTTCTTCTATCAGCAACTTGAGAATTGCTTCAGCCCCAGTTTGCGCCGTAACGCCCTTGAGCACTTGTCCCCCACCGCCACTGGCTTTCGCCGTTGCGGCTTTCATGCGGTCCGCACCGCTTTTGGCCTTGATCACCTTCAAGCGTTTCGGCCGTGGCTTGGCCGGTTGCAGGGTGGCGACTGCGAGCAATTCATCGTCGACGATTTCCACGTCATTGGCCTGCAATACCCCGCGCCTGGCCGGGCCGTAGGCGCTCTGCCGTGGCTTGGGCGCGGCGTTATCCACAGTGGCGAGAAACGGCAAGCGGACCTTCAAGCGACGCCGCTGACCGCGCGGCAAAGCCTGCAGCACCAGCGCCGAACCGCCGTCAATGGACTCGACCTGCGCCAGCCCCACCACCAGCGGCCAGCCAAGGCCTTCGGCCAGCAGGAACGGCAGCATGCCCGAGCCTTCGCCGGTTTCCGCCTGGCTACCGGTCAAAACGACCTGAGCCCCGGCATCGCGCAAATAAGCGGTCAAGGCCGGCAGCGCATCGGCGCCTTGCGGCTGTTCCAGCACATGCAATTGTTCCAGCCCCATGCCCAGGTAAGCGCGCAAGGCCGGCTCGGCGACGTCGCCGGCGTGCAGTACCTGCAAGTTATCCCCAGCCAGCTGCAAGCCCAGTTCCACCGCCCGTGCATCCTGCTCCGCACGTCGTGGTCGACCGGAAGTCGGGTGGGCGCCAATGGACACCAGGCTGATGATTTTCGTGCTCATAACCCTTTCCTTCCCTTAAGCCGCATCGCGCTTGGCGTCGTTGCGGTAGGCCTCTACCGCCGCGATCAAGGCTTGAAGAATCTCGGCACTCTCGCCGATTACCGACAGGTCGGCCCGTTTGATCATGTCGCAGCCCGGATCGAGGTTGATCGCCACCACCTTGTCGCAGGCACCGATGCCTTGCAGGTGCTGGATCGCCCCGGAAATTCCCACCGCCACGTAGACCCGCGCCGTAACCCAGGTACCGGACGCGCCGACCTGACGGTCGCGGGCCATGAAACCATCGTCCACCGCCACCCGTGACGCGCCTTCGGTGGCGCCAAGGGCCGCGGCGGTCTGGTGGAACAAGTTCCAATCCTTGACCCCGTTGCCGCCAGAGAAAATGAATTCGGCCTCGGCCATGGGAATCGCCGCCGGGTCCACCGCCACCGCCCCCAGGTCCTCGATGCGCGAGAGACTGCGGGCGATGGCTGTGGATAACTCCACCGGCAAGGCTTCGTGACGGGTTTCGCTGACCGGTTCGGCGCATTCGACGGCAGCCAGAATCAAGCGTGCAACCGGACGCGCCAGGTCTTGCAAACCGGCACCGGCACGGCCGATGCACTCCTGGTCCTTGACCTGCCAGACCCGCGTGGCCGGGCGTTCGCCCAGGGCCGCGGCAAAGCGTCGACCCAATTCACCGCCACCGCTGCGACTGTCCGGCAGTAGCCAGTGACGCGGGCTGAACTGGTTATCCACAGCCCGCAGGCCCTGGACCCGTTGTTCCGGTGCATAACCACTGAACTCGTCGCCTTCGAGCACCAGCAAGCGATCGACGCCGGCGGTGGAAAACGCGTTTTCCTTATGCTCGCCGAAGACCACGGCCAGTACCGCGCCGTCGCTGCCGGCCAGTTGGTGGGCCAGGCCCAGCAAGTCCTTGTCGTGGCTGCTCAAGCGGCCACCGACCATGTCCGGCACCACGCAAATGTAGAACGCCGGTGCAGGCACCTGATGCAGCGGCAATTGCACTTCAACGGCGGCCGAGCGTTTGGTCGCCCCGCCCTGCTGAGCGCCGCTGCGGTCGATCCGCTTGATGCCGTTAGGTCCAATGAAACCGATGCCGTGCGGGTTCTTGCGAATGACGCCGTTAGGCCCCATCCAGCTGTGTTGCGCCGGTTGCATGGCCGCGTGCAGCGGGTGCAAACGGTTGCGGGCGATCCATTCGGCACGGGGGTCGCGGCGGATAATGTCGCTCATCAGTGCACCTCCGCGGGTTCACGTTTGGCCGGCGTAGCCGACTTTGGGGCCTCATCTTCCAGGAGCGCGTCGGCCACCAGTTCGGCAATGTCCTTGATCAGCGGTCGTGGCTCGACCACACCTTCGAGCATCGCGGTGCATTGCGGGCAGCCCACAGCCACCAGTTCGGCGCCCGTCTCGCGGATGTCTTCCATGCGCATGTCGGGGATACGCTGCTTGCCCGGAATGTCGGTGATCGGCGCACCGCCGCCACCGCCGCAGCAGCGCGAACGGAAACCGGAGCGTTGCATTTCCTTGACCTCGATGCCGAGCGCACGCAGGACCTGACGCGGCGCCTCATATTCGCCGTTGTAGCGGCCGAGGTAGCACGGGTCGTGATAGGTCACGCTGTCGCCTTTGTGCTGGCCGAGGTTCAGCGCACCCGCATCGATGATTTGCGCCATGTAGGTGCTGTGGTGCTGCACCAGGTAGTTGCCATCGAAGGCGCCATATTCGTTTTTCAGCACGTGGAAGCTGTGCGGATCGCAGGTGACGATGCGGTTGAAGCTGTACTTGGCCAGGGTCTGGATGTTGCGTTTGGCCAGCAACTGGAAGGTTGCCTCGTCGCCCAGGCGTCGGGCCACGTCGCCGCTGTCGCGCTCTTCGAGGCCGAGCACGGCGAAGTCGATTTTTGCCGCTTTCAGCACTTTGACGAAGGCGCGCAAGGTGCGCTGGTTGCGCATGTCGAAGGCGCCGTCGCCGACCCAGAACAGCACGTCGGTGGATTTCTTTTCGCTGAGCAGATTGAGGTTCAAGTCCGCCGCCCAGTTCATCCGCCCGCCTGGCGCAAAACCGCCCGGGTTGTCGGTGGCGATCAGGTTTTCCAGGACTTCGGCACCCTTGTTCGGGGTCGCGCCTTTTTCCAGGGTCAGATGGCGGCGCATGTCGACGATGGCATCGACGTGCTCGATCATCATCGGGCATTCCTCGACGCAAGCGCGGCAGGTGGTGCACGACCACAGGGTTTCGGCATCCACCAGACCGTTGACGATCGGTTGATGCGGATTACCGGCGTGTTCGCCAATCGGCTTGCCTGGATACGGGCTGCCGGCGAACTTGGCATCGGTACCGCCAGCCAGGCCGACAACCATGTCCTGGATCAGCTTTTTCGGGTTCAGCGGCTGGCCGGCGGCGAAGGCCGGGCACGCGGCTTCACATTTACCGCACTGCACGCAGGCGTCGAAGCCGAGCAACTGGTTCCAGGTGAAGTCCTTGGGTTTTTCCACGCCCAGTGGTGCCGCCGGATCGTTCAGATCCAGGGGTTTCAGACCGGTGGAACGACCGCCGCCAAAACGCTCGGCGCGACGGTGCCAGGCCAGGTGCAGGGCACCGGCAAAGGCATGCTTCATCGGCCCGCCCCAGGTCATGCCGAAGAAGAGCTCGGACACGCCCCACAGCACGCCAACCCCGAGGATCACCGCCAACAGCCAGCCGCCGAAGTTTTCCGGCAGGATGCCGGCCACCGGCAGGGTCACCAGGAAAAACGACACCGAGAACGCCATCAGGCTTTTCGGCAGGCGCATCCACGGGCCTTTCGACAGGCGCGCCGGCGGGTTGCGCCGACGCAGGTAAACAAAGACCGCGCCGACGAACATCACCGCCGACATCAACAGCAGCGCATAACCAAGAATGCGGTTATGCAGGCCGAAACCATGCACCAGGATCGCCAGCACGATGGACGCAACCGCGCCGCCGGCCGTGGCGACGTGGGTGTTGGCAATGTATTTGTCCCGCGCCACCACGTGGTGCAGGTCGACCATGTAGCGCTTGGGCATGGCAAACAGGCCGCCGATCAGATCGACCTTCGAGGCCCGGCCCCGGCGCCACATGGCTACCCGCCGCAACGCGCCCAGAACCGCGAGGCCCAGGGCAGCGAACAACAGGATTGGAAGAAGGGTGTTCAACATGGTGGAGCTCCCAAAGACCGCGGGGTCAGTGATCGTTCCCACGCTCTGCGTGGGAATGCAGCCCGGGACGCTCTGCGTCCCAAGAGCGGACGCAGAGCGTCCATTGACGCGTTCCCACGCGGAGCATGGGAACGATCAGTTTGTGGCTTAGAAATCCTTGCACAGCCGCAGCGCGTCGTAGATCGCCGCATGCACGTTACGCTGGGCCACACAGTCGCCGATGCGGAACAGCAGGTAGCCGTCGCCGCTCTGTTCCAGGCATGGCTGCGGCTTGATCGCGAACAAGGCTTCGACGTCGATCTGGCCTTTGTTGCGCGAGCCTTCCTTCATCGCGTAATAGATCTCCTCGTCCGGACGCACGCCGTTCTCGATGACCACCTGGTCCACCACCCGCTCCTCTTTGGCGCCGGTGTATTCGTTCTCCAGCACCGCCACCAGCTTGTCGCCTTCGCGGTAGACCTTCTCCAGCATCATGTCGCCGGTCATGATCACTTCTTTCGGATACATGCTGCGGTAGTAAGTCGGGAACGACGTACCACCGATGGCCACGCCCGGCTTGATGTCGTCGGTGACGATCTCGACCTGGCTGCCCTTGTCGGCGAGGAAGTCGGCGGTGGACATGCCGGTGAACTCGCAAATGGTGTCGTAGACCAGCACGTTCTTGGCAGGTGCAACCTTGCCGTCGAGGATGTCCCAGCTGCTGACCACCAGGCCTTCAGCCGCGCCCCAGTGCTCGTTCTGCTCGATGAACGGATGACCGCCGACCGCCAGCACCACCACATCCGGACGCAGGTCCATGATGGTCGGGGCATCTGCCGCCACGCCCAGGCGCAGGTCGACTTTCAACCGTGCCAGTTCCAGCTGATACCAGCGGGTGATACCGGCGATCTGGTCACGCTGCGGCGCTTTCGACGCCGTGGTGATCTGCCCACCGATGAATTCCTTCTTCTCGAACAATGTCACGTCGTGACCACGCTCGGCAGCCACGCGGGCGGCTTCCATCCCGGCAGGACCGGCACCGACCACCACCACCTTGCGTTTGACGCCGGTGGTTTTTTCGATGATGTGCGGCAGGCCCATGTACTCACGGGAAGTCGCGGCGTTCTGGATGCACAGTACGTCCAGACCTTGGTATTGACGGTCGATGCAGTAGTTGGCGCCGACGCACTGCTTGATCTGGTCCACCTGGCCCATCTTGATCTTGGCGATCAGGTGCGGGTCGGCGATGTGCGCGCGGGTCATGCCGACCATGTCGACGTAACCGCCTTCCAGGATACGGGTGGCCTGGTTCGGGTCCTTGATGTTCTGCGCGTGCAGCACCGGAACCTTGACCACTTCCTTGATGCCGGCAGCCAGATGCAGGAACGGCTCCGGTGGATAACTCATGTTCGGAATCACGTTGGCCAGGGTGTTGTGGGTGTCACAACCCGAGCCCACGACGCCGATGAAATCGAGCATGCCGGTGTCGTCGTAATACTTGGCGATCTGCTTCATATCTTCATGAGACAGGCCGTCAGGGTGGAACTCGTCGCCGCAGATGCGCATGCCCACGCAGAAATCGTCACCGACCTCGGCGCGCACGGCTTTCAAGACTTCCAGGCCGAACTTCATGCGGCCTTCGAAGGTGCCGCCCCATTCGTCAGTACGCTTGTTGACCCGCGGGCTCCAGAACTGGTCGATCATGTGCTGGTGCACCGCCGACAGTTCTACACCGTCCAGGCCACCGGCCTTGGCGCGACGCGCCGCTTGCGCGTAGTTACCGATCACCCGCCAGATTTCTTCCGGCTCGATGGTCTTGCAGGTAGCACGGTGTACCGGCTCACGCACGCCCGACGGCGACATCAGCGTCGGCCAGTTGAAGCCGTCCCAGCGCGAGCGACGGCCCATGTGAGTAATCTGGATCATGATCTTGGCGCCATGCTTGTGCATGGCGTCGGCCAGATTCTGGAAGTGCGGGATGATGCGGTCGGTGGACAGGTTCACCGAGCTCCACCACTCCTGCGGGCTGTCGATGGCGACGACGGACGAACCGCCGCAGATCGCCAGGCCGATCCCGCCCTTGGCCTTCTCTTCGTAATACTTGACGTACCGGTCGGTGGTCATGCCGCCGTCGGTCGCGTAGACCTCGGCGTGCGCGGTGCTGAGCACGCGGTTACGGATGGTCAGTTTGCCGATCTGGATCGGCTGGAACATTGCTTCGAAAGCCATGGCGGGTTCCTCGACTTACAACGGCTTGACGATGAACAAGCCGTCTTCGTGGCCCTCTTCGGAGCCACCGTAGACTTGCTCGGCCACGGTGCGGATCTTGCTGCCACGAGCGGCGAGGATCTGGTCCATCGCGCCGGCAAACCAACCGGTGAACATGTAGTCGACCTTGCGCCCGACCTTGCCGTACACGTAGACGAATGCCGAGTGCTCGAGCTTGACGCTGCAGGTGCCTTTATCCAGGTCGATGTCCTGGATCTTGAACAGGCCCCAGCCGCGCTGCGACAGGCGCTTCATGTAGTGTTCGAACACAGCGACGCCTTCCAGGCCATGGCATTCGGCTTCTTTTTCACACCAGTGCCAGGCGGACTTGTAGCCGGCCTTGTAGAGGATTTCGGCGTAGGCGTCGGCGCCCAGCACTTCCTCGATGCCCATGTGGTTGTTGACGAAGAAATGGCGCGGTACATACAGCATCGGCAGGGCGTCGGACGTCCAGACACCGGTCTCGCTGTCGACTTCAATAGGCAATTGCGGGGCGATCTTGGCCATGGAAACTTAACTCCAGAAAAATTTTGGTGTTGCCCCCGGCACGGATGACCGGGGGAAAGGAATCAGAAGTGCGGCGGCTTATTCGCCCCAGACGTCTTTCAAAACGTTGACCCAGTTCTCGCCCATGATCTTGCGCACCACGCGCTCGGAATGGCCGCGCTTGAGCAGGGTTTCGGTGAGGTTCGGGAACTCGCCGACGGTACGGATGCCCAGCGGGTTGATGATCTTGCCGAAGCTGGTCAAACGGCGGGCGTAACCCTTGTCGTGGGTCAGGTACTCGAAGAAGTCCTGGCCGTGACCCTGGGTGAAGTCGGTGCCGATGCCGATGGAATCTTCGCCGACGATGTTCAGGGTGTATTCGATGGCTTCGGCGTAGTCGTCGATGGTCGAATCGATGCCCTTGGCCAGGAATGGCGCGAACATGGTCACACCGACGAAACCGCCGTGGTCGGCAATGAACTTCAGTTCTTCATCGGACTTGTTGCGCGGGTGCTCTTTAAGGCCCGACGGCAGGCAGTGTGAGTAGCAGACCGGCTTTTTCGATTCGAGGATGACTTCTTCGGAAGTCTTGGAACCGACGTGGGACAGGTCGCACATGACACCAACGCGATTCATCTCGGCAACGATTTCACGGCCGAAGCCCGACAGGCCGCCGTCACGCTCGTAGCAACCGGTGCCGACCAGGTTCTGGGTGTTGTAGCACATCTGCACGATACCGACGCCCAGCTGCTTGAACACTTCGACATAGCCGATCTGGTCTTCAAACGCATGGGCATTCTGGAAACCGAAGAGGATGCCGGTCTTGCCCTGCTCTTTCGCCTTGCGGATGTCGGCGGTGGTGCGCACCGGAATCACCAGGTCGCTGTTTTCGCGGATCAGTTTCTGGCTGGCGGCGATGTTGTTGACGGTGGCCTGGAAGCCCTCCCACACCGACACGGTGCAGTTGGCTGCGGTCAGACCGCCCTTGCGCATGTCTTCAAACAGCTCGCGGTTCCACTTGGCAATAATCAGCCCGTCGATAACGATGCTGTCGGCGTGCAATTCGGCTGGGCTCATCAGGCTGTCCCCTTGTTGGCGATTCATGCGCCGAATCGTGTGCCGGCGCTTTGGGGCCAGCATATGCCTCGGTGCATTGGCAGCCGGGTGCAAAAACGACAGGGGAATTGCCGAAAGCGTCAATCCGCGACAAAGGGTCGTCGCAAGGCACAATTGCCGACCTGTTCAAGGCTGTCCGCTTGGGCCAGAATTCGCCATATCTCTTGATGCTTCACTGGATGGGAGCGGCAACCACATGAAATTCATCTTCCTGGCTTTGGCACTGATTGCGACCGGCGTACACGCCGCCGAGGAGTCTGAAGACACTCCCTGCGACAAAGTCGAAAACGACGTCCAGACCCTGGAATGCTCCGCCTTCAGCAAAACCACCGCCGAAGATTTGCTGAGCGAAAACTACAAAAGCCTGAACGAGCGCATGCAGTCGCTCTACGGCAAGAACCCGTCGCAATTGGCCGACATCACCGCCAAGATCAAGGCCGCCCAGCAACAATGGCTGAAAACCCGCGACGCCGACTGCGCCATCTACGCCTTCCCGGCCACCGCTGGCAGCAAGGCATTCACCATCGCGCAAAATGATTGCGTGGCGCGGATGAGTGACGAGCGGTCGGAGTTTTTGGAGTTGATTGGGCAGGAGTAAATGCAAACTTCAGTCCGTTGAGCTGTAGGCTGCACTTCTTCACTTAAAAGGGATTCAACATGAAAGTCTGCGGCATCGAAATCAAAGGCAGCGAAGCGATCATCGCTGTGGCAGCTCTCGAGGGTTCCACTCTGAGCCACGTCGCGCTCGCCACCAAGAAAATCGCCCTGGACGATGACGATGAAGCCGCCAACGTCAAAGTGTTTGCCGCTCAGGTCGCGTCCTTTGTTCGCGAGAACTCGATAGATCGAATCGCGATCAAGAAGCGCAGCAAGAAAGGCGAATTCGCCGGTGGGCCGACCACGTTCAAGATCGAGGGCGTTTTTCAGTTGCTGGAGAATTGCGAGGTGATGCTGTTGTCGCCGCAGACCATCAATGCGCAGGCCAAGAAGCATGGTTTTGAGCTGCCGGAGGCGCTGAACAAGTATCAGCATGAGGCGTATAAAGCAGCGTGTTCGGCGCTGATGAAGAAGTAACGCTCTCTTCTGGCCAAAGAAAATCACTGTGGGAGCGAGCTTGCTCGCTCCCACAGTTTTTTGGGGGTTCAGGCTTTGGCGGTCCGGCGATCCTCTCGCGGGCACCGCTCGAACTTCGCCCGATAACTACGGGTGAAATACGACGGCGATTCAAACCCGCACGCAATACTCACCTCCAACACACTCATATCGGTCTGGCGCAGCAGCTGCCGCGCTTTCTCCAGCCGCAAGCGCAGGTAGAAATTGCTCGGCGTATCGTTCAGATGCAGGCGAAACAACCGCTCAAGCTGCCTGCGCGTCACCTTGATCGATTCCGCCAGTTCCAGCGTACTCAGCGGCGGCTCACTGTGCTGCTCCATCTCGCCAATCACGTGCACCAGCTTCTTGTTGCTGATGCCGTAGCGCGTGGCGACTTCCATGCGCTGGTGGTCCTTGCGCGGGCGGATGCGCCCGAGCACGAACTGTTCGCTGACCTGGATCGCCAGTTCCGGACCATGGGCCTGGGCGATCAGATCCAGCATTAAATCGATCGACGCGGTTCCACCCGCCGAGGTGATGCGCCGACGGTCGATTTCGAACAGCTCTTGAGTGACGCTCAGCTGTGGATAGGACTCCTTGAAGGCGTCGATGGCTTCCCAGTGCAGGGTCAGGCGATGGCCGTCGAGCAGGCCGGCTTCGGCGAGGATAAAGCTGCCGGTGTCAATCGCGCCGAGGGTCACGCCTTCGTTGTCCAGGCGACGCAGCCAGTGCTCCAGGGCCGGGGTGGCGAACTTCAGCGGTTCGAAGCCGGCGACCACCAGGAGCGTCGCGCCTTTTTTCAGTGGCTCCAGCGCCGCATCGGCGTTGACCGACATGCCGTTACTGGCCAGCACCGCCCCGCCATCGGCACTCAATACGTGCCAGCGATAGAGCTCGCCGCGAAAGCGATTGGCAACCCGCAACGGCTCGATGGCCGAGATGAATCCAATGGCCGAGAAACCCGGCATCAACAAGAAATAGAAATCCTGGGACATGGAGCGCACTCGATCGACGGGTAGCGTGATGAGGGTGATACGCCACTTGCAACAAGCATTCAAGAGCACAGGTCGCTGCAGTGCAAGAGTCGGTCGCCGCAGTGCGCTTTCATGGCAGATTAGCTGCGTAACGTGACATCACCGGCGCACAGACGACCGGACCCACAATAATGAAACTGCCGAGGAACCTGAGAATGAAACGACTGATCAGCAGCTGTGTTCTTGCACTCAGTGGTACCGCTTTGCTGAGCGCCAGTGTCATGGCCGCCGAACCTGCGTCGTGCCAGAACGTGCGCATGGGCGTGGTGAACTGGACCGACGTGATCGCCACCAGTGCGATGACCCAGGTATTGCTCGACGGCCTCGGCTACAGCACCAAACAAACCAGCGCTTCCCAGCAGATCATCTTTGCCGGGATCCGCGATCAGCGCCTGGACCTGTTCCTGGGTTACTGGAACCCGCTGATGACCCAAACCATCACCCCGTTCGTCGACGCCAATCAGGTCAAGGTGCTTGAAGCGCCAAACCTCAAAGACGCCCGCGCCACCCTCGCCGTGCCGACCTACCTGGCCGACAAGGGCCTGAAAACCTTCGCCGACATCGCCAAGTTTGAAAAAGAGCTGGGCGGCAAGATCTACGGCATCGAGCCAGGCTCGGGCGCCAACACCCAGATCAAGGCGATGATTGCCAAGAACCAGTTCGGCCTTGGCAAGTTCCAGCTGGTCGAATCCAGCGAAGCCGGCATGCTCGCCGCCGTGGATCGCGCCGTACGCCGCAAAGAAGCCGTGGTGTTCTTCGGCTGGGCGCCGCACCCGATGAACGTCAACGTACAGATGACCTACCTCACCGGCAGTGAAGATGCCCTTGGCCCGAACGAAGGCATGGCCACGGTCTGGACCGTTACCGCACCGAAATACGCCGAACAGTGCCCCAACATCGGTCGCCTGCTGAGCAACCTGACATTCACCGCCGAAGACGAGAGCCGGATGATGCAGCCGCTGCTGGATCACAAGGACGCCTTCGAATCGGCCAAGCAGTGGCTCAAGGATCACCCGCAAGACAAGCAACGCTGGCTCGAGGGCGTGACCACCTTCGATGGCAAGCCGGCGGCTGAAAACCTGAAGCTGACCAGCAAGTAACCCTCAATCGAACCACCGATTCGCAGCCCGACCGGGCTGCGAACGGGACAACTACGCCTGTAAGGAACCGAAAAATGAACCACGACGTCATCATCACCTGCGCACTCACCGGTGCTGGCGACACGACCGCCAAGAGCCCACACGTGCCGGTCACCCCGAAACAAATCGCTGCCGCCGCCGTAGAGGCCGCCAAGGCCGGCGCCACCGTGGTTCACTGCCACGTTCGCGACCCTGAAACCGGCAAGTTCAGCCGTGACGTGGCGCTGTATCGCGAAGTGATGGAGCGCATTCGCGAAGCCGACGTCGACATCATCGTCAACCTCACCGCCGGCATGGGTGGCGACCTGGAAATCGGCGCGGGCGAGAACCCGATGGAGTTCGGCCCGAACACTGACCTGGTCGGCCCGCTGACCCGTCTGGCCCACGTCGAAGAACTGCTGCCGGAAATCTGCACCCTCGATTGCGGCACGCTGAACTTCGGCGATGGCGACACCATTTACGTCTCCACCCCGGCGCAGCTGCGGGCTGGTGCCAAGCGTATTCAAGAGCTGGGCGTTAAGCCTGAGCTGGAGATTTTCGACACCGGTCACCTGTGGTTCGCCAAGCAGATGATCAAGGAAGGCCTGCTCGACAACCCGCTGTTCCAGCTGTGTCTGGGCATTCCGTGGGGTGCCCCGGCGGACACCACCACCATGAAAGCCATGGTCGACAACCTGCCGGCCGATGCGGTCTGGGCTGGTTTCGGCATCGGTCGGATGCAAATGCCGATGGCCGCGCAAGCCGTGCTGCTGGGCGGCAACGTGCGGGTCGGTCTGGAAGACAACCTGTGGCTGGACAAGGGTGTATTGGCGACCAACGGCCAACTGGTCGAACGCGCCAGCGAAATCCTCAGCCGCCTCGGCGCCCGGGTCCTGACCCCGGCGGAAGGCCGCAAGAAAATGGGCCTGAAACAGCGCGGTTAAGCCCACTAACACCAACCACTGTAGGAGCCGGCTTGCCGGCGAAGAGGCCGGTACATCCATCGCATTTTCTGCGGTGCTTGAATCGCCTTCGCCGGCAAGCCGGCTCTCCTACAGGGATCACCGAATCCTTCAGGAAATTGCCATGAGCTTTATCACCGAAATCAAAACCTTCGCAGCCCTCGGCAGCGGTGTCATCGGCAGCGGCTGGGTGTCCCGCGCCCTCGCCCACGGCCTCGACGTGGTGGCTTGGGACCCGGCGCCTGGCGCCGAAGCCGCCCTGCGCAAACGCGTCGCCAATGCCTGGGGCGCGCTGGAGAAACAAGGCCTGGCGCCCGGCGCCTCGCAGGACCGCCTGCGTTTTGTCGAGACCATCGAAGAATGCGTGCGCGACGCCGACTTCATCCAGGAAAGCGCCCCTGAACGCCTTGAACTGAAACTGGAACTGCACAGCAAAATCAGTGCCGCGGCCAAACCCGATGCTTTGATCGGCTCCAGTACCTCCGGCCTGCTGCCAAGCGAATTCTACGAGAGCTCGACCCACCCGGAGCGCTGCGTGGTCGGGCACCCGTTCAACCCGGTTTACCTGTTGCCATTGGTGGAAGTGGTTGGCGGAAAAAACACTGCCCCAGACGCTGTGCAAGCGGCAATGAAAGTCTACGAATCCCTCGGCATGCGCCCGCTGCACGTACGCAAGGAAGTGCCAGGCTTCATCGCCGACCGCCTGCTCGAAGCGCTGTGGCGTGAGGCGCTGCACCTGGTCAACGATGGCGTAGCGACGACCGGCGAAATCGACGACGCGATTCGTTTTGGCGCCGGTCTGCGCTGGTCGTTCATGGGCACGTTCCTGACCTATACCCTGGCCGGTGGCGACGCTGGTATGCGTCACTTCATGGCACAGTTCGGCCCGGCCTTGCAGTTGCCGTGGACTTACCTGCCGGCGCCTGAACTGACGGAAAAATTGATCGACGATGTGGTAGACGGCACCAGCGATCAGCTGGGCAAACACAGCATTTCGGCGCTGGAGCGCTATCGTGATGACTGCCTGCTGGCTGTGCTGGAAGCGGTGAAGACCACCAAAGAGAAGCATGGGATGGCCTTCAGCGAGTAACCCGTACCCCTGATCGTTCCCACGATCTGCGTGGGAGCGATCATTTCTGGAGAGCAATATGCCCGCATTGACCACCTACCAAACCCGCATCATCCCCGACTGGGTCGACTACAACGGCCACCTGCGCGACGCGTTCTACCTGCTGATCTTCAGCTACGCCACCGACGCCCTGATGGACCGCCTCGGCATGGACAGCAGCAACCGCGAAGCCAGCGGCAACTCGCTGTTCACCCTGGAACTGCACCTCAACTACCTGCACGAAGTGAAGCTCGATGCCGAGGTCGAAGTGCACACGCAGATCATCGGCCACGACGCCAAACGCCTGCACCTTTACCACAGCCTGCACTTGGTGGGCGACGCGAAGGAGCTGGCGGGCAACGAACAGATGCTGCTGCACGTCGACCTCGCCGGGCCAAGCTCCACGCCATTCAGCGAGTTGACCCTGGGCAAGCTGCAGGCCATCGTCGCCGAGCAGAACGACCTGCCCGCCCCCGCCTACATCGGCCGAGTGATTGCATTACCGCCAAAAAAATAACAAGGAGATCGCATGAACACCGCCGCTGCTTTTGCCGACTTCCGTACTTATCCGTTGATCAGCGCGCTGGCAGGCGTGCACGCCATGGCGGATCGGGTTCTGGTGAAGTGGGCCGACAACCGCATCAGCCCCTTCCACCACCCATGGCTGCGGGACAACTGCCCGTGCCCGCAATGCGTCTACACGGTGACTCGCGAACAGGTGCTGGAAATCGTCGACGTGCCGCAAAACCTGATGCCAGTCCAGACCAGTATCGATGCTGAAGGCTGCCTGAGCGTGCAATGGCAGGATGGCCACCTCAGCCGCTTCGACCCTGGCTGGTTGCGCGCCCATGCCTACGACGACGAGTCCCGCGCCGAGCGCCTGGCAGGCAAGCCCAAATCCAGGCTTTGGCACAGTGATTTGCAGTTGCCGGTGTTCGAGTATCAAGCGCTGATGAACGACAACCAGGCGCTGTTGCAATGGCTACTGGCCGTGCGCGACACCGGCCTGACCCAGGTCCGTGGCGTACCCACCGAACCCGGCTCACTGAAGCTGGTCGCGCAGCGCATTTCCTTCATCCGCGAGAGCAATTTCGGCGTGTTGTTCAACGTGCAGTCCAAGGCCGATGCCGACAGCAACGCCTACACCGCTTTCAACCTGCCGTTGCACAGCGATCTGCCAACCCGTGAGTTGCAACCGGGGCTGCAATTCCTGCATTGCCTGGTCAACGATGCCGAGGGCGGCGAGAGCATTTTCGTCGACGGCTTTGCCATCGCCGAGGCGTTACGCCAGGAGGACCCCGAGTCGTTCCAGAGCCTCTGCGAGATTCCCGTGGAATTCCGCAACAAGGATCGCCACAGCGACTACCGTTGCCTCGCACCGATCATCGCCCTGGATACCTTGGGGCAAGTGTCGGAAATCCGCATGGCGAACTTTTTGCGCGGCCCGTTCGATGCGTCGGTAGAACAGATGCCCAAGCTGTATCGTGCCTATCGCCGCTTCATTGCGATGACTCGAGAGGACCGTTTCAGGCTGATGCAAAGGCTCAACCCCGGCGAACTCTGGTGCTTCGACAATCGCCGTACGCTGCACGCCCGCAACGCCTTTGATCCAGCAACCGGGGGGCGGCATTTCCAGGGCTGTTATGTGGATCGGGATGAGTTGTTGTCTCGAATCCTCGTGTTGCAGCGTTAAACCTCGTCGCCCCACATCTGTAGGAGCTGGCTTGCCAGCGAAGGCAGCGCACATGTCACACCGCGTTTGTCCCATTCGCCAGCAAGCTGGCTCCTACAGACAGGCAAAAAAAGCCCCGATCAAGCCGTGACAGGATCGAGGCAGAGGGTACTGTTGAGGAGCTGCCGCGGGAAGGTGACCAAACCCTCGTGAAGCAAGCTGGGTCCAGTGTGCCGGTTCTCATCTGCGGTATATAGCCCGAAAACGACCTGTTCATAGCCAATGCTGCCATTACGACAAATCACCCTTGCCGCCACTGCGTGCCACTACCAGAATCGAACCACGACACCATTCCCAGAAGAAGGATTCGCGTCATGATGCACGCTGATTTGATAGACCAGGAAGACCTGTTGGGCCAGCTCAAGTCATTGGGCTTTCAAGTGCCGAGTGGCGCCACGGCCGAGCAGGCGTGTGAGTTTGCCGTGCGAGGCTTGAACAACGAACGGGCCATCGTGCTGCGCACCATGGTCAAGCAGATGTACACCAGCAGCGCGACGATCCTGCCGGCTGTGCGCCAGGCCATCGACAAGCAGTTGCTGCCGGCGTTGGCGGAATACCAACAAAGCCACGTCGCCCGTTAAATCCAATCGCGGGCAAGCCCGCTCCCACAGGAAATGCGCCATTTTCAAACCAGCGCAGTACCTGTGGGAGCGGGCTTGCCCGCGATGAATGCGACTCGGTTTTAGAGCCTTACGCTAGCAAACGTCGACTCATTACGCGCCTGACTCAGCGCCGACAACGGCCCGGACAACGGCGACAGCACCAATGCCTGCGGCAGCGGCATCATCGCCACTTGTTGCGTGGTGTTGGAACCTACACGCTCATCGCGCGGCGGAATGCCGAAGTATTCGCGGTAGCACTTGGAGAAGTGCGGCGTGGACACGAAGCCACACACCGACGCCACTTCGATGATCGACATCGGCGTTTGCTTGAGCAGTTGCCGAGCGCGGATCAAGCGCAGCTTCAGGTAGTACCGCGAAGGCGAACAATGCAGGTACTTCTGGAACAGCCGCTCCAGCTGACGACGGGACACGGCGACGTACACCGCCAATTCGTCGAGGTCGATCGGCTCCTCGAGGTTGGCTTCCATCAGCGCGACGATTTCCTGCAACTTCGGCTGGTTGGTGCCGAGCATGTGCTTGAGCGGCACGCGCTGGTGATCCTGTTCGTTGCGGATGCGTTCGTAGACGAACATCTCCGAGATCGCGGCGGACAGTTCACGACCGTGATCGCGGCTGATCAGGTGCAGCATCATGTCCAGCGGCGCGGTGCCACCGGAGCTGGTGAAGCGGTTACGGTCGAGGGTGAACAGGCGGGTACTCATGGCTACCCGCGGAAACGCTTCCTGCATCGCCGCCAGGCATTCCCAGTGCACGCTGCAATCGAAACCGTCCAGCAGGCCGGCGCAGGCCAGGGCCCAGCTGCCGGTGCAGACCGCACCCAGGCGACGGGACTGACGCGCCTGGCTCTGCAGCCATGAAACGTGTTCGCGGGTAACAGTGCGCTGAATGCCGATACCACCGCAGACGATCACGGTGTCCATGGGAGGCGCTTTGTGCATGGAGGCGTCGGGAGTGATTTGCAGACCGTCACTGGCCCAGACTTGACCGCCATCGACGGTGAGGGTGGTCCAGCGATACAGCTCGCGGCCGGACAGCTGGTTGGCCATGCGCAGTGGTTCGACTGCGGAAGCCAGGGAAATCAGCGTGAAATTGTCCAGCAGCAGAAAGCCGATGGATTGAGGCGCACGGTTCTGGGGTTGGGCCCCGGAGTTGAACGTCGTCATCGCGGTATCTCCTCACACAAAGCGGGTGATGGCCTCAGGCGGAGGCTCTTGTTATCGCCATCGTTCTCGCGTGGGAGACGGGCTTTGTAATGACAGAGCAATTGCCATGCCTAAATTTGATTGTGCGTTCAATAACTCCTAAAAACGACGTCGGAATGTGTCTATATATGACGCGCATTGAGTAGGGGTTATAAGTGCCATCAAGGGCGGCAAGTGCTCTGCCCCGTTGCGTGTGAGCAAATCGGTAGCACTTGTGGGAACAGGGCTGCGAGCAGCCTGGGAAGAGTGTCACCGCAGGCACAGGTGACGGGCGGTCGGAGCACCGATTGTACCCGATCGCCGATGAGGCAATTTATCTGTTAGCGACGCGCCAAAAGGTGGCGCGTTTTAAATCGGGTGTGCACTTAACGCGCAGTTTTGACTGGTCTGACGCCATCGCTGGCAAGCCAGCTCCCACAGTGATCGAGGTGGACACAATTAATGTGAGCGACACAAAACCTGTAGGAGCTGGCTTGCCAGCGATGGGGGGGCGACTCGGTCTCAGCACTCAACCGCACTAACCGCCAACCCACCCCGCGACGTCTCCTTATATTTGTCATGCATGTCGGCACCGGTATCGCGCATGGTGCGAATCACCCGGTCCAGGGAGATAAAATGCTGGCCATCGCCGCGCAATGCCATCTGCGCCGCATTGATCGCCTTCACCGCGGCAATCGCGTTGCGCTCGATGCACGGCACCTGCACCAGGCCACCTACCGGATCGCACGTGAGCCCCAGGTTGTGCTCCAGGCCGATTTCCGCCGCGTTGCACAGCTGTTCCGGTGTGGCGCCAAGAATTTCCGCCAGGCCCGCCGCCGCCATGGCACAAGCCGAACCGACTTCGCCCTGGCAACCGACTTCGGCACCGGAGATCGAGGCGTTCTTTTTGCACAGGATCCCGACCGACGCCGCGCCGAGCATGTAGTCGACGACATTGGCGTCAGTCACGTCCTCGCTGAACTTCATGAAGTAGTGCAACACTGCCGGGATGATCCCCGCCGCGCCATTGGTCGGCGCCGTGACCATGCGCCCGCCGGCCGCGTTCTCTTCATTGACCGCCAGGGCGAACAGGTTGACCCACTCCATGGCGCTCAGCGTCGAGCCGATCACGTTGGGCTTGTTCAGTTCCTGCAAGCTGCGATGCAACTTGGCCGCGCGACGGCGCACGTTCAGGCCGCCGGGCAGGATGCCCTCGTGCTTGAGGCCTTGCTCGACGCAATCCTGCATGGCGCGCCAGAGGTGCATCAGGCCACTGCGGATTTCCTCTTCGCTGCGCCAGACCTTCTCGTTGGCCATCATCAGTTCGGCGACTCGCAGGTTGTGCTTTTTACACAACTCCAGCAGCTCGGCGGCGCTGGAAAAATCGTACGGCAGCACGGTGCGATCCATGTCGACCACACCGCTGCTGGCTTGCGCCTCATCGACGACAAAACCGCCGCCGACCGAATAGTAGGTATCGCGATGCAGCTCGCCGTCTTCACCTTCAGCAACCAGGGTCATGGCATTGGGGTGAAAAGGCAGGTTCTCATCGATCAGGCGCATGTCCCGAGCCCAGATGAACGGGACCGGCAGGCGACCGTCGAGCAACAACGTGTCGGTTTCACGCAAGGTGGCGATGCGAATGCCGATTTGCGACGGATCGATCGCGTCCGGCCACTCCCCCATCAACCCCATGATCACCGCGTTGTCGCTGCCGTGGCCGATGCCGGTGGCCGACAGCGAGCCAAAGAGCTGCACTTCGACACGTCGAACCTGCTCGAGTTGCCCCCGTTCGCGCAAGCCCTGCACGAACAACGCCGCCGCCCGCATAGGCCCCACGGTGTGTGAACTGGAAGGGCCGATGCCGATTTTGAACAGGTCGAAAACACTGATAGCCATTGCTGCCGGACTCCTGGATGTGCCAACTCCAGGCGCAAAAGCGCCCGGTGACGGAGCTGCTACGCTCAAGCTGCAATCCGTCAGGATGGCCGCATCATCAGGCTTTTATCCTGTCGTTCGACGTCTCACACCGACGCACTCATGTCCACGAACGCCGCGTGTCTTTCACGTCGTGTTTTCGCCGTTTTTTTGCGGCTCAGACGGACAAAAGTGGCTGAAAAAATCTGTAAACGACGTCACCGACACTGGATGCGACCATCCCTGTACTGGTTACGACGCACCCTGTAGGCGTCAGATTTTCACTGGTACATGATCGTATCGACTCGATTGCAAGGCGCCGTGGTAGAGATGTCTCCAGAACGCCATCCAACCGCAACCTATAAGTGCGGTGGTTCCAGTCGGAAACACTGCCAAAAAAAACACCAAGGAGTCCATCCATGAAAGGTTCCCCGTCGTTGTTGTTGGCCGCTTTGCTTAGTCTGCCGGTTCTGGCGCAAGCCGCCGAACCGGCCCAATGCAGTACCGTAAACTTCTCCGATGTTGGCTGGACCGACATCACCGCAACGACCGCCACCACCAGCGTCGTGCTCAACGCCCTTGGCTACAAGACCAAGACCACCATGATTTCCGTACCCGTGACCTACAAGTCCCTGGCCGACGGCAAGAACATGGACGTGTTCCTCGGCAACTGGATGCCGACCATGGAAAACGACATCAAGGCCTACCGCGACGCCGGCACCGTGGAAACCGTGCGCACCAACCTCAAGGGCGCCAAGTACACCCTCGCCGTACCGCAAGCCCTGTACGACAAGGGGCTGCATGACTTCGCCGACATCGCCAAATTCAAGAAAGAACTCGACGGCAAGATCTACGGCATCGAGCCGGGCAACGACGGTAACCGCCTGATCCAGAGCATGATCGACAAGAACGCCTTCGGCCTCAAGGACGCAGGCTTCAAGGTCGTCGAGTCCAGCGAAGCGGGGATGCTTTCCCAGGTCGACCGCGCACAGAAACGCGACACCGCCGTGGTCTTCCTCGGCTGGGCGCCGCATCCGATGAACAAGCGCTTCAAGATTCAATACCTGACCGGCGGCGACGACTTCTTTGGCCCGGATTTCGGTGCTGCCACCGTGGCGACCAACACCCGCAAGGGTTACGCCGAGGAATGCAGCAACGTGGGTCAACTGCTGAAGAACCTGGAGTTCACCGTCGACATGGAGAGCGAACTGATGGGCAACATCCTGGACGACAAGATGAAGCCTGACGCGGCCGCCAAGGCCTGGTTAAAGAAGAATCCACAGGTGCTCGATACCTGGCTCGCTGGCGTGACCACCATTGACGGTAAACCAGGCCTGGAAGCCGTGAAAGCCAAACTCGCGCCTTGAATCAGGGAGCATCGCTTATGCCGGGCGGCTCACGCCGTCCGGGCTGTTAATTTCCTTGCATGCGGACGTTCACTACCATGCTGATTGATCAGAAAATCCCTTTAGGCCAGCACATCGCGAGCTTTGTCGAGTGGTTGACGCAACACGGCGCCAACACATTCGACGCCATTGCCGTGTCGCTGGAAACGATGATCCACGGCGTGACTTTCGCGCTGACCTGGTTCAACCCGCTGGCATTGATCGGCCTCATAGCCCTCCTGGCCCACTTCATCCAGCGCAAATGGGGGCTGACCGCTTTTGTCATCGCCTCCTTTCTGCTGATCCTCAACCTGGGGTACTGGCAGGAAACCATGGAGACCCTCGCCCAAGTGTTGTTCGCCACCCTGGTCTGCGTGGTCATCGGCGTGCCGCTGGGTATCGTCGCCGCGCACAAGCCAATGTTCTACACTGTAATGCGACCGGTACTCGATCTGATGCAGACCGTACCGACCTTCGTTTACCTCATTCCTACCCTGACCCTCTTCGGGCTGGGTGTGGTCCCGGGCCTGATCTCCACGGTGGTGTTCGCGATTGCCGCGCCGATCCGCCTGACCTACCTGGGCATCCGCGATGTCCCGCAAGAACTGATGGACGCCGGCAAGGCCTTTGGCTGCTCGCGTCGCCAGCTGCTAACACGGATCGAACTGCCCCACGCCATGCCGAGCATCGCGGCCGGTATCACCCAGTGCATCATGCTGTCGCTGTCGATGGTGGTGATCGCGGCACTGGTGGGCGCCGACGGACTGGGTAAACCGGTGGTCAACGCACTGAACACTGCTGATATCGCCCTGGGCTTCGAAGCGGGCCTGGCGATCGTACTGCTGGCGATCATGCTCGACCGTATCTGCAAACAACCCGACGCCAAAGTAGGGGGTGACGCATGAGCATAATTCGCTTCGAAGACGTCGACGTAATCTTCACCAAAGATCCACGCGAAGCACTGAAACTTCTCGATCAAGGCTTGACCCGCAGCGAGATCCTGAAAAAGACCGGGCAGATCGTTGGCGTCGAAAAGGCCAGCCTGGATATCGAAAAAGGTGAAATCTGCGTGCTGATGGGCTTGTCCGGCTCCGGCAAGTCCAGCCTGCTGCGCTGCATCAACGGCCTCAATACCGTCAGCCGTGGCAAGTTGTTCGTCGAGCACGAAGGCAAGCAGATCAACATTGCGTCCTGTTCCGCCGCCGAACTGAAAATGATGCGCACCAAGCGCATCGCGATGGTGTTCCAGAAGTTCGCCCTGATGCCTTGGCTGACGGTGCGCGAGAACATCAGCTTCGGCCTGGAAATGCAGGGCCGTCCAGAGAAGGAACGCCGGAAACTGGTCGATGAAAAACTCGAACTGGTGGGCCTGACCCAATGGCGCAACAAGAAACCCGATGAGCTGTCCGGTGGCATGCAGCAACGTGTGGGCCTGGCCCGTGCGCTGGCGATGGACGCCGACATTCTGCTGATGGACGAACCGTTCTCGGCGCTCGACCCGCTGATCCGCCAGGGCCTGCAGGATGAACTGCTGGAGCTGCAACGCAAGTTGAGCAAGACCATCGTGTTCGTGAGCCACGACCTCGATGAAGCCCTGAAGCTCGGCAGCCGTATCGCGATCATGAAAGACGGCCGGATCATCCAGTACAGCAAGCCTGAAGAAATCGTCCTCAACCCGGCGGACGACTACGTGCGGACCTTCGTGGCCCACACCAACCCGCTGAACGTACTGTGCGGGCGCAGCCTGATGCGTACCCTGGACAACTGCAAGCGCATCAACGGTTCGGTGTGCCTCGATCCGGGCGGCGATTCGTGGCTGGACCTGGCTGAAGGCAACACCATCAAGGGCGCACGCCAGAACGGTGCGAGCCTGGACCTGCAGAACTGGATTCCAGGGCAGGCGGTAGAAGGCCTGGGCCGCCGGCCGACGCTGGTGGACTCCAACATCGGCATGCGCGATGCGCTGCAGATCCGTTATCAGACGGGCAACAAACTGGTGCTGCACGACAACAACAAAGTGGTCGGGATTCTCGGCGACAGCGAGCTGTACCACGCGCTGCTCGGCAAGAACCTGGGGTAAGGCAACAGACACAAAAACGCCGCGAGAGATCGCGGCGTTTTTGTTTGTGCTGATCGTTCCCGCGCGCAGCAAAGGAATGCGGCCCGGGACGCTCTGCGTCCCATCGGTGCCAGACCGCAAATCGGCACCGGGGCTGGAACGCGGAGCGTCCCTTGAGGCATTCCTTTGCTGCGCGTGGGAACGATCAGCGTGGGAACAGAGTGACTGCAACAAAGTTGTAGGAATCCTCACGACAGCGAGCTGTACCACGCGCTGCTCGGCAAGAACCTGGGGTAAGGCAACAGACACAAAAACGCCGCGAGAGATCGCGGCGTTTTTGCTGGTGCTGATCGTTCCCACGCGCAACAAAGGAACGATCCTGGATCACAACTTAGCTATACACCCGGCCAAGAAGCTGCCGATGGCTTTCAAACTGATCGAGCACGTCACGGGTGATCTGATCCTGGGTGAAACCCATCAAGTCGTAGTCCTGGCTGCCGTTGTGCAGGTACACCTCGGCGCGGTAGTAACGCTGGCGCGCCTCATCGGATTGCGCCGACTCGGTTGGCGTAGCCAGATAACCGTCCAGGCTGACTTCGTAGACAAAAAGGTTGCCCTCTTCCATCTCGACCCGCACACCCATGCAACGCTTGGACTTGCCCAGCAGCGTCTGCACTTCCAGGCCTTGGGCACGCATTTGCGTCGTCGCATCCTGCAATGCCGGGCTCACATGCTTATCCATGAAGCGTTGTACCACCGACTGGCTCGGTTGCAGGTCCAGCTGCGTCAAGCGCTCGCTGAAGCCACGACGACCCCGTGCCGCCAATTCCGCCTGCTCCTGTTCGATCTGCACGTCCTGGCGCATGGCCTTGTGCAAGCCGAACATGAAGAACACCAACACCACCGAGAACGGCAGGCCAGCCAGCACCACCATGGTTTGCATGGCTTCGAAGTTACCGGCGAACAGCAGACCGATGGTCACCAGGGTGATCACCACCGACCAGAAGATCCGCAGCCAGTGCGGCGCGTCCTCGTCGACGTTACCGCCTTTGCACGACAGGTTGGCCATCATCACCGCGCCGGAATCCGCCGGTGTCAGGAACAGCACGAAGCCCACGAAAATCGAGACACCGATCACCACTTTCGACGCCGGGTAATGCTCCAGCAACTGGTAGATCGCCATGGACGGCTGTTCCAGCGCCGTCTTGCCCAGCTCCACCGCCCCATGGTTCATCACCAGGTCCAGGGCCGAGTTACCGAAAATCGACAGCCACGCCAGGGTGAAACCCAGCGGAATCAGCAGCACGCCAGCGACCATTTCACGCACCGTACGACCACGGGAAATACGCGCGATGAACATGCCCACGAATGGCGCCCAGGAAATCCACCACGCCCAGTAGAACAGGGTCCACAGGCCCAGCCAGCGGTCGGACTTCTCGCTGTCGCCTTCGTACACATAGAGGTCGAAGGTCTTCAGCACCACCCCGTTGAGGTAGTCACCGACGTTCTGCACGAAGCCATTGAGCAGGTGCAGGGTCGGGCCGAACAGCAGCACGAAAATCAACAGGCCGCTGAACAGCACGATGTTCAGGTTGGACAGACGACGGATGCCGTTTTCCACACCCGACACGGCAGCGATGGTCGCCACGGTGCTCATCACGATGATCACGATCAGCAGGTTGGTGTTGCTGTGCTCCATGCCGAACAGGTTTTCCAGGCCCGACGAGACCTGCAGCGAACCGATCCCCAGGTTGGTCACCAGGCCCAGCAGGGTCACGAACATGCCGAAGCCGTCCACCGCATGACCGGCCGCGCCCTTGACCCAACGCTCGCCCACCAGCGGATACAGCGCCGAACGCAACGCCAGCGGCTGGTTATGCCGGTAGGCAAAGTACGCCACCGCCAGGCCGACCAGGGCGTAGATCGCCCAGCCATGCAGGCCCCAATGCAGGAACGTCAGCTGCACCGCCTGACGTGCCGCCAGGTTGCTGCCGGCCACGCCTTCCGGTGGGTTGAAATAGTGATCCAACGGCTCGGACGCACCGAAGTACAGCAGCGAGATGCCGATACCCGACGAGAACAGCATCCCCGCCCAGGCACCGTAGCTGAAGTCCGGGGTGTCGTCCTTGCTGCCCAGCTTGAGCTTGCCGTAGGACGAGAACGCCAGGCCGACCACGAAGATCAGGTAGGCGGCAATCACCACCATGTAGTACCAGCCGAAGCTGCGGGACAACCAGGCTTGCGCCGTACCGAGCAGTCTGCCCGCCTCTTGCGGGGCGATGATCAGAATGGCGGTCAACAACAGAATCAACGCGGTAGAGGTGTAGAACACCCAACCGTTGACCGTCACCTTCTCGGGTGGGGTCTTTATTAGCGAGGCAGAACTCATGGCACAGATGCTCCGGGCAGTGCGAGAGAAGAACGCAAGACAAACGAGTTACCCGACCAATCGCTTAGTGGGCAGCCGACCAGCGGGTGATATAAAGACACCCCGAACACACTCGACCCCCCCTTAACGCCGTAGCGCGTGGGTTTCGAGCATTTTCGGAAGTCGTTTTTTTCGCCGCTACGCGTAGGAAAAATCTGTAGGCAGCGACGATTTGTCGCAGATCTTATTCTTTGTTGATTGAACGTTCAATCAAAACAAAATAGACTGGCCCTCAATCCGATAGACGTCTTGCGTCTGCCGGAAGGCCTAAGGAGATGTGCAAGATGCCCAAGGTCGGTATGCAACCCATCCGTCGCCAGCAGTTGATCGAAGCCACATTGCTGGCGGTCGATCAGGTCGGAATGGGGGACGCCAGCATTGCGCTGATCGCCCGTTTGGCCGGTGTCTCGAATGGCATCATCAGTCACTACTTTCAGGACAAGAATGGCCTGATCGCCGCCACCATGGGGTACCTGATGACCGTCCTGAGCGAGAACGTCACCGCGCGCCGATTGGCGCTGACAGATGACAGCCCGCGGGCGCATCTGCAGGTGATCATCGAAGGCAACTTCGACGCCAGCCAGGTCAATGGCCCGGCAATGAAAACCTGGTTGGCCTTCTGGGCCACCAGCATGCACCAGCCGTCTTTGCACAGGTTGCAGCGGATCAACGATCACCGCCTGTATTCCAACCTGTGCTGCCAGTTCCGCCGCGTATTGCCGCTTGTCGAAGCGCGCAGTGCGGCCCGGGGCCTGGCAGCGTTGATTGACGGCTTGTGGTTGCGCGGCGCGCTGTCGGGAGATGCTTTCGACACCGAGCAGGCGCAACGAATCGCTTACGAATACATGGATATCCAACTGGCCAAGCGGGTGAGTTAGAGCACAACAGAACGCTCAACCCCTGAACGCGCCAATCACTTAATGCACTTGCGAGGACTTTATGGCCCGTTTCGAACTGCAAAAACTCTACATCGATGGCGGCTACAGTGACGCTGGCAGCGACGCCACGTTCGAAGCCATCAACCCTGCTAACGGCGAAGTCCTCGCAAAAGTACAACGTGCCACCCAGTCAGACGTCGAGCGCGCTGTGGTCAGCGCCGAAAAGGGCCAGAAAATCTGGGCCGCGATGACCGCCATGGAGCGTTCGCGCATCCTGCGTCGTGCCGTGGACATCCTGCGCGAGCGCAACGATGAACTGGCCGCCCTGGAAACCCTGGACACCGGCAAGTCGTACTCCGAAACCCGCTACGTCGACATCGTCACCGGCGCTGACGTGCTTGAGTACTACGCCGGCCTGGTACCCGCCATCGAAGGCGAGCAGATCCCGTTGCGCACCACTTCGTTCGTCTACACCCGTCGCGAGCCGCTGGGCGTCGTGGCCGGTATCGGCGCGTGGAACTACCCGATCCAGATCGCCCTGTGGAAATCCGCACCGGCCCTGGCCGCCGGTAACGCGATGATCTTCAAGCCAAGCGAAGTCACCTCGCTGACCACCCTGAAACTGGCCGAGATCTACACCGAAGCCGGCCTGCCAGCCGGTGTGTTCAACGTCCTGACCGGCAGCGGCCGTGAAGTCGGCACCTGGCTGACCGAGCACCCGCGCATCGAGAAAGTCTCGTTCACCGGTGGCACCGACACCGGCAAGAAAGTCATGGCCAGCGCTTCGAGCTCTTCGCTCAAGGACGTGACCATGGAACTGGGCGGCAAGTCGCCGCTGATCATCTGCGACGACGCCGACCTCGACCGCGCCGCCGACACCGCGATGATGGCCAACTTCTACAGCTCCGGCCAAGTCTGCACCAACGGCACTCGCGTGTTCGTACCGGCGCACCTGAAAGCCGCTTTCGAAGCCAAGATCGTTGAACGTGTCGCGCGCATCCGCGTCGGCAACCCGCAGGACGAAAACACCAACTTCGGCCCGCTGGTCAGCTTCGCCCACATGGAAAGCGTGCTGGGCTACATCGCCAAGGGCAAGGAAGAAGGTGCGCGCCTGCTGTGCGGCGGCGAGCGTCTGACTGAAGGCGAATTCGCCAAGGGCGCCTTCGTCGCGCCAACCGTATTCACCGACTGCACCGACGACATGACCATCGTGCGTGAAGAAATCTTTGGCCCGGTGATGGCGATCCTCACCTACGAGACCGAAGAAGAAGTGATCCGCCGCGCCAACGACACCGACTTCGGCCTGGCCGCCGGTATCGTCACCAAGGACCTGAACCGCGCTCACCGCGTGATTCACCAACTGGAAGCCGGTATCTGCTGGATCAACGCTTGGGGCGAGTCCGACGCGAAAATGCCGGTCGGCGGCTACAAGCAGTCGGGTGTTGGCCGTGAAAACGGCATCAGCTCGCTGAACAACTTCACCCGCATCAAATCGGTACAGGTCGAGCTGGGCGATTACGTCTCGGTGTTCTAAGACCCCGGGCTCTGTATTGCCTGCCAGGCCGTCTTCGCGGGCAAGCCCGCTCCTACAAGGTCGCGTAATACCTGTAGGAGCTGGCTTGCCAGCGAATCGAGTGCGCAGCACTCGCCATGGCCTGACCTGAACCAACTTCAAAGAGGGTGCATTCAATGTCCCAAGAATTCGATTACATCATCATCGGTGCCGGCTCGGCCGGTAACACCCTGGCGACTCGTCTGACTGAAGACGAAGGCGTCACCGTCCTGCTGCTCGAAGCCGGCGGCCCGGATTACCGCATGGACTTCCGCACGCAGATGCCGGCCGCCCTGGCGTTCCCGCTGCAAGGCCGTCGCTACAACTGGGCCTACGAAACCGATCCTGAGCCACACATGGACGGTCGCCGGATGGAATGCGGCCGCGGCAAGGGCCTGGGCGGCTCCTCGCTGATCAACGGCATGTGCTACATCCGTGGCAACGCCATGGACTACGACGGCTGGGCAAAACTGCCAGGTCTCGAGGACTGGTCGTACCTGGACTGCCTGCCGTATTTCCGCAAGGCGGAAACCCGCGACATCGGCCCGAACGACTACCACGGTGGCGACGGCCCGGTCAGCGTGACCACACCGAAAGCCGGCAACAACCCGCTGTTCCACGCCATGGTTGAAGCTGGTGTGCAGGCCGGTTACCCGCGCACTGAAGACCTCAACGGCTACCAGCAGGAAGGCTTCGGCCCGATGGACCGCACCGTGACGCCCAAGGGTCGTCGTGCCTCCACCGCCCGCGGTTACCTCGACGTGGCCAAGAAGCGCTCGACCCTGACCATCGTCACCCACGCCCTGACCGACAAGATCCTGTTCGAAGGCAAGCGTGCGGTCGGCGTGCGCTATCTGGTGGGCGACGCTGAAGAGCGCGTTGAAGCCAAGGCGCGCAAGGAAGTGCTGCTGTGCTCCGGCGCCATCGCTTCGCCGCAGATTCTGCAACGCTCCGGCGTCGGCCCGGCCGCACTGCTGAACAAGCTCGACATTCCGGTGGTCCACGACCTGCCGGGCGTCGGTGAAAACCTGCAGGATCACCTTGAGCTGTACCTGCAATACGCCTGCACCCAACCGGTGTCGCTGTACCCGTCGCTGCTCCTGCACAACCAGCCGGCCATCGGTGCCGAATGGCTGTTCAACGGCACCGGCATCGGCGCCAGCAACCAGTTCGAAGCTGGCGGTTTCATCCGCACCCGTCCGGAATTCGAATGGCCGAACATCCAGTACCACTTCCTGCCGGTGGCGATTAACTACAACGGCAGCAACGGTGTGAAAGAGCACGGTTTCCAGGCGCACATGGGCTCCATGCGTTCGCCAAGCCGCGGGCGTATCCAGGCCAAGTCCAAGGACCCGCGCCAGCACCCGAGCATCCTGTTCAACTACATGGCCACCGAGCAGGACTGGCAGGAATTCCGCGATGGCATCCGCCTGACCCGTGAAATCATGCAGCAACCGGCGCTGGACGCCTTCCGTGGCCGCGAAATCAGCCCGGGCATCGAAGTGCAAACCGATGAGCAACTGGACAAGTTCATCCGCGAACACGCCGAAACCGCGTTCCACCCGTCCTGCTCGTGCAAGATGGGCACCGACGAGATGGCCGTGGTCGATGGCGAAGGCCGCGTGCATGGCATGCAAGGCCTGCGTGTGGTCGATGCCTCGATCATGCCGATCATCACCACCGGTAACCTGAACGCGCCGACGATCATGATGGCCGAGAAAATCGCCGACAAGATCCGCGGGCGCAAGCCGTTGCCGCGCAGCAACGCCAAGTACTACGTAGCAGGCGATGCGCCGGTGAAGGGCAAGCCGATGCGTGAAGTGGGCCAGACGGCTTAACCACTAGCGAACTGGCTTCAAACAAAACCGTCAACCTTTCTGGGTTGGCGGTTTTTTTTGGCTAGCACATACTGCTTTAAACAGACCACATTCATCACAACAAGTAACTAAAAACAATTACAAATACTTCCACAAAACTTGCAACACATGCATTCACACCAACTTAAAAACCTCAATTACTATCCGCGCCCCAATTCAATCGGACACGAGCAGTCTTAATGGAGATCAAGGACATGCCTGATATCGACTACCCTAAGGCTCTAAGGTATTTTCGAGACAATGGGGTGCTTCATTAATGGGACCTCCGGATGCATCCATTCGATCTTCGGCCAGCAACGTTTTTATTGAAGGTGCACGGGACGCGATCACATTTGGCGTCGCGTTCATTTTCCTGTACTTATCCATAGGTGTTTTGAGCGCGACACAATCATTATCACTAAGCCAAGCGCTTGCAACGACCCTGTTGATATTCTCCACCCCGCTGCAGTTTTTGCTAATACAAAGCTATAACGATGGTTGGATATTGCTCCCCATCATCCTGGCGCTCAACGCTCGTTTCGTGCTGCTCTCCGCGACACTGGCACCTTATATAAGGAACACTTCCACCACGAAGACCATGGCATCCCTGATACTCATCACACCTTCGATATTCACAGGCTGCCTTACTCGATTCAAGCGGAAAACCGATCACCCGTTCACTTACATGATAGGCCTTGGTATCCCAATATTTGGTGTATCGATTATCTGTACCTACATCGGGTTCGTCGCAGGTGCAGGGCTCACTTCACCGGTCATATATGCAGCGATGACACTGCTATTACCCCTTCAATTTACAGCGTTGGCCGGCAAGCACTGGCCTCATTACGCGGAAGTATCAAGTTACTGGCTGGGCTTTGTCGGTGCACCACTGCTGATCTATCTATTCAAGGATTACAGCTTGCTCTGCACGCCTTTTATCATTGGTGGATTGGTCGTACTCATTGAAAACAATTACAAAAAACGAGGCAGCGTAGCTTCATGACAATCTGGCTTCTTATTGCATTCTCCGCCGTTACCGCCTTTGCATTTCGTGCCCTGCCCTTTGCCTTCAAAAACAGCACTGCACTTACCCGAACCCAGGGCTCCTTCTATCGGTTCATCAGCTACAGCGCGCAAGCCATGTTGGGGGTCATCATCTACGACACCGCGTTCAACAAGATGGATGTGCTTACGCTGATAAGGCAGTTTCAAATGATGGATGCAGTGAAGCTGTTCTTGCTGGTGGGCACCTTCATCGCGGTCGTCAAAACCAAGAATATCCTGCCTTCTTTCTTTACAAGCCTGTTCATTTATGTGGCAGCGTTCACCTACCTGAGCGCTTGAAAGCAGCGCTTTGACTGACAGAGGGATTGATCGCGAGCAAGCCGCAATGGGGTGTTCGCGAACTTCAATCATCAACAAACCTGTCCCGCGTCCTCTGCATTGCGCAATTTTTTCCCCACGCCATCCGCCCTTGATCCTCCCCACGCACAGGCCTACTCTAGTGCCGCGCAATCGCTTCATCCCCTCGCCGCACCGCTGCACCGCCACTCCATACCAAGGAGGTTCCCGAATGTTCGATTTCCACCCCCAGCTCAAGCAGCGCTTTTCTGCCTTGCGCACGGGCGCCGAATTCTTTTCCCTGCGTTATGTGCGCGAGTCCGGCCAGTACCTGTCGGTGCGCAAGAACGTCGCCGAACCGCCGAGCCTGAGCCGCGACGAAGGGGCGATGCTGACCGTGCGGGTCAACGGCGTCGAAGCCTATGCCGCCACCAACGATCTGTCGCAGCAAGGCCTGCAAGCCGCCCTCGAGCGCGCCGAACAGCAGGCGCGCCGGCTCAAGCCCCACGCGTTGCTGGATCTGCGCGACCACGCCGTATCCAGTGACCGTGCCGATTATTTCTCGCCGAACCTCGACCAGCCCTTCCCGTCCCTGAGCGACTGCTACCAGCTGCTGGGTGCCGAATCCGCTGCCGTGCCCAAGGACGAGCGTCTGGTGAGCTGGCAGGTCAGCCTCGGCATCACCCACGTCGAGCAGATCTACCTCAACAACGCCGGCGCCGAACTGCGCCAGGCCCAGCGCTTCGTCTACCCGGGCCTCGACGTCACCGCCTACGACGGCAGCGACAGCCAGACCCGCAGCCTGGGTCGCGAGAACTTCGGCCAGCAGGGTGGCTTTGATGTGGTCAGTCGCTGCGGCCTGGTCGGTGCCGGCCCGCTGGTCGCCGATCAAGCGCTGCAATTGCTGCTGGCACCCAACACCCCGCAAGGTCCGCGCGACCTGCTGCTGATGCCCGACCAGATGATGCTGCAGATCCACGAATCCATCGGCCACCCGCTGGAACTGGACCGCATCCTCGGCGACGAGCGTAATTACGCCGGGACCAGCTTCGTCAAAGCCGAAGATTTCGGCAGCCTGCAATACGGCTCGAAACTGCTCAATGTGACCTTCGACCCGGACATCCCCGAACAACTCGCCAGCTACGGCCATGACGACGACGGCACGGCCGCCAGCAAACAGTTCCTGATTCGCCAAGGCCTGCTGCTGCGGCCCCTGGGCGGTGCCCTCTCGCAGTTCCGCGCAGGCCTCAACGGGGTCGCCAACAGCCGCGCCTGCGGCTGGAACCGCCCGCCGATCGACCGCATGGCCAACCTCAACATCGAGCCTGGCGACCAGCCGCTTGCGCAACTGATCGGCAACATCGAACACGGCATCCTGATGAGCACCAACCGCTCATGGTCCATCGACGATGCGCGCAACAAGTTCCAGTTCGGTTGCGAATGGGGCCAGTTGATTGAAAACGGCGAACTCAAGGGCGTGGTGAAGAACCCGAATTACCGGGCGATTTCCGCACAGTTCTGGAAGAGCCTCAGCGCAGTCGGCGATGCCAGCACCTTCAAGGTCCTGGGCACACCGAACTGTGGCAAGGGCGAACCGAATCAAGTGATTCGCGTCGGCCATGCCTCGCCGGCCTGCGTATTCAGCAACGTTGATGTTTTTGGGGGAGACAGCTGATGACCACGTCGAAAGCCCAGGCCGAGTCGTTCAAGGCATTGGTCGCCGGATTGAACGAAGCGCTGCGCGAACCGGAACAGTTCACCCTCAGCTACGCCGCCGAGTCGTCGGCCTTCGTGCGTTTCAACCACGCCAAGGTGCGTCAGGCCGGGCAGGTGCAACAGGCGAGCATCGGCTTGAAACTGATCAACGATGGTCGCCACGCCGACCTGCAAATCACCCTGGCGGGCGATCCTGCGGTCGACCATCAGCGCCTGGCCGAAGGCCTGCAACAACTGCGCGAAACCTTGCCGCTGCTGCCCCGGGACCCCTACCTGCTGCTCAACTACACCCGTTGGCAAAGCCGGAACGAGCAGGAGCATCCGCTGCCGGACACCGAGCAAGTGGTCGCCGAAATCACCCAGGCCGCCGAAGGCCTGGACTTAGTCGGGTTCTACGCGGCCGGGCCGATCAGCCGTGGTTTCGCCAGTTCCGCCGGCGCCTTCGGCTGGCACCAGGCCAACAGCTTCAACTTCGATTTCAGTCTGTTCCATGAAAACGGCCAGGCGGTGAAGGCCAGCTATGCCGGGCACGACTGGAACAGCGAAGGCTTTGCCAGACGCTTCCAGCAGGCGCGGGAACAGCTTGAGTACCTGGGACGGCCGCTGCGCACCTTGGCGCCGGGTCAGTACCGCGCCTACCTGGCGCCCGCCGCGCTGGAAGAAATCATGGGCATGCTGTGCTGGGGCGGTTTTTCAGCGCAGTCGATTGCCAGCAAAAGTAGTCCGCTGCAGAAGTTGTACGGGGGTGATCAAGCGTTCAGCCCGCTGGTCTCGCTGGACGAAAAAGTCAGCGGTTCGCTGAGCCCGGCATTCTCCGACGAAGGCTACCCTCGCAGCGACCTGGGGTTGATCGTCGAGGGCAAGGCCGGTGCGCAACTGGTGGGTTCACGCAGCGCCGCCGAGTACGGATTGACCGCCAACGGCGCCAGTGGCGGGGAATCGCCAACGGCGCTGAACATGCAGGCCGGGGATTTGCCCGAGGCACAAATCCTCAAGCAACTCGGTACCGGCTTGTACATCAGTAACCTGTGGTACCTGAACTTCTCGGATCAACCGGCGGCACGCCTGACCGGCATGACACGGTTTGCGACCTTCTGGGTCGAGGATGGCAAGATCCAGGCACCGGTCAGCACCATGCGTTTCGATGACAGCGCCTACAGTCTGCTGGGTTCACAGCTGGAAGCGCTGACCGCGGAGCGCGAACTGCTGTTGTCGGCGAGCACCTACAGCCAGCGGGCGACGGCTTCGGCGTTGCTGCCCGGGGCGCTTGTGAGCCGGTTGACCTTGACCCTCTGAGACACCGCTCGTTCCCACGCTCTGCGTGGGAATGCAGTCCGGGACGCTGCGCGTCCCAAGTGCGGACGCAGAGCGTCCATTGAGGCATTCCCACGCGTAGCGTGGGAACGATCATTTCCGACATCAAGAGGTCCCATGCCCAACCGCCCGCCTCTCGATCCTGTGACCGCCCGCTGGGTGCCCTGGGTCGTCGCCATTGCCTTCTTCATGCAGTCCCTCGACGGAACGATCCTCAACACCGCCCTGCCGGCCATGGCCAGCGACCTGGCGGAAGATCCGCTGCGCATGCAGGGTGTGATCATCGCCTACATGCTCACGGTCGCCTTGCTGATCCCCGCCTCTGGCTGGATCGCCGACCGCTTCGGCACCCGGAAAATCTTCTTCAGCGCGATCCTGCTGTTCAGTTTCGGTTCGTTGCTCTGCGCCCTTTCCAGCAGCTTGAGCATGCTGATCGGCGCCCGGGTGATCCAGGGCCTGGGCGGCGCGTTGATGTTGCCGGTCGGGCGATTGGTGGTGCTGCGCGCCTACCCGCGCTCGGAACTGGTGCGGATCATGGGTTTCATCACCATTCCCGGCCTGCTCGGGCCGTTGATCGGCCCGACCATGGGCGGCTGGATGGTGGAGTACCTGACCTGGCACTGGATCTTCCTGATCAACCTGCCGGTGGGACTGGTGGGCTGCTACGCCGTGTGGAAATTCATCCCCGACCTGCGCGGTTCCGAGCGTACCCGCTTCGATAGCCTGGGTTTCCTGCTGTTCGGCGCGGCGATGATCCTGATCACCATCGCCATGGAAGGCCTGGGCGAACTGCACCTGCCGCACCTGCGGGTGATGCTGCTGTTGTTCGGCGGCATGGCATGCCTGGCGGCCTACTGGCTGCGCGCCGGGCACATCGACAATCCGCTGTTTGCGCCGTCGCTGTTCAAGACCCGGACCTTTGCCGTCGGCATCCTCGGCAACCTCTTCGCCCGGCTCGGCAGCGGCGCCTTGCCGTTCCTGGTGCCACTGTTGCTGCAAGTGGCGCTGGGGTACTCACCATCCCAGGCCGGGATGAGCATGCTGCCGCTGGCGGCGGCGGCGATGATCGCCAAGTGGGTGGCGCGACCGTTGATCGAACGCCTGGGCTACCGCATCGTGCTGACCGGCAACACCCTGGCGCTGGGGATCATGTTGGCGAGCATGGGCCTGGTCAGCGAGCAGACGCCGTACTGGCTGCTGTTGTGCCTGCTGGCCATCTTGGGGGCGATCAACTCCTTGCAGTTCACCGCGATGAACACCGTGACCCTGATCGACCTCGACGATGCCAGTGCCAGCAGCGGCAACAGCCTGCTGTCGGTGGTTGCGCAATTGTCCCTGAGCCTGGGCGTGGCCTGCGCCGGTGCATTGCTCGGCGGTTTCACGGCAGGGATCGGCAACGATGGCGTCGAGACCGTGCTGGGCGCGTTCCAGCTGACTTTTGTGACTGTCGGAATCATGGCGATGCTGGCCGCCACGATCTTTTCCCAACTCTCAAAGGAAGACGGACGGCGCGTCAAACGTCCGGAAGAACACATAGAGCCTTAGGGCGAATGGCCATCGGACTGGTACACTGCGCGACATTTTGTTTTGCAGGCCAGTCCCGTGACCACCATCGCCACCGAATTTAATACTTTGCCGCTGTCCGCCGCCATGCTGGCTAACCTCGACTCCCTCGGTTATGCCCAGATGACGCCGATCCAGGCGCAAAGCTTGCCGGTGATCCTCAAGGGGATGGACCTGATCGCCCAGGCCAAGACCGGCAGCGGCAAGACCGCCGCCTTCGGTATCGGCCTGCTCAACCCGATCAATCCGCGCTACTTCGGTTGCCAGGCGCTGATCCTGTGCCCGACCCGCGAGCTGGCCGACCAGGTCGCCAAGGAAATCCGTCGCCTGGCCCGTGCCGAAGACAACATCAAGGTCCTGACCTTGTGCGGCGGCGTATCCCTCGGCCCGCAGATCGCTTCGCTGGAACACGGCGCGCATATCATCGTCGGCACCCCGGGGCGCATCCAGCAGCACCTGCGCAAGGGTTCGCTGGTCCTGCACGGCCTCAACACCCTGATCCTCGACGAAGCCGACCGCATGCTCGACATGGGTTTCTACGACTCCATCGAAGAAATCATCATGCAGGCCCCGGAGCGTCGCCAGACCCTGCTGTTCTCCGCCACCTACCCGGTCGGCATCAAGCAGCTGGCCTCAAAGTTCATGCGCAACCCGCAGCAGGTGAAGGCCGAGGCGTTTCACGACGACACGCAGATCGAGCAGCGCTTCTACGAAATCTCCCCGGACGATCGCATGAGCGCCGTGACCAAGGTGCTGGGCCACTTCCGCCCGGCGTCCTGCGTGGCGTTCTGCTTCACCAAGCAGCAGGTCCAGGAAACCGTAGATCACCTGACCGCCAAAGGCATCTCCGCCGTCGGCCTGCACGGCGATCTGGAACAGCGTGATCGCGACCAGGTACTGGCGATGTTCGCCAACCGCAGTACTTCGGTGCTGGTGGCCACTGACGTCGCCGCGCGCGGCCTGGACATCGATTCCCTGGACATGGTGATCAACGTCGAACTGGCCCGGGATTCGGAAATCCACATCCACCGTGTTGGCCGTACTGGCCGCGCCGGTGAGAAAGGCCTCGCCATCAGCCTGGTCGCCCCGTCCGAAGCGCATCGCGCCCAGGCCATCGAGCAACTGCAGAAGAGCCCGCTGAACTGGGACCAGGTGGACAACCTCACCTCCCAGGGCGGTGGTCCGCTGCTGCCGCAGATGAGCACCCTGTGCATCGCTGGCGGCCGCAAGGACAAGGTTCGTCCAGGCGACATCCTTGGCGCACTGACCGGTGAAGCCGGCATCCCGGGCGCCCAGGTCGGCAAGATCGCCATCTTCGACTTCCAGGCCTTCGTGGCCGTGGAACGCGGCGTCGCCAAGCAGGCCCTGCAGCGCCTGAACGACGGCAAGATCAAGGGCCGTTCGTTGCGCGTGCGCATCCTCTGACCCTGATCGTTCCCACGCTCTGCGTGGGAATGCATCCCGTGACGCTCTGCGTCACATAACAGCGGACGCAGAGCGTCCATGGCGGCATTCCCACGCAGAGCGTGGGAACGATCGAGTACAGTTGAGGACACCGTTTTGCGCTCTACCGAAGTCGTGATCATTGGCGCTGGCGCCGCAGGGTTGATGTGTGCACTGACCGCCGCCGGGCGCGGGCGCGAGGTGCTGCTGCTCGACCACGCCAACAAGGCCGGCAAGAAAATCCTGATGTCGGGCGGTGGCCGCTGCAATTTCACCAACATGTACACCGAACCTGGCAACTTTCTCTCGCAGAATGCCCACTTCTGCAAATCCGCACTGGCCCGCTACACCCAGTGGGATTTCATCGGCATGGTGGCCAAGCACGGCGTGCCGTACCACGAGAAAAAGCTCGGCCAGCTGTTCTGCGATAACAAATCCAGCGACATCCTCGACATGCTGCTCAACGAGTGCGATCAGGTCGGCGTCAGCCTGCACCTGGACACCTCGATCCAGACCATCGAGAAGCTCGAGAAGGGCTATTTGCTGGACACCACCCTGGGCCAGGTCACCTGCGAGTCTTTGGTCATCGCCACTGGCGGCCTGTCGATTCCGACCCTGGGCGCCACCGGTTTCGGTTATCAAGTGGCCAAACAGTTCGGCCACGACCTGCTCCCGACCCGCGCCGGCCTGGTGCCGTTCACCATCACTGATCAGCTGAAAGAACTGTGCACCGAGCTGTCCGGCACCTCGGTCGATTGCCTGGTCAGCTGCAATGACCAGAGCTTTCGCGAGAACATCCTGTTCACCCACCGCGGCCTCAGCGGCCCGGCGATCCTGCAGATTTCCTCGTTCTGGGAATCCGGCGACACGGTCGAGATCAACCTGATGCCCGACCACGACGTACCGAGCTGGCTGCAACAGCAACAAGCCGAACGCCCGAACAGCGAACTGAAAACCCTGCTCGGTGAAATCTTCACCAAGAAGATGGCCAACTTGCTGGCGGACAACTGGTTCATCTCCAAACCGATGAAGCAGTACACCCACGCCGAACTGGCCGATGTCGCGCAAAAACTGGCGAGCTGGAAAGTCGTGCCAGCGGGCACCGAAGGCTATCGCACTGCCGAGGTGACCCTTGGCGGCGTCAATACCAATGAAGTGTCGTCCAAGACCATGGAATCGCTGAAAAGCCCAGGGCTGTACTTCATCGGCGAAGTGCTCGACGTCACCGGGCACCTGGGCGGCTTCAACTTCCAGTGGGCCTGGGCTTCGGGTTACGCGGCTGCGCAGTACGTCTAACCAATGTAAATACAATCCCTGTGGGAGCTGGCTTGCCAGCTCCCACACGTTTTTTTGCCTGCCTGAAAATTGAAAGGAACAGTTTTTGCTGTCAGATGTGATCGCCGCCATTGCGTCGGCGTCATTACTGGCTCAATTTAGCGTCATTGCCTCGGAAGGCCTTCGCACTTCATGTCATCGACCTCGCTCCGTCAGTCTCTGCGCCGTCTTTGGGCGCTGGATAAATTCAGCTACAGCGTGCGGGTATTCATCGCCCTGACCGGCACCATGGCGTTGTGCTGGTATCAGGATGAAATGGGACTGCTGATCCCGTTGTTCCTGGGGATTATCGCCAGTGCCCTGGCCGAAACCGATGACAGCTGGCAGGGGCGCCTCAACGCGCTGGCGGTGACGCTGGTGTGTTTCGCCGTCGCCGCGCTGTCGGTCGAACTGCTGTTCCCTTACCCCATACTCTTTATCATCGCCTTCGCCCTTGCCGCCTTCTGCCTGACCATGCTCGGCGCCTTGGGCGAACGTTATGGGGCGATTGCCTCGGCGACGCTGATTCTTTCGGTCTACACCATGATCGGCGTCGATCAGCGAGGCGGCGCGGTCACCGATTTCTGGCATGAGCCGGTGCTGCTGGTGGCGGGCGCCGCCTGGTACGGGTTGCTCTCGGTGCTGTGGCAGGCGATGTTTTCCAATCAGCCCGTGCAGCAGAGCCTGGCGAAACTGTTCCGGGAGCTGGGTTATTACCTGAAATTGAAGTCGTCACTCTTCGAGCCCATCCGGCAGATGGATGTGCAAGCGCGACGCCTTGAACTGGCCCAGCAGAACGGCCGCGTGGTTGCGGCACTCAACGCGGCCAAGGAAATCATCCTGCACCGGGTCGGTAACGGTCGCCCCGGCTCGAAAGTCAGCCGCTACCTGAAGCTGTACTTCCTCGCCCAGGACATCCACGAACGCGCCAGTTCCTCGCACTACCCTTACAACGCCCTGGCCGAAGCGTTCTTCCACAGCGACGTGCTATTCCGCTGTCAGCGCCTGCTGCGCCAGCAAGGCAAGGCTTGCCGCGCCCTGGCCGAATCGATCCAGATGCGCCAGCCGTTCACCTACGACGCGAGTTTCGCCGAAGCCCTCGGCGACCTGCACGCCTCCCTCGAACACCTGCGCATCCAAAGCAATCCCGCCTGGCGCGGGCTGCTGCGCTCACTGCGGGCACTGGCGGCCAACCTGGGCACACTCGACCGCCTGCTCAGCGATGCCAGTAACCCCGATACCCTGGCCGACGCCACCGACAGCAGCCTGCTCGACCGCTCGCCGCGCAATTTGAAGGATGTCTGGGTACGCTTGCGCACGCAGCTGACGCCGACCTCGCTGCTGTTCCGCCATGCCCTGCGTTTGCCCCTGGCCTTGAGCATCGGCTACGCGATGGTGCATTTGATCCACCCGTCCCAGGGTTACTGGATCATTCTCACGACGCTGTTCGTCTGCCAACCGAACTACGGTGCGACAAGGCGCAAGCTCGGCCAGCGGATCATCGGCACCGCGATCGGCCTGACCCTGGCCTGGGCACTGTTCGACCTGTTCCCCAACCCGCTGATCCAGTCGAGTTTCGCGATTGCCGCCGGGGTGGTGTTCTTTACCAACCGCACCACCCGCTACACCCTGGCGACGGCGGCGATCACCCTGATGGTGCTGTTCTGCTTCAACCAGGTGGGTGACGGTTACGGGCTGCTCCTGCCGCGGCTGTTCGATACCCTGCTCGGCAGCCTGATCGCCGGCCTGGCAGTGTTCCTGTTCCTCCCGGACTGGCAGGGTCGGCGCCTGAACAAAGTGCTGGCCAACACCCTGACCTGCAACAGCGTCTACCTGCGCCAGATCATGCAGCAATACGCCGCTGGCAAAAGCGATGACCTGGCGTATCGCCTGGCGCGGCGCAACGCCCACAACGCCGACGCGGCGCTGTCGACCACCCTGGCCAACATGCTGATGGAGCCGGGGCATTTCCGTAAGGAAGCGGATGTCGGCTTCCGCTTCCTGGTGCTGTCACACACCCTGCTCAGTTATTTGTCCGGGCTGGGCGCGCACCGGGAAACCCAATTACCCCAGGACGTGCGCGAGCATCTGATCGAGGGCGCGGGAGTGAAACTGGCGGCCAGCATCGACGAAATCGCCCAAGGCCTGGCGAGCAAATCCGCCATCGCCATTCAGAGCGATGAGGAGGAAGCGCTGGCCAACGCGCTCGAGCAGATGCCCGATGAAATCGATGAAGGCCAGCGCCTGGTGCAGACGCAACTGGCGCTGATCTGCCGGCAGCTGGGGCCGTTGCGCACGCTGGCGGCGCATCTGATCAAGGACACCAGTGAGGATTGAGCCATCAACCTCGGCTTACATGCCGTGGCGCTTCATCAGCCGTGCATACGTGCCGTCGGCCTTCATTGCCACGATGGCGCGGTCAAAACCGGCGACAATCTGCTCATGCTGCGGATTTTTCAGGCTGACCAGGATGTGCAGGCCATTCTCGCTCAACGGCTTGGGCAGGAACTCCACGGCATTGCGGACCTTGGGCGACTCGCGGGCCAAGTAGTAACGAGCGACGTATTCGTCTTCCAGGGTCAGCTTGACCCTGTCGGCAGCGACCATGCGCACGGCCATGGCGAAGTTGTGTACCGGAATCCTCTGCAATGACACATCTTGATCGAAGCTGGGTGAGTAGGCGTAGCCACGTACCACCGAAATCGGATAGGTGTAGAGCTGCTGCAAATTGGCGAATTCGATGGGCACATCTTTACGCTTGAGAAAGCGCACGCGATTGACCAGGTACTCGCCCGAAAACTGACCGAGCCTTGTGCGCTCCTCCTCGAACCAGGCATTGACCAGAACGTCATAGCGGCCCTCGCCCACTCCCAGCAAGGCCCGCGCCCAGGGCACCTGCTCGAAATCACTGGCATAGCCAGCCCGCGCCAGGGCAGTACTGACAATATCCGTGGCCAACCCGCCGTTATACAGCGTGGCGTCGGTAAAGGGCGGCCAGGCATCCGCCACCAGCCGCAACTTTTCTGCTGCCACCGTTTCAGTCAGCAACAGCAATCCAATCAAGGCAAAGGCTCGATGCAATCGCGGCATGCCAGAAAATCCTTAGCGGGCGGGTTGCCCGACGTGTTTTCAGCCAAAACGCCAAGACCCCGTACCGGCACCCCCAGGCCCTCAATGTCAGCGCGTTGCAGCACTGCACATCGCTTGATTTCAGATTACACAAAGACGACAGCGTCGCGTTAAATGAATGATGGCATTTTGGTCATTGTCACAGATTCCTACGCCATCAAGACATCTGTCGTCGGGACGCTTAATATCACCAGGACGTTTTCAGGGAATCAGCACATGACAATCAACTGGGTCTGCAAACACCACAGCGATCTGGGCAAAGAGCAGCTGTACGCCATTTTGCAACTGCGCGCCGAGGTGTTCGTCGTCGAGCAGAAATGCATCTATCAGGACATCGATGGCCAGGACCTGGAGGGCGACACCTGCCATTTGATGGCCTGGGACGAAGATCGGCTGGTGGCCTACCTGCGCTTGCTCGATCCCGAGCTACAGGGCGGAGATGTGGTGATCGGCCGCGTGATCATTGCGCCACAGGCGCGAGGCACCGGGCTGGGCCATGAAATGATGGCCCACGCGCTGAAGCAGATTGAAAAGCGCTGGCCTGATATGCCCGTGTATCTTTCGGCCCAGGCACATTTGCAGGGGTATTACGGGCGGTACGGGTTTGAAGTGGCGGGCGAGGTGTATGTCGAGGACGGAATTCCACATATCGGTATGCGTCGTTCTTAAGGGCCCCTTCGCGAGCAAGTCGAATCGTCGCACCGCAGAAATTCAGGGATACTCCAGCACCGCCTTGATCTGCCGAAGATTGCGCTCGATCCAGCCGCGATCAATCGCCCCCCACCCGCGAATCCGATAGCGCCCGGCATGGTTGCGCCCACCCTCTTCCTGCTCGAACTCGCAAACGATATCCAGATCCGCCAGGGCGGCGATGGTGTCCTGGGCTGTGCGCCGGGGCATACCGGTGACTTCGGTCAATGCCGGAACGCTGCTGGCCAGGCCGCTGTCGATCAGGTACGCCACGTACAGGCGGCGGTAGAAGCTGCTCTTGGTCTTGCTTACTTCTGTCACGTTTGCTCCTTTTTTAGATCAAAAGATCGCAGCCTTCGGCAGCTCCTACAAATCCCGCCAGGTCAGGTACACCCGCACATCGAACTCCACCTGGTGATACCCGGGCAACATGTGCTCGCACAGTTTGTAGAATGCCTTGTTGTGGTCGGATTCCTTGAAGTGCGCCAACTCATGCACCACGATCATTTTCAGAAACTCCGGCGGCGCTTCCTTGAACAATGAGGCAATGCGGATTTCTTTCTTGGCCTTGAGCTTGCCGCCTTGCACCCGGGAGATCGTGGTATGCAGGCCAAGCGCACGATGGGTCAGGTCCAGACGGTTGTCGAAGAGTACCTTGTCGATGGACGGGGCGTTACGCAGGAATTCCTGCTTGAGGTCCAGGGCATAGGTGTACAGCGCCTTGTCGCTCTGCACGGCATGCTTTTGCGGGTAGCGCTGGTTCAGGTAATCGCCCAGCCGGCCGTCGGCGATCAACTGACGCACCTGGTCCTGCAAGGTAGCCGGATAGGCCTGGAGGTATTTCAACGCGGTCATCTGGGCGGCAACGCAAATCAGCAAAAGGCGGCCAGTGTAGCGAATTCAGCGGCTCAGCGCGCCCCAGTCGAAGGGCTGCACAAAGCACTCGGTATCTTCGGCCATCATCGGCCGGGCGACCAGAAAACCTTGCACATATTCACAGCCATTGGCTTGGAGCCACTGGTATTGCGCCAGGGTTTCGACTCCTTCGGCAATCACCAGCATCCCGTACTCCTTGCACAGGTCGATCACATTGCGCACCAGGGCCGCATCCCTCGAGGACTCTGGAAGACGGCTGATCAGATGGCGATCGAGCTTGAGCGTATCCATTTCCAGATCGCGCAAGTGGGACAAAGAACACGGACCAGAACCGAAATCATCCAGCGCCACCCGCACTCCCAGATTGCGCAGCAAACGCAGCTGTTTGCGGGTTTCCTCAGGGTTATGCATCAAGGCCGCTTCCGTCACTTCGACTTCCAGATGACGCGGCTTCAAACCATGCCGTTCCACGACCTGGCGCAACTCGGTGACCAGGTGGGGCATGGAAAACTGGGTGTTGCTCAAACTGACGCTCACCACCAGATCCTCGCCAAACAGGGTCTCCCAGGCTTTGCGCTGCCCGGCACTGCGCTGGTAAATCCAGCTGCCCAGGCGACTGATCAATCGCGCCTCTTCCAGCAACGGCAAAAACAATCCTGGCGGAACGTCGCCGACGCTCGGGTGCTGCCAGCGCAGCAACGCCTCGAAACCGCGAGTGCGCCCATCGGCAACAGCCACCTGCGGCTGATACACCAGATTAAAATCACGATTCTCGATGGCCGTGCGCACGCTTTCTTCGAGCATCAGCCGCGAACGCGCACGACCATTCATTTCGTGATCGTAAAACCGATACTGTTGACGACCGGCGCGCTTGGCCTCGTACATGGCGATGTCGGACGCGCGCATCAAGCCGTCGAGATTGGCGCCACAATCGGGAAAGGTGGCAATGCCAATGCTGGCACCAAGGACGATATCCAGGCCGTCGATTTGCTGGCAGATCGACACCCGCTCGATGAGCTTCTCCGCAACCTTGGCCGCTTGCTCGGGAAACTCCAGGTCCAGCAGCGCCGTGAATTCATCGCCACCCATGCGGGCGAGGATATCGAACGGGCGCAGGCAGGCCTTCAACTGTTCGGACACCCAACGCAATACCCGATCACCGGCATCGTGACCGAGAGAATCATTGACCCGCTTGAAGCCGTCGAGGTCCAGGTACAGCAGGACCCACGCGCTGTCCGAGCGTTCGCCGCGCAACAGCAGGTTTTCCACGGTCTGGTAAAAGCCGCGGCGATTGAGCAGCCCGGTCAGCGGATCGGTGACCGCCTGGAATTCGAGTTGCTGATGCAGGTGGCGCACCACCGACATGTCCAGCACCGTCACCACCATCGCGTGCTGATCCGACGGCAGTGGCGCGCAAGACAGTGCGACCGGCACCTGTTGCCCGGGGGCGGTACGCAGCAATGCGTCGTGCAGGCGCAAGGTCTCGCCGCGCTTGTAACCGGCCAGCAGGTCAGAATCGGCCCAGACCGGTATGTGCGGTTTTTGCAGGAAATCCAGGAACTCCTTGCCCTGCAGCTCCTGCACCGTAGCGCTGAGCAGCCGCGACATCGCCGGGTTGGCAAAACGAATCAGGCCGTCCTCTCCAACCACCAGGATGCCTTCGGCGGCATTATCCAGCACCGAGGCGTTGAACGCGCGAGCGGCCTCCAGGTCATGACTCAGGCGCTGCAAGGCCCGGCGATTACGCTGATGTTCGAGCAGCGCCTGGACCTTGGGCTTGAGAATCTGCGGGTCGAAGGGTTTGAACAGGTAATCCACTGCGCCACTGGCGTAACCCTTGATCACGGCGTCCTGGGACTGTTCATTGGCGGTCAGGAAAATGATCGGTGTCAGACGCGTCCGTTGACTGCCGCGCATCAGGCGCGCCACTTCGAAACCGTCCATGCCCGGCATCTGCACATCCAGCAACACCAGGTCGACATCGTGTTCAAGCAATAGCCCGAGCGCCTCGAAACCGGAGGCAGCGGTGATGACCAGCCAATCCTGGCGCTGCAGCAATGCACGCATGCTGACCAGGTTTTCGGGGTAATCATCGACGATCAACAGGGTTGAATGGCCTTCAGCTGGCATTGGGTGCGCGCATTCCATGCTGCTTCTCTAGGGCTGGATGTCAGGCCGGTTTCTCGGGAAAACCCGGACAGATTCTGTGCCTTCACTCTAGACCCGGATCCGTGAAAGCAGAAGGTGTCAGTGCGCCATCATTCGACTGAAGCGTCATTTGCCGACTAACGGTCGGCAACGCAGCCCGCTAAAACCGGGCAGGATGGCACTTCGACAGGATGTTGGCGCCAATTAACTGCCCGACGGGCGTTAACAAAATAGTTCACTACGCTTATAAAGACCGCCCCCAAAGGCACGTGCTAGAGCGATTGGCACGTGCGTGCAGCATTCATTCGCGGAAGCTTTGACTATGATTGACCTCGCAACCTGGAACCTCAGCGTTCCCGTCGGCAGCCCGCCATACACGGTTGAAACCGCAAAGCTGGTGGACGGTTTCAAGGATCAATACTTCCACTCTGATACGGGCACATTGTTTTTCTGGACACCGGTGACCGGCTCGCGTACTGAAAACGCGATCTATCCCCGCACCGAGCTGCGTGAAACCTACAGCAATGGCACGCTGAAAAACTGGTTCTACCCGGACGCCGACAACTTGCTTCACGCCACCCTGGCAGTGAACCAGGTCCCTAGCTCGGGCAAGATCGTGATCGGGCAGATCCACGCCTATAAAAGCCAGAAGCCGATGGTCAAACTCGAATACCAATACAAAACATCAACCGAGACCGGTAACCTCGTCATCAAAGTGCGCATGCACCCCGACGACGCCGAAAGCAGGGTCATCACCCTTGCCACCGGAATCAACCTCAATCGTGAGTTCAACTACCTCATTCACCTGAGCCCCGGCGGCGCACTGGGCGTCAGCGCGGCGGGTTACCAGTGGGACACCAATATCAGCGCTACCTGGCGCGACAAACCGCTGTACTTCAAAGCCGGCGTGTATGTGCAGGACAATACCGGGTACACCACTGAGGGCGGTAAAGTGACGTTCAGCAAGCTGGATATTGATCACGATAATTAAGCAGACCATGATCCTGCACCCACAAAAAAACCCGCCTCACGGCGGGTTTTTCATGCAACTAAAACACTTGAGGCTTAGTTGACCTTGGCGTTCAACTCACCTTTCAGATAACGCTGATACATCCCTTCCAGGGAGATCGGCTTGATCTTCGAAGCGTTGCCCGCGGTACCGAAGGCTTCGTAACGGGCGATGCACACGTCGCGCATGGCGGTCACGGTGGCGCCGAAGAACTTACGTGGGTCGAATTCGCTCGGGTTGGTGGCCATCAGGCGACGCATCGCACCGGTGGACGCCAGGCGCAGGTCGGTGTCGATGTTGACCTTGCGCACGCCGTGCTTGATGCCTTCGACGATTTCTTCAACCGGTACGCCGTAGGTTTCTTTGATGTCGCCGCCGTACTGGTTGATGATCGCCAGCCACTCTTGCGGAACCGAAGACGAACCGTGCATCACCAGGTGAGTGTTCGGAATGCGCTTGTGGATCTCTTTGATGCGGTCGATCGCCAACACGTCGCCGGTAGGCGGCTTGGTGAACTTGTAGGCGCCGTGGCTGGTGCCGATGGCGATGGCCAGGGCATCGACCTGGGTGCGCTTGACGAAGTCAGCGGCTTCTTCCGGGTCAGTCAGCATCTGGCTGTGATCCAATACGCCTTCAGCGCCGATACCGTCTTCTTCACCGGCCATGCCGGTTTCCAGCGAACCCAGGCAGCCCAGCTCGCCTTCTACCGATACGCCGCAGGCGTGAGCCATGGCCACGGTTTGTTGGGTAACACGGACGTTGTAGTCGTAGTCGGTCGGGGTCTTGCCGTCTTCGCCCAGGGAACCGTCCATCATCACCGAGCTGAAGCCCAGCTGGATGGAGCGCTGGCAGACGTCAGGGCTGGTGCCGTGGTCCTGGTGCATGCACACCGGGATGTGCGGGAATTCTTCGATGGCTGCCAGGATCAGGTGACGCAGGAACGGTGCGCCGGCGTATTTGCGAGCACCGGCCGAAGCCTGGACGATCACCGGGGAGTCAGTCTTGTCAGCGGCTTCCATGATGGCGCGCATCTGCTCAAGGTTGTTGACGTTGAAGGCTGGAACGCCGTAGCCGAACTCGGCTGCGTGGTCCAACATCTGGCGCATGCTGATAAGTGCCATTGTGTGTGTCTCTCCCGGTTTGGGTCGTTAATCGTGCCAGCCTGCCGTAGCGGCGGCGGCTATTCAAGTTATTGCAGATCGGGGGTTTGTCCCGGGCTGCGAATTCGGTGTTGTGTCAGTTATTGCGCTTTACAACCACGGCCAATCAAATCATTGGTGGCGACCCAGTAGACCAGGCCTTCCTCACCTTTCATGTGAAACGCCAGCATGTTGTCGCTGTACAGCGATCCCGACGCGCCCGGCTCCTGCTTCAGGTGATGGACCTGATCGGCGCCGCCCAGGCGTACATCGACCTCGTTGCGACTGTCGTCGGTGTAGCGCCACACCACCTTTGCCTGACTGTCGCAAGTCCAGGTGGTCCAGTCATCCACCGGGGCCGACGACTGGAACGGGTTCCAGTTGGCGCACCCTCCCAGCAATGCCAGCGCCGTAATGGCGATAAAGCCTTTCATCCGTGTCCCTCGACTGACGGCAAACACCGCCAACCCTGAGTAAAGAGTCAGACCCGTCAAGGACAGCCATGTTCCTTGGCGGGGGTCTGTGTCTCGTATTTGTCCAGGCCATCAGGCCCGGAACGCTTGTTGAGCACCGGGTTGGTTTCCGCCTGCCAGTCGGCCTGGTAGCAACCGTTGCGGTGCGCGGTCGACGCAGGGTCCGGCGTGGCCTTGGGATTGCTCCCGCAAGCCGCCAGCGATCCCGCGACGATCAACAGCGCTAAGGTCTTGACCATTTGAACACTCCCTTTCCTGGTCAAACGGGCGACCCTCAGGCCTTGGCCCGGCTTTCCAGGACTTCAACAGCTGGCAACACCTTGCCTTCGACGAACTCCAGGAACGCGCCGCCACCGGTAGAAATGTAGGAGATTTGCTCGGCAACGCCATATTTATCGATGGCCGCCAGGGTGTCACCACCGCCAGCAATGGAGAATGCCGCGCTGTCGGCGATGGCCTGGGCCAGCACTTTGGTGCCGTTACCGAACTGGTCGAACTCAAACACGCCAACCGGACCGTTCCACAGGATAGTCTTGGACGATTTCAGCAGCTCAGCGAAGTTCGCCGCCGTCTGCGGGCCAATATCGAGAATCATGTCGTCGGCGGCAACATCGGCGATCAACTTGACCGTGGCCGTCGCGCTTTCAGCGAACTCCTTGGCAACCACCACGTCCACCGGCAGGGGCACGCTGACTTTGGCGGCGATGGCGCGAGCGGTGTCCAGCAGGTCCGGCTCGTACAGCGATTTGCCAACCGGGTGACCGGCAGCCGCCAGGAAGGTGTTGGCGATACCGCCACCGACGATCAGCTGGTCGCAGATCTGGCTCAGGCTGTTAAGAACGTCAAGCTTGGTCGATACCTTGGAACCGGCAACGATGGCGGCCATCGGCTGGGCCGGTGCGCCCAGGGCCTTGCCCAGCGCGTCCAGTTCGGCGGCGAGCAGCGGGCCCGCGGCGGCAACCTTGGCGAACTTGGCCACGCCGTGGGTCGAACCCTCGGCACGGTGCGCGGTGCCGAAGGCATCCATCACGAACACGTCGCACAGGGCGGCGTATTGCTTGGCCAGTTCATCGGCGTTCTTCTTCTCGCCTTTGTTGAAGCGTACGTTTTCAAACAGCACGATGTCGCCGGCTTTCACCTCGACGCCGCCCAGGTAGTCAGCCACCAGCGGCACTTCGCGACCCAGAGCCTTGCTCAGGTAGTCGGCAACGGGCTTGAGGCTGTTCTCGGCCGAGAATTCGCCTTCGGTCGGACGGCCAAGGTGCGAGCAGACCATCACGGCCGCGCCTTTTTCCAGGGCCAGCTTGATGGTCGGCAGCGAAGCCAGGATTCGCGCATCGCTGGTGACAGCACCGTCCTTGACTGGGACGTTGAGGTCTTCGCGAATCAGTACGCGCTTACCTTGCAGATCGAGGTCGGACATCTTCAACACGGTCATGGGTCGCATTTCCTGAGTAGCTGTTCTTAGAGAGCAGGTTTTGTTGAGGCTGTGTGCAGATAGTGTTCCGCAACATCCAGCATTCGGTTGGCAAAACCCCATTCGTTGTCGAACCAGGCCAGGATGTTCACCAGCCTTGGGCCGGAAACGCGAGTCTGACTGGCATCGACGATCGCCGAATGTGGGTCGTGGTTGAAATCACAACTTGCGTGGGGCAACTCGGTATAGGCCAGAAGGCCTTTGAGCGGGCCGCGGGTGGCAGCCTCGCGCAGGATCCGGTTGACCTCGGTGGCGTCGGTGTCGCTCACAGTCTGCATCGTGATATCGAGGCAAGACACGTTAACCGTCGGCACACGTACGGCTTTGGCCTGAATTCGCCCGGCAAGTTCCGGCAGCAAGCGTTCAATGCCGCGCGCCAGACCAGTGGACACCGGAATCACCGACTGAAACGCCGAACGGGTGCGGCGCAGGTCTTCATGATGATAGGCGTCGATCACCGGCTGGTCGTTCATCGCCGAATGGATGGTGGTAATCGACACGTACTCGAGTCCGATGGCCTGGTCCAGCAGGCGCAACAACGGCACGCCGCAGTTGGTCGTGCAGGAGGCGTTGGACACCAGCAACTCATCGCCCGTCAGGCAATCCTGGTTCACGCCGTACACGATGGTGGCATCGACATCCGCCTCGCTGGCCATCGGCTGGGAAAACAGCACGCGCGGTGCGCCGGCGTCGAGAAACCGCTGGCCGTCTTCGCGAGTGTGGTAAGCGCCGGAGCATTCCAGCACCAGATCGACGCCCAACGACGCCCAATCGATGCCTTCGGGAGTGGCACTGCGCAGGACCTTCACGCAGTCGCCATTAATATGCAGACAATCGCCATCGACCTTCACCTCACCGGGAAAGCGCCCGTGGGTAGAGTCGAAGCGTGTCAGGTATTCGATGCTGGCCATGTCGGCCAGATCGTTGATCGCGACAATCTCGAACCCGGCCTTTTCGCCTCGCTCGAACAACGCACGCAAGACGCAACGACCAATCCGGCCGTAGCCGTTGAGTGCAACTTTGTAGGGACGCGGTTGAGGCATGGGGTTCTCGATTTTGCGCAAGTACAACACAACCCCTGTAGGCGCTGGCTTGCCAGCGAAGAGACCCTCAAGTCTTGCAATGATCTTGAGGCCGCCTTCGCTGGCAAGCCGGCTCCTAGAGGGGACGGCGGTGGTCGTGAGACCACCGCACGGTGCTTAGTCTTCCAGCAGCTCTTCAGCCTGACCCAGGATGTTTTCCAGGGTGAAGCCGAACTCTTCGAACAAGGCAGGCGCAGGCGCCGACTCGCCGTAGGTGGTCATGCCGATCACGCGACCTTCCAGGCCGACGTACTTGTACCAGTAGTCGGCGATGGAAGCTTCGATGGCGATACGGGCGCTGACCTGCAACGGCAAGACCGATTGCTTGTAACCAGCATCCTGGGCGTCGAACACGCTGGTGCAAGGCATGGAAACCACACGCACCTTGCGGCCCTGCTCGGTCAGCTTGTCGTAAGCCTGAACGGCCAGGCCGACTTCCGAACCGGTGGCGATCAGGATCAGTTCAGGCTCGCCGGCGCAGTCCTTCAGCACGTAACCGCCACGGTTGATGTCGGCGATCTGCAGGGCATTGCGGGTCTGGTGCTGCAGGTTCTGACGCGAGAAGATCAGGGCCGAAGGACCGTCTTTACGCTCCAGCGCGTACTTCCAGGACACCGCCGATTCAACGGCATCGGCCGGACGCCAGGTGTCGAGGTTCGGCGTGCAGCGCAGGCTGGCCAGTTGCTCGATTGGCTGGTGAGTCGGACCGTCTTCGCCCAGACCGATGGAGTCGTGGGTGTAGACGTGGATCACGCGCTGCTTCATCAGGGCCGACATGCGCACCGCGTTGCGCGCATATTCCATGAACATCAGGAAGGTTGCGCCGTAAGGCACCAGGCCGCCGTGCAGGGCAACGCCGTTCATGATCGCGGTCATGCCAAATTCGCGCACGCCGTAGTACATGTAGTTGCCGCTGGCGTCTTCGGCGGTGACGCCTTTGCAACCTTTCCACAGGGTCAGGTTGGAACCGGCCAGGTCAGCCGAGCCGCCGAGGAACTCAGGCAGCAGCGGGCCGAACGCGTTCAGGGCGTTCTGGCTGGCTTTACGGCTGGCGATGGTCTCGCCCTTGGCAGCCACTTCGGCGATGTAGGCATCGGCCTTTTCGCTGAAGTCGGCCGGCAGTTCGCCGCTCAGACGACGGATCAGTTCGTTGGCTTCGGTCGGGAACGCCGCGGAGTAAGCCGCGAAACGCTGGTCCCACTCGGCTTCGACCGCACGGCCGGCTTCCTTGGCATCCCACTCGGCATAAATGTCGGCCGGGATTTCGAACGGGCCGTGGTTCCATTTCAGCGCCGCACGGGTCAGGGCGATTTCCGCGTCACCCAGTGGGGCGCCGTGGCAGTCTTCCTTGCCTTGCTTGTTCGGCGAACCGAAGCCGATGGTGGTCTTGCAGCAGATCAGGGTCGGTTGCGGGCTTTTGCGCGCCGTCTCGATCGCGATCTTGATTTCTTCCGGGTCATGACCGTCGACATTGCGGATCACTTGCCAGTTGTACGATTCGAAACGCTTTGGCGTGTCATCGGTGAACCAGCCTTCGACTTCGCCATCGATGGAGATGCCGTTGTCATCGTAGAAGGCGATCAGTTTGCCCAGGCCCAGGGTACCGGCCAGGGAGCTGACTTCGTGGGAGATGCCTTCCATCATGCAGCCATCACCCAGGAACACGTAGGTGTGGTGGTCGACGATGTTGTGGCCAGGACGGTTGAACTGTGCCGCCATGACTTTTTCAGCCAGGGCAAAGCCCACGGCATTGGCCAGGCCCTGGCCCAGCGGACCGGTGGTGGTCTCGACGCCCGGGGTGTAGCCGAATTCCGGGTGACCCGGGGTGCGGCTGTGCAGTTGGCGGAACTGCTTCAGGTCTTCGATCGACAGATCGTAGCCGGTCAGGTGCAGCAACGAGTAGATCAACATCGAGCCGTGACCATTGGACAGCACGAAGCGGTCACGGTCGGCGAACGATGGATTGCTCGGGTTGTGCTTGAGGTAGTCGCGCCAAAGCACCTCGGCGATATCCGCCATACCCATCGGGGCACCGGGATGGCCGCTGTTGGCTTTTTGCACGGCATCCATGCTGAGGGCACGAATGGCGTTGGCACGCTCACGACGGCTAGGCATCGCTGTTCTCCTGCGGGTTCTGAATCGAGAGTGAATAAAAAATGAAACGGAAAAAAGGCGAGCATTTTCCCTCACCGGGACGCCTCGGGGCAATGACAGAAAGTCATCTGGAGGCGTTTTTCCAACGCTTGACGACGGATTAGGCGGGTGAAACCTTTCCGCTATCGGTTTGTAGAGTTAACCAGCTCGTGAGAAGTGCCATCTATCGATCAATATCAAAACTTTTTGATATTGATCTTGCGATGCTTCCGGCGCGTGACTAGACTGCCGCCCTATGAATTTACGCGCGCCCTCCATTCGCCCAGACGATTGTGATGAGCTGGCGGCCTTGTGCAAGGCCGGCGGCGATCCCTTGCGCCTGAATGTCTTGCGCGCACTGACCAACGATTCGTTCGGCGTACTGGAACTGGCGCAGATCTTCGGCATCGGCCAATCGGGCATGAGCCATCACCTCAAGGTGCTGGCCCAAGCCGATCTGGTCGCTACTCGCCGTGAAGGCAACGCGATTTTCTACCGTCGCGCCCTGCCCCACACCGAGTTACCAGGGGGCAAACTGCACGCGGCCTTGCTCGAAGAAGTGGACAACCTGACCTTGCCTGCCGACGTGCAGATGCGGATCAACCAGGTTCACAAGCAACGCGAGGCGGCCAGCCAGGACTTTTTCTCACGGGTTGCCGAGAAATTTCGCGCCCAGCAAGACTTGATCGCCGGCCTGCCACAGTACCGCGAAAGCGTGGTGGCCCTGCTCGACAAGCTGAGCTTCGGCAGCGCTGCCACCGCGATCGAAGTCGGCCCAGGCGACGGTGCATTCCTGCCGGAACTGGCGCGCCGTTTCACTCAGGTCACGGCACTGGACAATAGCCAGGCGATGCTCGAGCTGGCTCGCCAGGTATGCGAACGCGATTCGCTGACTAACGTTAGCCTGCAACTGGCCGATGCCCTGAACGGTGTCAGCCTCAAGGCCGATTGCGTTGTACTGAACATGGTATTGCATCACTTTGCCGCGCCGGCCGATGCGCTCAAGCACATGGCCAATTTGCTGCAACCAGGCGGCAGCCTGCTGGTGACAGAATTATGTAGCCACAACCAGAGTTGGGCCAAGGAGGCCTGCGGTGATCTCTGGCTGGGGTTTGAACAGGACGATCTGGCCCGTTGGGCAACCGCTGCGGGGCTCGCCCCCGGAGAAAGCCTCTATGTAGGCTTACGTAATGGTTTCCAGATTCAGGTCCGCCATTTTCAGCGGTCGGCTGGCGACACTCACCATCGGTAATTTCAGGAAAACATCGAGATGAGCGAATACTCCCTTTTCACCTCCGAGTCCGTGTCTGAAGGGCATCCGGACAAAATCGCCGACCAGATTTCTGATGCGGTGCTGGACGCCATCATCGCTGAAGACAAGTTCGCCCGCGTGGCGTGCGAGACCCTGGTGAAAACCGGTGTGGCGATCATCGCTGGCGAAGTCACCACCTCGGCCTGGGTTGACCTGGAGCAGATCGTTCGTGATGTCATCACCAACATCGGCTACAACAGCTCCAACGTCGGCTTCGACGGCGCGACCTGCGGCGTGATGAACATCATCGGCAAGCAGTCCCCTGACATCAACCAGGGTGTCGACCGTGCCAAACCTGAAGATCAGGGCGCCGGCGACCAGGGCCTGATGTTCGGCTACGCCAGCAACGAAACCGACGTGCTGATGCCTGCACCGATCACGTTCTCGCACCAGCTTGTGCAAAGGCAAGCCGAAGCCCGTAAATCCGGCCTGCTGCCCTGGCTGCGTCCGGACGCCAAGTCGCAAGTGACCTGCCGCTACGAAAACGGCAAGGTTGTCGGCATCGACGCGGTTGTCCTGTCGACCCAGCACAACCCGGAAGTGTCGTACACCGACCTGCGCGAAGGCGTGATGGAGCTGATCGTCAAGCACGTGCTGCCGGCCGAACTGCTGTCCAAGGACACTCAGTTCCACATCAACCCGACCGGCCAGTTCATCATCGGTGGCCCGGTGGGCGACTGTGGCCTGACCGGCCGCAAGATCATCGTCGATAGCTACGGCGGCATGGCCCGCCACGGTGGTGGTGCGTTCTCCGGTAAGGATCCATCCAAGGTTGACCGCTCGGCTGCCTATGCCGGTCGTTACGTGGCCAAGAACATCGTTGCCGCCGGCCTGGCCGAGCGCTGCGAGATTCAGGTGTCCTACGCCATCGGCGTTGCTCAACCGACTTCGATCTCGTTGAACACCTTCGGCACCGGCAAAATCAGCGACGACAAGATCGTCAAGCTGGTGCGCGAAGTGTTCGACCTGCGTCCTTACGCAATCACCACCATGCTTGACCTGCTGCACCCGATGTACCAGGAAACCGCTGCCTACGGCCACTTCGGCCGTACCCCGGCCACCAAGACGGTTGGCGACGACACCTTCACCACCTTCACCTGGGAAAAAACCGACCGCGCCGACGACCTGCGCACCGCGGCCGGCCTGTAAGACTTCCCGGCGTTACCTCAAGCCCCGCACGGTTCGCCGTGCGGGGCTTTTTAATGGGTGGAAACAATCCGAAAAACAGCATCAAGCCCATCAGCCCGCCGCTGACTAACCTTCAGGCACCTCCATCGAGCAAGGAAGCTCACGATGCCACCCCGCCTGCTGACCGGCTTACTCCTGACCTGCCTGTGCCTGGGCACTGCTGCTGGCGAATGCCCTGCCTGGCCGCCCGCGCGTGCCGCGCAAGAACTCGCCGCACTGCAAAAACAAATCGACCACTGGGATGACAGCTATCACCGTGAAGGCCGTTCGCTGATCGCCGACGAACTCTACGATCAATCCTTCGCACGACTGACCCAATGGCGCCAATGCTTCAGTCCCGGCTTGGCCACCGATCCATTGCGCACCGCGAGCGGCCCGCTGGCCCATCCGGTGCCGCATACCGGCCTGGAAAAACTGCCTGACGGCGGCGCCGTCGAACACTGGCTGCGTGATCGCGAGCAGGTCTGGGCACAGCCCAAGGTCGACGGTGTGGCGGTGACCTTGGTCTACCGCGAGGGCCTGCTGACTCGAGCTATCAGTCGCGGCGATGGTGTGCATGGCCAGGACTGGACAGCCTCGGCCCGCCAGATCGGCGCCATTCCTCAACGCCTGCCCGAGCCACGGGACCTGGTGGTGCAGGGCGAGCTCTACTGGCGCCTGACTGACCACGTGCAAGCCATCGCCGGCAGCCTGAACGCCCGTGGCACGGTAGCCGGCTTGATGGCCCGCAAGACGTTGAGCGTCGAGCAGGCCGAGGGGATCGGCCTGTTTGCCTGGGAATGGCCCCACGGTCCGACGAGCTTGCCGGCCCGTATCGCGGAGCTTGAAAAATTGGGTTTTTCCGACACCGCACAGTACACCCAGGCCATCAGTTCAATGGCCGAGGTCGAGCGCTGGCGTGATCACTGGTATCGCTCGCCCCTGCCGTTTGCCAGCGACGGGATTGTCCTGCGCCAGGAGCAGCGCCCGCCCGCCGAGCGCTGGCAGGCAAAAGCGCCGTACTGGATCGTTGCCTGGAAGTATCCCTTCGCCCAGGCACTGGCCGAAGTGCGAAAGGTTCATTTCAAGATCGGCCGCACAGGACGGATCACCCCCGTGCTGGAGTTGACCCCGGTGACCCTTGATGACCAACAGGTCAAGCGCGTCAGCGTGAGCTCCCTGCAACGTTGGCAAACACTGGATATTCGACCGGGCGACCAGGTCGCCATCAGCCTGGCCGGCTTGACCATTCCCAGGCTCGATGGCGTCGTGCTGCGCAGTACCGAACGCCCTGAACTGAATGTACCGCTGGCAGCCGACTTTCATCCATTGAGCTGCTGGCAGCCGACCCCAGGGTGCGAAAGCCAGTTTCTCGCGCGCCTGACCTGGCTCAGTGGCAAGCACGGATTGAGCCTGCCCCATGTTGGCCCCGGCACATGGGAAAAACTTCTTGAAACAGGTCGCCTGAACAGCCTGTTGGATTGGTTGACCCTCGATGCCCAAGAGCTTGCTAACATTGACGGTTTAGGCGAGCTCAGCGCTGCCCGGCTGGCCAATAGTTTCAACGGTGCCCGGCAACGCCCGTTCGCCCGATGGCTAAAAGCCCTGGGCATGCCGCCGACCGGTCAGGCACACCTCGGCGATTCATGGCGGGAGCTGGCACAACGAGACATCGAGCAATGGCAGGCCCAGCCCGGCATCGGACCAGGCCGCGCAGCGCAATTGAGTGCATTTTTTCGCGATCCCCAGGTCCTGGCCCTGAGTGAAACACTGCGCCGGGCTGCCATGGACGGTTTTTAGTTTTAGCCCCGGTGATGCCCTTGTGCCCGGGAACCCCGAAGTCCCGATGGGCTCAAACATGCCATCGCTGCATCGACACGAATGCTTTTTCACCTGGAGCTTTTATGAAATTTCTTCCATCGCTGGCCCTGTTGACCCTTTGCAGCGTTATGGCCACTCCATTGATGGCTGTCGAAGAGGCCCCGGGCCTGACCGGCTGCGCCGCCAAGAAGCAAGGCATCATCAATCAGATCGAACTGGCCAAATCCCGCGGCAATGCCGAACAGCAGGCCGGCCTGGAGAAAGCCTTGAGCGAAGTCAGCGCCAATTGCACTGATGCCTCGCTGAAGAAAGAACGGGAAAACAAGGTGCTCGACGCCAAGCACGAAGTCAGCAAGCGTCAGGCCGACCTCGATAAAGCCATGAAACAAGGCGACCCCGAGAAGATCAACAAGCGCAAGGACAAACTCGCCGAGTCCCGCAAGGAATTGCAGGAAGCGGTGGATGAGCTGGACAGGTAGGAACTGGCTTGCCAGCGAAGCTCTTGGCGGCCTCAAGCCCTCCTAAAGGTCAATGATCCCGAAATTCCTTATGGCACGCACTGCAGGCATCTTCGACCTTCTGTACCGCAGGCCCCAGGTTACTGGCCTTGTAGGGCTGGACCTGGCTGGCAATCACCAGCTCGCCGGTGGCGGCTTCAAGGCTGCGAGCCATTTGCTCGAAGCGTGCCTGCTTCTCCCAGACGTCACTTTTGGCGCTGGTGTTGTCTTCTTCGCGCACCTGCGGAAAATGTTTCCACGGCTCACGGGACAGCGCATCGAGTTTCACCGCGCCGTCAGCGAATTTGGGGCCATCGAACGCAATACGGCCACGCAACATGCCGCCCAGGTCTTCACCGGTCTTGAGCATCTGTTTGAAAATGGCCTTGCGCTGACCGAGGGGCGAGTTGGGGTCGACACCGCCACAAGCGCACAGCGCCAGGCAGGCCAGCAATACAACAGAAAGTCTTTTAAGAGTCATGGTGGCTTCAGGTCACGGAAAACGTCGGCCAGTATCCTCGCGTCCACCGGCAAACACCAATACCCCTATCATCAATACGGGTTGCATGAGCGCACATGACACTCAGGCAACCGGCAAAGGAATTACCCATGAACAGCCGTTTCAAGGCCTGGTGTCACCCCCTGGCCTGGACGCTTCCGATAGTAGCCGTGCTCGCGGGCTGCACCGGCGGCGAAGACAAGCAACCGAAGACCCACGCACTGGCCACCTACTCCAGCGCCACCTGGGAAGCGCTGCCGGCGGTTTCCGACAATGACCTCGTGGCCGGTTTCGGCTCCTGGCGCAGCGCCTGCACCCGACTCAAGGCCGATCCGGTCTGGGGCGGCACCTGCGCAGCGGCGGCCAACGTGCCGCAGAGCGCCAGCGACATCCGCGGTTTTCTCAAGCAGAACCTGGATGTCTACGGCCTGCGCGCCGCCAACGACAATCCCAACGGATTGATCACTGGCTACTACGAACCGGTCTACCCCGGTAGCCTGACCCAAACCGCAACGGCGAACATCCCGGTGTATGGCGTGCCCGAAGACATGATCATTGTCTCGCTGGACAGCATCTACCCGGAACTCAAGGGAAAACGCCTGCGCGGCCGACTTGAAGGCCGCGTGCTCAAGCCTTACGACGATGCTGCAACCATCGGCAGCAAAGGGGCCAATGCGCCGGTCGTGGCCTGGTTGACCGATCCGATGAACCTGCAGTTCCTGCAAATCCAGGGCTCGGGTCGGATCCAGCTCGACAGCGGTCGCCAGCTGCGAATCGCCTATGCCGACCAGAACGGTCACCCCTACCGACCAATCGGGCGTTGGTTGGTGGAGCAAGGCGAGTTGAATAAAGAAGACGTGACCATGGGGGCGATCAGCAGCTGGGCCAAGGCCAATCCTTCGCGCATTCCAGAACTGCTCGGCAGCAACCCGAGCTATGTGTTTTTCACCCGGAACCCCGATAGCAACGAAGGGCCGCGCGGCTCGCTGAACGTGCCGTTGACGGCCGGTTACAGTGCGGCGGTGGATCGCAAGGTGATTCCGCTGGGCAGCCTATTGTGGCTGTCCACCACCAAGCCGGACGGCACCGCACTGGTACGCCCGGTGGCTGCCCAGGACACCGGCGGTGCAATTGCCGGCAAGGTTCGTGCAGATCTGTTCTGGGGTACTGGCGATGCAGCCGGGCAACTGGCTGGCGACATGAAACAGCAAGGGCAGATCTGGATGTTATGGCCCAAAGGCGCGGCGCTGCCACAAGTGCCGCAGGTGGCGGACAAGCTTTAAAGCAAAAAGATCGCAGCCTGCACACGCCCATGCAGGAGCTGCCGCAGGCTGCGATCTTTTGATCTTGCCTTTAAACCGAAACGACAAAGAAACTGATGATCAAGCCCATTCCCACAAACCACACCAACGACCGCAAGGTCGCCCAGTCCGCCAGATAGAAAATGATGTAGAGAAGTCGACTGGTGATGAACAACACCGACAGCACATTGAGCGTCACCAGCTCCGCATTGCCGACCAGGTGCGCCACGATCACTGCTGCCGCGAACGCCGGGGTCACTTCGAAGCTGTTCAGTTGCGCCGCATGTGCCCGCTTGCCCAAGCCCTCCAGGGAATCGAGGAATCCCCGGGGATCATGATTGTGTCTCAAACCGTAGCCGCCGCTGATCTTGGCTACCGCTATACACACATACGGCAGGATGATCGCGATTAAAATGCACCACAGAGCAACATTCATTAAGCAGTCCCTTTCTCAGTTCAGACCCGTCAAAATTTCATTACCAGCATGCCGACCAGGACCAGCCCGCAGGCCAGGAGCCTTGGCCCGCCGAAAGGCTCTTTCAGGTAACGCATGCCGAACAGCACCACCAGAATCACGCTGATCTCGCGCAAGGCCGCCGCTTCGGCAATCGAGCCCAGCTGCATGGCCCAAAGCACCAGAGCGTAGCTGAACAACACGCAGAACCCGACCGCCAGCCCCAATCGCCACTGCTCACGCCAGAACAGTTTGAACGCCGGCCGCTTGCCCACCCAGGCCAGCAACGGAAACGGCCAGGCACTGAGCAACGTCACCCAAACCAGGTAATCCAGTGGATGCGACCAGCGCCGCAAGGCCTGGCCGTCGATGAAGGTGTAGCAACCAATGCACAAACCGATCAACGCGACCACAGGAAGCATCGACCACGGCAAACGCGCACCGCCTCCCCCCTGCCAGAGCAGGCAAAGCATGCCGAGCGGAATCAGCAGGATTCCGAAGATCTGTTGGTGGGTCAGCACTTCCCCGGCAAACACCAGGGTCAGCGCCAGCACCACCAGCGGCGACAACCCACGCATCAGCGGATAGACCAGCCCAAGGTCACCGACCCGATAGGCCTGGATCAGCAAATAACGGTAGAGCAATTCGAACGCCGCCGAGGCGAGAATCCACGGCCAGATGTCCAGTGGCGGCAGCTCCACGAATGGCAACATAAGCGCGACGAAGAGCATTGCCACGCTGTCCATGCAGGCCACTACCAGCAAACGCTCGGCACTGAACTTGATCAGGGTATTCCACGCTGCATGCAGCAACGCCGCCACCAACACCAACGCCGTCGCAAGCACGGCCTACTCCTTTTGTTGTCCCCGCACTCCCCTGTAGGAGCGAGGCTTGCCCGCGAACCAGGCACCGCGGTGTACCTGCTGTACCGCGTTATCATTCTTCGCGGGCAAGCCTGGCTCCTACAAGAACCGGGCAGATAATTGATTCGCCATATGTCAGCAGCTGTTTATACTGCAACCGACCACGCCGCACTCAGTTGCGCACAGACTAATTCCAATAACAATGCCCTTGGCCGTTCTCATCGAGATCGGCCTTTGGCATGCGTATGCCTGATCAGAGCGTCAAGACTACCGACAGAGACCATGCGCATGCCACTCGCCTTGCTTGCCCTTGCTGTTGCCGCGTTCGGCATCGGCACCACTGAATTCGTCATCATGGGCTTGTTGCCCGATGTTGCCCGCGACCTCACGGTCAGCATTCCCCACGCCGGATTGCTGATCACCGGCTATGCCCTGGGCGTGGTGTTCGGTGCGCCGATCCTCGCGGTCGGCACCGCCAACATGCCGCGCAAAGCAACACTGCTGGGCATGACGCTGATGTTCATCCTCGGCAACATGCTTTGCGCACTGGCGCCGAACTACGCCACGCTGATGGCGGCGCGTGTGGTGACTGCGCTATGCCACGGCGCGTTCTTCGGCATCGGTTCGGTGGTTGCCGCCGGCCTTGTGGCGCCGAACAAACGAGCCCAGGCGATTGCCATGATGTTCACCGGCCTGACCCTGGCCAACGTGCTTGGCGTGCCATTGGGCACCGCACTGGGGCAGTACGCCGGCTGGCGCTCAACGTTCTGGGCGGTATCGGTGATCGGTGTGATCGCTGCCATTGCGCAATGGGTCTGGCTGCCTAAGAACATCGTGATGGATAAAGCCAACCTGGCGAGCGAGTTCAAGGTGCTTGGCAAGGCCAACGTGCTGATGGCACTGGGCATGAGCGTATTGGCTTCGACCAGCCTGTTCAGCGTATTCACCTACATCGCGCCGATCCTGCAGGACATCACCGGTGTCAGCCCCCATGGCGTAACCATCATGCTGTTATTGTTCGGCGTAGGTTTGACTGCTGGCAGCATGCTCGGTGGGCGATTGGCCGACAGCCGCTTGCTGCCTTCACTGGTCGGCATGGCGCTGGCCGTTGCGGTGGTCCTGGCCGCGTTCAGCCAGACCAGTCACTCGGTGATTCCCGCGGCGATCACCCTGGTGTTGTGGGGCATTTTCGCCTTCGCCCTATGCCCGATCCTGCAACTGCTGATCATCGACCAGGCTCATGAAGCGCCCAACCTGGGTTCGACGCTGAACCAGAGCGCATTCAATCTCGGTAATGCAGCAGGTGCCTGGATCGGCGGGCTGGTGGTCGCCAGCGGGGCCGACCTGGCGGACTTGCCGTGGACCGGCGCATTGGTCAGTGGCTTGACCGTACTGGCCGCGCTGTATTTTATCCACCTGCAACGGCGCAGTGCCGCTGCGGTGAATGTGCCGGGCTGATTACTTTTTGATCGCCTGCGGATCGGGCTCTTCAGCCTGATCCGCTGCGCTTTTCGGTGGTCCGCTCTCGCTGCGAATCTGCGCATGGCTGATCAACGCGAAGATAAAGCTGCCACCCACGATGTTCCCCACCAGCGTGGGACCGGCGAACACCAGCCAGAAATCCTTCCACGGCAATTGCCCGGCAAACACCAGGTATGAGACCTCCAGCGAACCGACCACGATGTGCGTGAAATCCCCCAGCGCCATGAGGTAGGTGATGAGGATGATGATCCACATCTTGGCGCTCTCCATGGACGGGATCATCCAGACCATGGTGGCGATCATCCAGCCCGAGACGATGCCCTTGGCGAACATCTGGCTGGCGTCGTTCTCCATGACCTTGCGGCCGATGTCGAGGAAGGCCACGTCGGTCTTGCTGTCGAAAATCGGCAGCTCCAGCATGACGTAAGCCACCAGTATCGTGCCGCAGAGGTTACCCACCAGCACCACTCCCCACAGCCGCAGCAAACGGCCGAAGTTCCCCAGCGTAGGCTTGCTCATGATCGGCAGCACGGCGGTCAGGGTGTTTTCGGTGAACAGTTGCTGGCGGGCAAGAATCACCGCGAGGAAACCGGCGCAATAACCGAAACTGGCAATCACCTTGAAACCTTCGCCGTCCGGCAGGCGGGAGTTGAGCAAGCCCATGCCCATCAATGACAGGCCCATGGTCAGGCCGGCGGCCAACGCCGACCACCACAGCGCGGCAACGCTACGTTCCAGTTCCTGATCGCCCTGGGTGCGGATGATTTCATGCAGCACTGCCGCGCGCGGTGGCTGGTTCTTTTCGACTTCGTGCTGCTCTTTTGCCGAGAGGTCGGGGGTCTTGCCGTCTTTTTTAGTGTCCATGGGACTCCTCAACCGCTGGCGTGCGATGTAGTTACGACCCCTGCGGCTCAGCTTACGTTCTTACACGCCGAACATTATTCGACGGCGCCTTCATCCTTGAACTGGTCCTTGACGTATTTGATCTCGGTCCGCCCGTGTGGCGCAGGCAAGCCGTCTTCACCCAGGTTGACGAAAACAATCTTCTCCACCGTCAGGATGCTTTTGCGGGTGATCTTGTTACGCACTTCGCACGTGAGGGTGATGGAGGTGCGACCGAACTCGGTGGCAGTGATACCCAGCTCGATGATGTCGCCCTGGCGCGAGGCGCTGACGAAGTTGATCTCGGAAATGTACTTGGTGACCACGCGCTGATTGCCCAGCTGGACGATGGCGTAGATCGCCGCTTCTTCGTCGAGCCAGCGCAGCAGGCTGCCGCCGAACAGTGTTCCATTGGGGTTGAGGTCTTCGGGCTTGACCCATTTGCGGGTGTGGAAATTCATATGCACTCCTGAGCGTCTTGCCGAATGATGGACGGTATCTTGGCAGACCCCGGGCCAGAGCTCTATTCGGCATCATCTATAGCCACCATTACCGTTCGCACATTGACCGACAGAAACCCTTTGGAAGATCAGCATAGCCCGCTATAATCGGCCCCGTTTCAAAACGGTAATCCTCACTTGCTACCGTTTTCCCGCCACCTGTCCGAGGGGCGCTGCAGCAGGCTAGGCCTGTCAGGCTCGGATGGGGCGTTGCTTGGTCATTACCGACCAGACACTAAACGCACAACGGCGCCCATTCGCATACATTACGAATGGAGGCTCTTCATGAGCGCTGTTATCACGCCTGCAGATTTTAACGATTACAAAGTCGCCGACATGTCCCTGGCTGCCTGGGGCCGTCGCGAAACCATCATCGCCGAATCGGAAATGCCGGCCCTGATGGGTCTGCGCCGCAAGTACTCCGAAGAGCAACCGCTCAAGGGCGCGAAGATCCTCGGCTGCATCCACATGACCATTCAGACCGCCGTGCTGATCGAAACCCTGGTTGCCCTGGGTGCCGAAGTACGCTGGTCGTCCTGCAACATTTTCTCGACTCAAGACCAGGCTGCTGCGTCCATCGCCGCTGCCGGCATTCCGGTTTTCGCCTGGAAAGGCGAAACCGAGCAAGAGTACGAGTGGTGCCTGGAGCAGACCATCCTCAAGGATGGCCAGCCATGGGACGCCAACATGATCCTCGACGACGGCGGCGACCTGACCGAACTGCTGCACAAGAAGTACCCTCAGGTACTGGATCGCGTTCACGGCGTGACCGAAGAAACCACCACCGGCGTGCACCGCCTGCTGGACATGCTGGCCAAGGGTGAGCTGAAAATCCCGGCCATCAACGTCAACGACTCGGTGACCAAGAGCAAGAACGACAACAAGTACGGCTGCCGTCACAGCCTGAACGATGCGATCAAGCGCGGTACCGACCACCTGCTGTCCGGCAAGCAAGCGCTGGTCATCGGTTACGGCGACGTGGGCAAGGGCTCGGCTCAGTCCCTGCGTCAGGAAGGCATGATCGTCAAAGTCTCCGAAGTCGACCCGATCTGCGCCATGCAAGCCTGCATGGACGGATTCGAACTGGTTTCGCCGTTCATCGACGGTATCAACACCGGTACCGAAGAAAGCATCGACAAGGCCCTGCTGGGCAAGATCGACCTGATCGTGACCACCACCGGTAACGTCAATGTTTGCGACGCGAACATGCTCAAGGCCCTGAAGAAGCGCGCTGTTGTCTGCAACATCGGCCACTTCGACAACGAAATCGACACCGCCTTCATGCGCAAGAACTGGGCATGGGAAGAAGTGAAGCCGCAGGTTCACAAGATCCACCGTACCGGCGCTGGCGATTTCGACCCGCAGAACGACGACTACCTGATCCTGCTGGCCGAAGGCCGCCTGGTTAACCTGGGCAACGCCACTGGCCACCCGAGCCGCATCATGGACGGTTCGTTCGCCAACCAGGTACTGGCTCAGATCTTCCTGTTCGGCCAGAAGTACGCCGACCTGTCGCCAGCCCAGAAAGCCGAACGCCTGACCGTTGAAGTGCTGCCGAAGAAACTCGACGAAGAAGTGGCCCTGGAAATGGTCCGCGGTTTCGGCGGCGTTGTGACTCAACTGACCAAGACCCAGGCCGACTACATCGGCGTGACCGTCGAAGGTCCGTTCAAGCCGCACGCTTACCGCTACTGATTCGCCGATCGGCGACGCGGTGTGCCTGGCGCACCGCGTTGACTGGTTCGCTGGCAAGCCAGCTCCTACAGAACAATCTGCTCCACCCTTTGTAGGAGCTGGCTTGCCAGCGAAGGCGTCGTAACGGACACACCGTTTGGCTTTCGAGTTTCCAAGGATATGACCATGTCCCAAGATCGTCGCTACAGCTTCGAGTTCTTCCCTACCAAGACCGACGCTGGGCATGAAAAGCTGCTCGCCACTGCCCGTCAGCTGGCCACGTACAACCCCGATTTCTTCTCCTGCACCTACGGTGCGGGTGGTTCGACCCGTGATCGCACGCTCAACACCGTGTTGCAGCTTGAGAGCGAAGTCAAAGTCCCGGCCGCACCGCACCTGTCGTGCGTCGGCGACAGCAAGGCGGACCTGCGCGGCCTGCTGAGCCAGTACAAGTCTGCCGGCATCCAGCGCATCGTCGCTTTGCGCGGTGACCTGCCTTCGGGCATGGGCATGGCCAGTGGTGAAATGCGCCACGCCAACGACCTGGTTGAATTCATCCGTGAAGAGACCGGCGACCATTTCCACATCGAAGTCGCCGCCTACCCGGAAATGCATCCGCAGGCGCGCAATTTCGAAGACGATCTCAACAACTTCGTGCGCAAAGCCAACGCTGGCGCCGACAGCGCGATCACCCAGTACTTCTTCAACGCCGACAGCTACTTCTACTTCGTCGAGCGTGTACGGGCCAAGGGCGTGAACATCCCGATCGTGCCGGGGATCATGCCGATCACCAACTACAGCAAGCTGGCACGCTTCTCCGATGCCTGCGGTGCGGAAATCCCGCGCTGGATCCGCAAGCAGCTGGAAGCCTACGGTGACGATACCCAGAGCATTCAGCGCTTCGGCGAGCAAGTCATCACCGAGATGTGCGAACGCCTGCTGCAGGGCGGCGCGCCAGGGCTGCACTTCTACACGCTGAACCAGGCTGAAGCGAGCCTGGCGGTGTGGAACAACCTGAAGTTGCCGCGTTAAACAAAGCAAGATCAAAAGATCGCAGCCTGCGGCAGCTCCTTGGGAAATGTTTAATTCCTATAGGAGCTGCCGCAGGCTGCGATCTTTTGCTTTCATGCACTTTTATTGTGCGGCAATCCACGGAGTTAGAGCATCTGCTGCCAGTTTCTGGCTCTTTCGCGTTTCTCGTCGTAATCTCAAGCCCATGCCTTTGATCACGCAGTTCGTCGCCCTGCTTGTTTTTACTTGCCTTAGCTTTGCCGCTAGGGGCGAGAAGCTGCGCATTGTCACTGAACCCTGGGCACCTTACGTGTACGAGGAGAACGGCAAGGCACAGGGACTGGACTACGAAACCACCGCCATCGTCTTCAAGCGCCTGGGCATCGAAGTGGAATGGCAATTTCTGCCATGGAAACGCTGCCTGTCGATGCTCGAAACCGGTCAAGCCGATGGCGCGCTGGACATTTTCCATAGCGATGAGCGCGACGCGACCCTGCTCTACCCCAGCGAACCGCTGTCGGACGTCCAGTTCGTGATGTTCTACGCCAACGCCAGGCCCCATCCGTTTCGCACCCTCGACGAACTGCGCGGCCTGACCATCGGCATCTCTCCTGGCTACCTGTATAGCCAGGACTTCAGGAACTCGACCCTGTTCACCCGGGAGCCGGCACCGAGCCATGAGGCGAACTTCGGCAAACTGGTGCGCGGGCGGATCGACCTGCTGATCACCGACCGCCGGGTGGGCCAGCACTTGCTCGACGAACTGAATATCCGTAACCAGATCACCGAAAACCCAATAGTCATCAGTCAGCAGAGCCAGTTCCTGGCGGTGCGACGCAATGCCGGCATGGACTTGCTGGTGCAGCGCTTCGGCGCTGAACTCAAACGTTTCAAGCGCGAACCCGCCTACGCCGAGCTCAGCGCGCGATATGGCGCCGCCCCGGCCGATACCCCCAACGCCGGACGGACCACGGCCAACACGGAAAAAACCGTTGAGCAGCAGGAAAGCGGCGCGCAGTGATTGCTCTGTTATACTCCGGCCTTCCCGCCAGGCTCACGCCCGGACGCTCGGAACCGTTCAAGGCATCTCGACCCTGCTACAGCGCAGCTTTTCAGCCCGCGCGAGCGCTCCAGACGAGCCTTCGTGACCGAAGCAGGACCGGACGGGATTGCGTTCCTCATAAACGCCATTCGCGCCAGGCAAGACTCCCATTGGGCCAAGCCCTAACTTAAAACAGGATTACTCATGTCCTTTGCTTCCCTCGGTCTCTCCGAGGCTTTAGTCCGCGCCATCGAGGCAGCGGGCTATACCGAGCCTACTCCGGTGCAACAGCGGGCCATTCCCGCCGTGTTGCAAGGTCGCGACCTGATGGTCGCGGCACAGACAGGTACTGGTAAAACCGGCGGTTTCGCCCTTCCGATCCTGGAGCGGTTGTTCCCCAACGGTCACCCGGACAAATCCCAGCGTCACGGCCCGCGTCAACCGCGCGTACTGGTCCTGACCCCTACTCGCGAACTCGCGGCGCAAGTGCACGAAAGTTTCAAGGTCTATGCCCGTGACCTGAAATTCGTAAGCGCCTGCATTTTCGGCGGCGTCGGCATGAACCCGCAGGTCCAGGCCATGTCCCGTGGCGTAGACGTGCTGGTGGCCTGCCCTGGCCGCCTGCTCGACCTGGCCGGCCAAGGCAGCGTCGACCTGTCCCACGTGGAAATCCTCGTGCTGGACGAAGCCGACCGCATGCTCGACATGGGCTTCGTCCATGACGTGAAGAAAGTCCTCGCCCGTCTGCCGGCCAAGCGCCAGAACCTGCTGTTTTCGGCAACCTTCTCCAAGGACATCACCGACCTCGCCGGCAAGCTGCTGCACAACCCGGAACGCATCGAAGTCACGCCGCCGAACACCACGGTCGAGCGCATCGAACAGCGCGTGTTCCGCCTGCCGGCCAGCCACAAGCGTGCACTGCTGGCGCACCTGATCACCGCTGGCGCCTGGGAACAGGTCCTGGTGTTCACCCGCACCAAGCACGGCGCCAACCGCCTGGCCGAGTACCTGGACAAACACGGCCTGAGCGCCGTCGCGATCCACGGCAACAAGAGCCAGAACGCCCGCACCAAAGCCCTGGCCGACTTCAAGGCCGGTACCGTGCGCATCCTGGTTGCCACCGACATCGCCGCTCGCGGCCTGGACATCGACCAGTTGCCACACGTGGTCAACTTCGAACTGCCTAATGTCGATGAAGACTACGTGCACCGTATCGGCCGTACCGGTCGTGCCGGTCGTTCGGGCGAGGCGATCTCGCTGGTGGCCCCGGACGAAGAAAAACTGCTGAAAAGCATCGAACGCATGACCAAGCAGAAAATCGCCGACGGCGACCTGATGGGCTTCGATGCCAGCGCCGTGGAAGCCGAGAAACCCGAAGCACGCGAGCGTCCGGACATGCGTAACCCGCGCAATCCACGTGGCCCACGCGGCGACGGTCCGAATGGCAGCGGTGGTGGTGGCGGTCGCAAGGACAAAGGCAAGGACAAGGGCAAGGAAAAACCGGCAGGTGAGCGCGGTGAGCGTCCGGCCCGTCAGCAAAAGCCGCGCGAAGGCACCCCGGCCCGCGAACAGCGCCAGCCAAGCCAGCCGCCGCGTGCCGCGGCTGATCGCGCTCCGGATGAGTTCCTGGACGACGATATCGATAACTTCGGTAACCGCGTCGACTACGTTCCGCAGCAGAAACCGGCCCAGGGCCGCGGCCGTCGTCCGGGTGCTCCGGCACAAGGCACAGCCGCAGGCGCTCCACGTGGCGGCAAGCCGCAGGGCGGTCGCCAGAACGGTCCGCGCAACAGCGATGGCGCCAGCACCGGCACCCCGCCAGCCAAGCGCAGCGGCCCACGCAGCGGCGCGCCACGTGATGGCCAGGCCCGTCGCGAAGACTCCCGCAACCGCCGCCCGGCCCGTGACGAGCAATCGCGTTCGGAACCCGCCGTGCAGAACCCACGCGGTCCCGCGCCGAAGATCATGCACAAGGAGTCGAAGGCCGATCGCTTCCCGACACCTGAGCAGCTGGATCAACTGCCAAGCCGTCCTCGTGGTGAAAAACCGGCATTGCTGACCCGCAATCGCTGAGTTATCGCTGCAATAAAAAATGCCCCGCATCGAAAGGTCCGGGGCATTTTTTTGATCAGTACAAAACCCTGTGGGAGCGAGCTTGCTCGCGATGGCGGTGGATCAGTCACCTTCAATGTTGAATGTTTGACCGCTATCGCGAGCAAGCTCGCTCCCACAGGGTTTGCGTAATCTGGCAGATAGCGCACGGCAATAAAAAACGCCCCTGATCGCAAGATCAGGGGCGTTTTTGGGTCAGGCGCGAAAATTATTTCGCTTTGACACCTTCAAACGTCACGTACATTTCAACTGCATCGGACGATGGACCCAGGTCTTTCTGCTTGCCGAAATCGGAACGCTTGAGGCTGAAGGTACCCTCGAAGCCTGCACGGTAGCCGCCCCATGGATCCTTGCCTTCACCCAGGAAAGTGGCTTTGACCACGATTGGCTTGGTCACACCGAGGATAGTCAGGTCGCCAGCCACGTCAGCAGTGTCCTTGCCAGCAGCGTTTTTGCCGGTAGGTTTGACGCTGGTGGAAACAAACGTGGCTTTGCTGCCGTTCAGGAAGTCTTTGCTGGAGATGTGCTTGTCGCGCTCGGCGTTGTTGGTGAACACGCTGGCAGTGTTCACGTTGAACTCGATCTTGCTGTCTTCAGGCTTGGCAGCGTCAAAGCTGAACTTGCCGTCGATGTCCTTGAAAGTACCGGTGATGAAGCTGTAGCCCAGGTGGCTGATCTTGAAGTCAACGAAGGCGTGCTGGCCTTCCTTGTCGACCACGTAGTCAGCGGCCATGACGCTACCGGCGGACAACAGGGCGGAACTGATTGCCAGAGCGGCCAGAGTCTTTTTCAACATGCTTTGTTTTCCTTTGGAGTCGAGGTTGAACTTCAGGCTTTGCGACCCAGCATTCGCTTGAGGGTCACATCACGGTCGATAAAGTGGTGCTTCAATGCTGCCAACGCATGGAGGCCGGAAAAAATTACCAGCACCCAGGCCAGCCAGAGGTGAATCACACCGGCGGTGTCTGCCTGGTCCGGTAGTCCGGACACCAGCGCAGGCACTTCAAACAAGCCGAACACCGGGATACCGACACCTTCTGCGGTGGAAATCAGGTAACCGGCAATCATCACAGCGAACAGACTGAGATACAGAAAGCCATGGCCGAACTTGGCGCCCAGGCGCGTCATCCGGCTGTAGCTGGACAGGGTAGGCGGCGGCGGACTGATGAAACGCCATACCACCCGCAACACCATCACACCCAGCAACACCAGGCCGATGCTCTTGTGCAGGTCCGGCGCGTCTTTGCGCCAGGTGCTGTAGTAGTCGAGCCCGACCATCCACAACCCCAACGCGAACAGTCCGAAGACCGCCAGCGCGACACTCCAGTGAATGAAAATGCTGACCCAGCCGTAACGGGAAGTAGAATTTCGTAGCTGCATTGCCCAGATCCCTGTAAGTGCTGGCCCAAGACTATCGATTTATCTATCGGATTAAAGCGGAAAATTTCGCTTTGAAATATCGAGAAATGCGATCGAAAGCCTAAATCACGCGGGTTAAGGAAAGATTAAAGTCGAAATTGTGAGAAAAAGTGAATACAAACCAGAGAACACCTGTATCAAAAGGTTTATTCGATTTCGCTCTCGGTTTTTTTCGCGCATAAAAAAGCGCGACCCTGGGGCCGCGCTTTTTTACGCCTGAACGTTACTGGGCCTTGGTAACAGTGGCCGCCGCTGGCATCTTCGCCGGTTCAGCCTTTTTCACCGGGGCTTTTTTTGCCTCGGTCTTGGCTGCCGGTTTCTTCGCCGGGGCTTTGGCTGGCGCCTTCTTGGCCGGCTCAGCCTTCACCGGTGCAGCAGGCTTCGCTGCCTCGACCGGTGCAACTGCTGGTGCCGGTGTTGGGGCTGGTGCAGGGGCCGGAGCGACTGGCTCAGGTGCCTTGACCGGCTCTGGTTTCTTCTCGTCATCCGAGCTGCCGAACAGATTGCTGAAGAAGTTACCCTTCTTCGCTGCCACAGCGCCGGCTGCAGCTGCAGCGGCTACTGGAACGGCCTTCGCCGGGTCAAACGATTTGCCCGCCGCCAAGTCTTCAACCTGGCTGGCCGCACGCTGACCGGTGCGCAACGCACCTTCCAGGGTGCCCGGGTACAAGGTGTCGGTGTGTTCGCCGGCAAAGGCTACGCGCTGGATCGGACGTTCCCACAGGCGCCAGAACTTGCTGATCTGACCCGGGCCGAAGGCCAGGTAAGCGCCGCCCATCGAAGGGTCGGTGCTGTAGCGACGGATTTCATAACCGGTAAACGAACCGCGCGCCTGTGGATAAAACGCGTGCAGGCGAATCAACACCTGATCGACTATCTGCTTGTCGCCGAACGCCTGCATGACCCGGGCGTTATCGCCGGACAGGTTGATCACCACGTTGGCGCCGCCCTTCAGCGCAGGCTCGACCCACAACATGCCCAAACCAGTGTTGCTGTAGATTTCGCCAGACATGCGCGCCTTGCTTTCCCACACTGGCGTCTTGAACTTCAGCATGATCTGGTCGCGCCAGCCGTAGTTGGTGCCCTTGATCGCCGCCAGGTGCTGGGCGTCCAGTGCCGGGGTCATCTGGATCTTGTTCAGGGCACGCAAAGGCACGGCCAGTACGACATAGTCAGCCTGATAGCCAACGCTGCCGACCTTGACGGTGACGCCGTCCTTGTCCTGGGTGATGGACGAGACCGGGGAGCTGGTCTTGATGGTTTTCAGTTGCTTGACGAAGGCCTGGGCCAGCACTGGGCTGCCACCGACCAGGCGCGAAGCGCGCAGGTCACGGTCGGAAACGCCACGGTAAACGCGGCTCTGCTGGGCGAAGTACAGCAGCGAGATACGCGAAGGTTCGTCATAACGGGTACGAATCTGCTGGTTCACCAACTGACGGGCAGTCGGCGGCAGGCTCAGGCGATCAAGCCAGTTGGACACGTTGATCTGGTCCAGGGCGTGCAGTGTGTTGTTGGCTGCTGGGTTCAGCGGGTCTTCGATCGAGCGCGCCAGGTCATCCAGCGTCTTTTCGTAGCGTTTGAGCGCTTCGGCAGTGCTTGGGTCCTTGGTGGCCAGATCGGCAGCGGTGTAATACACGCCATCGATCAGGTAGCTGGGTGTACGCACGAATTCCGGCGCTGGCGTGGTGCTCAGCTTGAACGTCGAGACGTACTTGTTCAGGACTGGCTGGGTCTTGTCGTTGCCGATCCACTCACTGGTGGCCATGCCGGAGCGGCCACCCAGGCTTGGCTTGGCTTCCAGCAGCGTGACCTGCCAACCTTTGTTCTGCAGCTCATAAGCAGCCGTGAGGCCCGCGACCCCGCCGCCGACCACGATCGCGGTTTTATCCTTGGCCAGCGCAGACACGCTGAACAGCCCCAACATCACCAGCGCACAGGCGCGCAGCCAACCGACAGACATTCAGCGAACTCCGGAAATTCAGGAAAAAATAGCGGTTTTACGAGCCAGACGGCTCAAGAACCGCGAAGGATACGTCAGCCGTCAGACGCCCGCCAGCAACGTCTACCGCCCTATACAAAGTAGCTCAATCGACACAATGGGTTGTTCCCGAGGCACGCATTGCATAGGCTTGCGCGATTGTATGTCCGCGCATGTCACGGACCGCCTCGAGGAGACTGAACATGGGCCTGAATAATCAGTGGATGCAACGCGATCTCGCGGTGTTGTGGCATCCCTGCACCCAGATGAAAGATCACGAACAACTGCCGCTGATCCCGATCAAGCGCGGTGAAGGCGTGTGGCTGGAAGATTTCGAAGGCAAACGCTACCTCGACGCGGTGAGCTCCTGGTGGGTGAACGTGTTCGGCCATGCCAACCCGCGCATCAACCAGCGCATCAAGGATCAGGTCGATCAACTGGAACACGTGATCCTCGCCGGTTTCAGCCATCAGCCGGTGATCGAGCTGTCCGAGCGCCTGGTGAAGATGACGCCCGAAGGACTGACCCGGTGCTTCTACGCCGATAACGGTTCGTCCTGCATCGAAGTCGCGCTGAAAATGAGCTTTCACTACTGGCTCAACCGCGGCGCGCCTGCCAAGAAGCGCTTCGTCACCCTGACCAACAGCTACCACGGCGAAACCATGGCGGCGATGTCGGTGGGCGACGTTCCGCTGTTCACCGAAACCTACAAGGCGCTGCTGCTCGACACCATCAAGGTGCCAAGCCCCGATTGCTATCTGCGCCCTGAGGGCATGAGCTGGGAAGAGCACTCGCGCAACATGTTCACCGCCATGGAACAGACCCTGGCCGAGAACCATGACACCGTTGCCGCCGTGATCGTCGAGCCGCTGATCCAGGGCGCGGGCGGCATGCGCATGTACCACCCGGTGTACCTCAAGTTGCTGCGTGAAGCCTGCGACCGCTATGGCGTGCACCTGATCCACGACGAAATCGCCGTTGGCTTCGGCCGCACCGGGACGATGTTCGCCTGTGAACAGGCCGGCATCCGGCCGGACTTCCTCTGCCTGTCCAAGGCCCTGACCGGCGGCTACCTGCCGCTGGCGGCGTGCCTGACCACCGATGACGTCTACAGCGCCTTCTACGACGATTACCCGACCCTGCGCGCCTTCCTGCATTCCCACAGCTACACGGGCAACCCGCTGGCGTGCGCAGCGGCCCTGGCGACGCTGGATATCTTCGAACAAGACAAGGTCATCGAGAACAACAAGGCCCTGGCCCAGCGCATGGCCGCCTCCACTGCGCATCTGGCCGACCACCCGAACGTCAGCGAAGTGCGCCAGACCGGCATGGTGCTGGCCATCGAAATGGTCAAGGACAAGGCGAGCAAAGAAGCCTATCCATGGCAGGAGCGCCGTGGCCTGAAGGTGTTCCAGCATGCTCTGGAGCGTGGTGCCCTGCTTCGGCCGCTGGGCAGCGTGGTGTATTTCCTGCCGCCGTATGTGATTACCCCGGAGCAAATCGACTTCCTCGCCGAGGTCGCCAGTGAAGGCATCGACATTGCCACTCGCGATAGCGTCAGCGTGGCGGTGCCGAAGGACTTCCACCCCGGTTTCCGCGATCCGGGCTAGAGTTCGTCTGCTCGTTCCCACGCTCCGCGTGGGAATGCAGCCCGGGACGCTCCGCGTCCCAAAAGCGGACGCAGAGCGTCCGATGAGGCATTCCCACGCAGAGCGTGGGAACGATCCATCTACAGAGATCCCGTATGAGACTGTCCCGCTTCTTTATCGACGCCCCCCTGAGCACCGGCGAGCACGAGTTGCCCGAAGCCCAGGCCCATTACATCGGTCGCGTGCTGCGCATGGCCGAGGGCGATGCGTTGCAACTGTTCGACGGTTCCGGCCATGAGTTTCGCGGCACGCTGGTGGAAGTCGGCAAAAAACGCGTGGTGGTACAGATCAATGAACAGTTTGCCGGCCAGGTGGAATCGCCATTACAGATCCATCTCGGCCAAGGCTTGTCCCGTGGCGAGCGCATGGACTGGGCGATCCAGAAAGCAACTGAATTGGGCGTCACGCAAATCACGCCGATTTTCAGTGAACGCTGCGAAGTGCGGCTTAAGGACGAGCGCGCCGACAAACGCCTGCTGCACTGGCGCCAGGTGGCGATCAGCGCCTGCGAGCAATGCGGGCGTTCACGGGTACCGGTGATTCATCCGCCGGTGCTGTTGGCTGACTGGTTGAAACAGACTGAGGCTGAACTGAAGCTGGTGTTGCATCCGGTGGCTGAGCCGCTGGTGAGCCACGCCAAGCCCGGGACGCTGGCGTTCTTGATTGGGCCGGAGGGTGGTTTGTCCGATGCGGAAGTGGACCAGGCCAAGAGCGCCGGTTTTCATGCGGCTCGCCTTGGGCCTCGGGTGTTGCGCACCGAGACCGCGCCGGTTGTGGCGTTGGCGGTGGCCCAGCAGTTGTGGGGTGACTTCTAGGACGCTATCGCCAGCAGGCTAGCTCCCACATTGAATTTTGGGTGTTCACCGTTTCGTGTTCACTGGAAATCTCCTGTGGGAGCCAGCCTGCTGGCGATGGCCGCGACGCGGTCTAAAGGACGTAAAAGAAAATCGCCACAAAGTGCAGCAGGCTGCCGGCGATCACGAACAGATGCCAGATCCCGTGGGCATGCCGCAATCGATGGTCGACGGCAAAAAAGATGATGCCCACGGTGTACAACACACCGCCCGATGCCAGCCACGCAAATCCGGTGCTGCCTAGCGCCGCCAGCAACGGCTTGACCGCCACCAACACGATCCAGCCCATCACCGCGTAGATCACGATCGACAGGATCCGCGCTTCCGACCTCGGCTTGATTTCCTGCAGTATGCCGATCAGCGCCAGCCCCCAGACAATCCCGAACAACGTCCAGCCCCACGGCCCGCGCAGGGTCACCAGGCAGAACGGCGTGTAGCTGCCGGCGATCAACAAGTAGATCGAGAAGTGATCGACCTTCTGCATGATCGCTTTCTTGCGTCCGCGCACGCTGTGGTACACGGTCGATGCGCTGTACAGCACCAGCAAGGTAAAGGCATAGATCGACGTGCTGACGATTTTCCAAGGACTGCCGTCGAGGCTGGCGACCACGATCAACCACACACCGCCGACAAATGCCGCCACTGCCCCGACCAGATGCGTCCAGGCGTTCAATCTTTCCCCGTGATACATCGTTTACCCACCTCGAAAATCGATAAAGCGCAATATCGCGCGCTCCTACAGAAACCCACATACGTGCACAATCAGGCTATTCCAAAAAGAGTCCGCCCCATGCTGATCGATGAAGAGTTGACCCTGAAAAAACTCGAGGTGTTCCTGGCCTTCATGCGCACCGGCAACCTGGCCCGCGCCGCGGCCGAATTGCAGACCAGTAACGTTAGCGTACATCGGGCGATCCACTCCCTGGAAAGCGCCCTGCGCTGCCCGTTGTTCAAGCACGAGGGGCGCAACCTGACGCCACTGGAAAGCGCCTACGTCCTGGAAGAACGGGCGCACAAGCTGATTCAGGATGTCGTGGAAACTGTGCGCCTGACCCGCGAAGCCGCCGGGTTTTCCGCCGAGCGTTTCAAATTGGGCTCGCTGTATTCGCTGACGGTGAAGACCGTACCGCAACTGATCATGGGGCTGAAGATCCGCCGCACCGAACTCAATATCGACCTGATCCTCGGCTCCAATTTCGACCTGTTGTACAAGCTCAAGAACATGGAGGTCGATGCGATCCTGGTGTCTCTGGACGACAGCATCAACGACCCGGACCTGGAGCATATCGAGCTGTTTTGCGACGACATCTTCCTGGCGACCCCGGCCGATTCGAAGTTTGCGCAAAGAAGCGAAGTCGACCTGGCCGAGGTCCGCGAAGAGACCTTTATCACCCTGACCCAGGGCTTTGCCACGCATCAGGACAGCAATCGGGTGTTCAGTCAGGCGGGGTTCGAGCCCAAGGTGGCGATGCAGGTCAACGACATCTTCACCCTGCTGAGCATGGTCAGCTCAGGGGTGGGTTATGCGTTGCTGCCGGGCAGGATTGCGGCGGTGTACGAGAATCGGGTGAAGCTGATTCCGTTGCAGGAGAAGTATCGGATGCAGCAGCACATTGGCGTGGTGTTCCTGAAGGCCAAGGAGCGCGATCCGAATTTGCTGGCGTTGCTGGCGGAGTGCCGGATGTATGCCAATCGCCACACCATCCAGTGATCGTTCCCACGCTCTGCGTGGGAATGCCTCAAGGGGCGCTCCGCGTTCCAGCTCTCGAATGGGACGCGGAGCGTCCCGGGCTGCATTCCCACGCAGAGCGTGGGAACGATCAGTTAGCCCACAATTCCGCGAACAATGAAGTACAACAACGATGGCCCGAGCAGGCAGCCCAGCCCAGTGTGAAAGGTCGCCGTCAACGCGCCATAAGGCACCAACCGCCGATCCGTCGCCGCCAGCCCCGCCGTCACCCCGCTCACCGTGCCGGCCAACCCGCCAAACACCATCGCCGAACGCGGGTTATCCAGGCCCATCCAGCGCGCCGCCATCGGGGTGCCGACCATCACCAGGATCGCCTTGATCAACCCGGTGGCAATCGACAGCGCCATCACATCCGAGGTCGCGCCAATTGCCGCACCGGTCACCGGCCCGACGATGTAGGTCACCGCTCCTGCGCCAATCGTGGTCATGCTCACCGCATCGCGATAACCGAATACCCAAGCCATGCAGGCGCCGACAATGAACGGCAGCACCGTGCCCAGCAGCAGCGCGATCACGCCGATCAAGCCGGCCTTGCGCGCTTCGGTGGCCTGCACTTCGAAGGCCGTGGCGACGATGGCGAAGTCGCGCAGCATGGCACCGCCCATCAGGCCGATGCCGGAGAACAGTGTCAGGTCCGCCAGGCCTTTTTGCCCACCGGTCATGGTGCCGCCGACCCAGGCCAGCACCAGGCCGATGACGATGGCAATCGCCGAGCCATGGATGCGCCCGAAGGTCAGGCGTTTGGAGAGGATGACCGACACCCACATGATCACGCCGACGAAGGCGAATGCAGTCACCAGGCCGTTGTGCTCCAGGCCTTTCTCGATGAGATCCCACATATCAGCGACCTCCTGCCGGTGTGCCGAGCGGCGTTATGTCTGTCGGTTCATCGGGCAAGGGTTCGCCTTTGTGGGTCCGGCTGATCAAGGCAATGGTGCAGCCGCAGACCACCACCGAGCCGATCGCCGCCAGCACCGCCACCGGACCGCCGTGCAATGCCGTGACCACGTTCTGTTGCGCGGCCATCGCCACGACCACCGGAATGTACATGGCACCCCAGAAGCCGACGCCCATTTCGCAATCCTTGGTCATGCCACCGCGTTTTTGCATCCACAGTCGCGCGCAAATCAACAGGATCATTGCGATCCCGACCCCGCCGACGTTGGATTTGACGCCCAGCAACACGCCGAGCATGTCACCCATGATCACCCCTGCCAGCGTACAGATCGCGAGTAGCGCCACACCGTAAATAATCATTGTTGTCGTCCTCAAAGTGCATCGTCGAATGTTGTTCTTGTTGTTCGAAGCCTCAGGGTTGCTCTAGGGGTGGCGACTTCCCTCCTCACGCAACAGCGCCTGCAGGGTATCGAGCCGGGCACCGTCGAAAGCAATCACGGTGCCCTGTTCGAACACCCGGCGCGCCAGCCCGGTCAGCACCGCACCGGGTGGCAGTTCGATCTGTAGACGTACGCCACGCTCGTAGGCGCTTTGTACCGTGCCGCGCCAATCCACCACGCGGCACATGTTGAAAGCCAGGTCGTCGCGCAAGGCATCAACCTTGATCACCGGGCGCGCGCGGCTGCCGCTCAGGTAGCCGATCTTCGGCGTTTGCAGCGTCACCCTGGCGAACGCTTCGGCCAGGGTTTGCGCCGCAATATCCAGCAGCGGACAGTGCGACGGCACACTCACGGCCAGACGCTTGGCCATCCCTGCCCCACGCGCCCTTGCCAGCTCGGCCAGCGCTTTCATCCCCGCGTCACTGCCGGCAATCACCACCTGGTTATCGGCGTTGATGTTGGCCAGGTAAACCGGCGTATCGACGCTATGAACCTGGGCCAGCAAGCCCTCCACCACCGCCAGTTCCAGGCCGATGATCGCGGTCATCCCGTAGCCCTGTGGATAAGCCTGCTGCATCAACTCACCGCGCAGGCTGACCAAGTGCAGCGCATCGCTGAAACCCAGGGCACCGGCGACCACCGCTGCCGGGTAAGCACCGATGGAAAGCCCCGCGACGTAATCCGCCGGCAATGCCAACTGCCGTGCAGCCGCCACCCCCGCGATCAGCAGGCAGAGCTGCACCGCCCTCGTCGATTGCAACGCTTCGGCAGAATCGAGCAGCCGAACGTCTTCACCCAACACGTCGCTGGCTTCGACCAGCGTTTCCCGAGGCACACGCTGGAGCATGCCCGGCTGCTGCGCGCCCTGGCCCGGGAACACCAGCAAGCTACTCACGCTGCCTGCTCCTGTGGCGTCCATGGATCTATGACCAGGCAAGCTCCCGTTGCCTTCTTGAGCAGCACCCGAGGGGAGGACCCCGCCCACTCACGCAAGGCGACGGCGCCAAACGGGGTCTGCAATTGCATGTCCACCACACACGGCGCCGTATCGAGCAACGCCACCAGCTCCCGGGCCTGATCACGCGCCAGAGGCTGTGGCGTGCGCAGGATAAGATCCAGATCGCTGCCCTCATGCAGGGCTGCAAAGCCGCTGGCCAACTCGAACCCGGCACTGCCGCTGACACCCCAGACCCAAGCGCAGGCATCGAGTGCGAGGCGCAATTGAGCCAAGGCCTCAAGCGCCGGCAAGTCACGGTGGATATCGACGTGGCAAAGCGCTTCCGGGCTGACACGACGGGTTACCGCCGCAATCGCCATCGACGCCCCATAGCGCTGCTCACGCAAACGCCCACGCACGCCAACCGCCACCTGCCCTGCCGCCGATACCGCACGACGCACCACCACCGGTTGCCCCGCGCCGATCGCCTCGACCGCCCAGGCAGGTGCATCCACGGGCAGCTGCCGAGGGGTCATGCCCCAGAGCAGGTCGTGGGCCAGAAACCGGCTCACCACTGCTCTCTCAGCAACTGGCGGACCTTGCTCGAGGCCGCCCGATTGGCCGCCCCGAGGCGAGCGCTCAGATCAGTGCCCTTGTGCGCGACATCGTCAATCGCCTGGGTCAGGCACTCGGTCACCCGCGTCAGATCCGACGGGGTTGGTTGTTCGATCTGCTGCACCGCCAAGGTTTCCCAGAGCAGGCCGAGGCTCGCATAGCTGTCGATGTCATAGGCCATCGGCGGCACGCTGGCGGCCAGGGCTTCCAGTTCTTCGATACTGCGCAAGGTCACCCGCGCCGCCGATGCCTTGCCCATGGCATGCACCATCACGCCCGGATCGCGTAGGGCAATCAAGCGGTTGGCCTGATAACCGTGCGCGAGAAACGCCCCGGACATCGCCTTGCCCACCAGCAAACCGATAACGGCATGACCGGCCAGCCGGGCGCGGGCATAACTGTCGGCGGCACCGGCCAAGGCTTGATGAATACCGAGGGCTTCTTCGCGGCGGCCGTAGGCCTGGCTTGGCACATCGACGATGGCGATCAGTGCGCGTTTTTGCGGCTTGTGCTGATCGGCAGCGATGACTTCATTCACCGCCTTGGCCAGCCCCCAGCCTTCGAGCAGCCCGACCTCACCGTTGCGGGCACGCACAAAACGGTTGTCGGGATCGGCCACCACGGCGATAAATCGCGCGGGTTGTTCACCCAAGCATCCATCAGCCACTTTCAGCGACGCAGGTAAACCGTCGACCGGCCTGGCATCGCCGCTCAAGGCGTTGAACCAATTCAAGCCCCTCAGGGAATACGAACTCATGCGCGCTCTCCTTGATACAGGTCGCGAACCGTGGCCGGTTCGATTTGCGGTTCGGCATCCAGACGCGCCAGCCGTTGCAGAAACAGCTCGGCCTGAGCACTGCGGTGCTGCGCGGGTAAACCTTGCTTGAGCAATTCGCCGACCTGCCGGCGAATCTGCGCCACGTCATCATCAGCGTATCGATCCACCAGCCCCGTGGCGAAACGTTGCTCGCCTCCGGTCAGGCTCCAGATGAAGGGGCGATCCCGCGAGTCGTATTCCTCGAGCCCCGCCTCCTGTTCGATCACCTGCGGACCGTTCAGGCCCAGGCGCGCTTCCTGGGTCACCAACAGGTAGCTGCACAAGCCGGCGGCGATCGACATGCCGCCGAAGCAACCGACACTGCCTGCGATGACGCCCACCACCGGTTGGTACTGACGCAAATCGACGATCGCCGCATGGATATCGGCAATCGCCGCCAAGCCGAGGTTGGCTTCCTGCAAACGCACACCACCGGTTTCCAACAGCAGCACGGCGCGGGTCGGAATGCCCTTGCGGTTGTCTTCGGCGGCCAGCTCCAGCGCGCCGGCAATTTTCGCCCCGCCGACTTCACCGAGACTGCCGCCCTGGAACGCCCCTTCGATGGCGGCGATCACCACCGGCAAACCGGCGAGGCTGCCCTTGGCGATCACCACGCCGTCGTCTGCCTGAGGCACCACGCCCTGGCGCGCCAGCCACGGTGACATGATGCGTTGAAACGGATCGAGCAATTCGCGGAAGGTGCCGGCATCAAGCAAGGCTTTCGCCCGTTGCCGGGCACCGAGTTCAACGAAGCTGTGTTTGTTGAGAAGCACTGCGTTGTCAGTCATGGCCGATCTCCTCGAAGCCCTGTTCCAGGCGCAGGCGTACTACGCCAGGGGTGGCGCCGAAATCGTGGATATCGATGTCCATGGCCGGCGGGACCTGACCGTCGAACATCCGTGAGAACAGGTGCTGCCAGCGTTGTTCGCTGCCATTGACCGAAGTCTGCACGGTGATGCTCAGCTTGCCGGGCTGACCCGGTTCGATCAGCACTTCCAGATCGCCCGAACCGACACAACCCACCAGCGTGCGACCGCGTGGCGGCTGCCCGGCGGGGAATTCAAAGGATAAGGTTTCCATCAAAAGGCTCCCTGGATGATGCCGTCGCCGGACTCGATGCGATCGATGAACAGGCAGGCTGCGAGCAAATCCGCAGCACCGCCAGGCGAGGCATTCAATGCGATAAGTTGTTGGTCCAGCTCATGCAGCCGACGACGCCCGGCGAGGCTGGCACTGCCACCCGCGTCGAGCACGGCCTGGGCGCCGAGCTGCATGGTGCTCAGACCCTCTTCCCCGGCGCGGTACAGCACGCAGGTGTCGGCCAGATTCGTCATGATCGCCAGCAGCGCATCGAGCCGAGCATTCTGTTCGCCATGGCCGGCGGCGCGGCTGCGCTTGAGTTGCGGCAGCGCGCGTTGCGTCACCGCCGGGAAGCCGAGTTGCGCTTCCTCACGGGCACCGCGTGCGCCGTATCGTTGGGCGACTTGCGCGCCGTGACTCAGAGGACGCGGCGCATAACGGTCGTCGAGCAAGGCCAAACGTGCCGCGCGCAAGGCGATAGAGCCGGCAGCGGTGGATTGCGGCTGCAGCGCAACCGCGGCGACCAGCAGGCCCAGCGCCCAGATGGCTCCGCGATGGGTGTTCACGCCGTTGGTGGTGGCGAGCATCGCTTGTTCGCCTTCACGACCGATCAAGCCAATGGCCTCGCGCAGCGGCAATCCAACCTCGCCCATCTCGATAGCCGTTTCAGCCATTTCCTTGAACGCCGGCCACAGGGCCAGCGCCGAGGCGTGCATCAGCCCCAGATGCAGATCGGTGTGGGCGCCATTGCCGCGACGGTCAACCAGCGCCGGTTTCGGCGACAGGTCCGCTTCGTCGATCAGCGCGTCCACCGCCAGGTCCGCCAGGCGTTCGGCCAGGCTCAGGGTTTTGGGTTGCAGGTTGAATGCATGCATTACCAGCTCCTGAATTTGGCGGGCGGGTTGTAGAGGCCACCGGACCACTCCACCAGATCGGCCACGCTTTTGGCGGCGAGCAATTCGCGCGTTGCGTCGGTGCGGCGGATGCCGAGGTCTTCGGGCAAGGCGATCAAGCCTTCGCGGCGCATGCGTGCGGTGTCTTTCGGATTGTGGCGCAGGCCAATGGCAGTCACGCCAGCGACAGCGGCGATCATTGCCTGGCGTTCTTCCAGGGTTCGGGCCTTATACAAATAGGCGATGCCTTCTTCGGTCAGCAGGTGGGTGACGTCGTCGCCGTAGATCATGATCGGCGCCAGCGGCATGCCGCTTTTCTTCGCCACGTCCACCGCGTCGAGGGTCTCGACGAAGGTCGGTTTGCCGCCTTCCTGGAAGGTCTCGACCATTTGCACCACCAGTTTCTTGCCGCGTTCGAGCATCGGCTCAGCCGCGTCGGCGTGGCGCATGTCGAGCCAGGCTGGCGTGCCGTGTCGGCGACCGCGCGGGTCGTGGCCCATGTTCGGCGCGCCGCCGAAGCCGGCCAGGCGACCGCGGGTCACGGTGGAAGAATGGCCGTCGCCATCGACTTGCAGGGTCGCGCCGATGAACAGGTCCACCGCGTATTGCCCGGCCAGTTGGCTGAACATCCGGTTGGAGCGCAGGGAGCCGTCGCGCCCGGTGAAGAACACGTCCGGCCGGGCGGCGATGTAGTTTTCCATGCCCAGTTCGGTGCCGAAGCAATGCACGCTTTCGACCCAGCCGCTTTCAATCGCCGGGATCAGGGTCGGATGGGGATTGAGGGTCCAGTTGCGGCAGATCTTGCCCTTGAGGCCAAGGGATTCGCCGTAGGTCGGCAGGATCAGCTCGATGGCGGCCGTGTTGAAGCCGATGCCGTGGTTGAGCGACTGCACGTTGTGTTTTTCGTAGATCCCGCGAATCGCCATCATCGCCATCAGCACATGCACCGGCTTGATGTGCCGAGGGTCACGGGTGAACAGTGGTTCGATGTAGAACGGCTTGTCGGCCACCACCACGAAGTCGACCCAAGACGCAGGGATGTCGACGCGTGGCAAATCAGTGACGTCATCGACCAGTTGGTTCACCTGGACGATGACGATGCCGTCGCTGAAGGCTGCCGGTTCGATCAGCGCCGGCGTGTCTTCGGTGCTGGGGCCGGTGTAGATGTTGCCGGCGCGGTCGGCCATGAAGCCGGCACTGAGCACCACGTTGGGAATCAGGTCGACCACCAACCGTGCGTAGAGCTCGATGTAGGTGTGGATCGCGCCGATTTCCAGCAGGCCGTCTTCGAGCAACTGGCTGATGCGCAGGCTCTGGGTGCCGGCAAAGGAGAAGTCGAGCTTGCGCGCAATGCCACGCTCGAACAGGTCCAGGTGCTCGGAACGACCGACGCTGGGCATGATCATGTGCAGGTCATGCAGCTTGCCCGGATCAGCCTTGGCCAGGGAGCGGGAAAGAAAATCCGCCTGCTTCTGGTTGTTGCCCTCCAGCACCACGCGATCGCCCGGCAGGATCAACGCCTCTAGCGCCACCACGATCTTGTCGGTGGGCAACACCACACCGTCAGCCAGGTCTCGCACCTGCGCAAGGCGCCGCTGCTTTTCGCTGCGCCGCCGCGTCCATCGCGAGTCGGGGGATATTGTTGTTGTCATGACCACTCCACGGGTTCGCTGTCGTGGGGGTCACAGTAGGAGCGTTGGGTGGGGGCATCAATCAAGCAGAGTGGTGGATTGTTACGGTCAGAGTAATGGTTGCCTGGACTGTAGCCTTCGCGGGCAAGCCCGCTCCCACAGTGTCCGTGTATTGCCCAATATCTGCGGCAACCACAATACCTGTGGGAGCGAGCTTGCTCGCGATGGGCCCTTCAGACGAGCGCGGCACTCACCAACAACTCCTCCAACGCCAACAAATCCGGCACCTTGGCCACTTGATCCGCCACCTGCACCGCCGCCATCTCCAGCGGGCACAACGGCACATCCACATAACTCAACTGACTGTCGAGCTTGTACGAGCGCGGTATCCCCTGGACCAGTAGCGCGATGAATTTCAACTCGGGCCGACCGCCGAGCGCATTGAGAATGACGATTCGCGCGCGTTCGCCGATGGCGATTTTCTGCCCGCACGCCGACTCGAAGCTGAGCAACGGAATCTGCCGGTCGCGCCACGCTACCCGTCCCAGGTACCAGGGTGGTGAGTCGAGGTCGAAGGCCGCGGGCTGGTAATCGATCAGCTCCGCCACGGCGACGTTCGGCAGGATCAGGTTGCGGTCGGCCAGTGGCAGTAGCAGACCGGTGAGTTGGCTGTCGCGCGGGTCGTGGCGACGCTCATGCATGGGCCTTGCTCCACAGGGCGATACTTTCGAGCAGTACCGATTCCTGGTACGGCTTGCCAAGGTAGTCGTTGACGCCGATGGCCATGGCCCGGTCGCGGTGTTTCTGGCCTGTGCGTGAGGTGATCATGATGATCGGCAGGTGCCGCAGACGCTCATCATTGCGCACTTGGGTCGCCACTTCGAAGCCATCCATCCGCGGCATTTCGATGTCCAGCAGCATCAGGTCCGGGCTGTGTTCTTCCAGCAGCAGCATGGCGTCGACACCGTCCTTGGCGGTCAGCACGTTCATGCCGTGGCGTTCGAGCAAACGGCTGGTGACCTTGCGCACGGTGACCGAGTCGTCGACCACCATCACCAGCAAGGGCCGCTGCGGCTCGACCTCGACTTCGTGGCTCACCGGACGCTGCGGCGCCCGCGCTTGCATGGCGCGAACTGGTGCCAGCAAATCCAGGATCAGCACCACCCGGCCGTCCCCCAGAATCGTCGCCCCGGACACCCCTTGCACCGCCGCGAACTGCGGGCCGAGGCTCTTGACCACGATCTCGCGGGTGCCCGCCATGGCATCGACCTGCACCGCAATGTGACGCTCGTTGCACTGCACCAGCAATACCGGCAGCGGCAGGCCCTGACCCAGCAGCCGTGGACGCGGGCTGGTTTTCAGCAGCTCACCCAGGTAACACAATTCATAGCGCTGCCCGGCGTATTCATAAGCCGGCGGATCAAGACGGAAATGCCCTTCGAGTTCGTTGGGCAACACGCGGACAATGCCATCGATAGTGTTCAACGGAATGGCATATTGGTCTTCCCCGCATTGCACCATCAGCGCCCGGTTAACCGACACGGTGAACGGCAGGCGGATGCGGAAATGCACGCCCTGCCCTGGTACGGAGTCGATGCTCATGGTGCCGCCCAGTTGCCGTACTTCCTCGTGCACCACGTCCATGCCGACACCGCGCCCGGAGATCTGGGTGATTTTCTCGGCGGTGGAAAACCCCGGTTGCAGAATGAATTGCAGCACGTCGTGGTCGCTGATGACGCTGTGGGGGTCGAGCAGGCCGCGCTTGATCGCCTTGCGCCGCACCGCCTCCAGGGGCACGCCGGCACCGTCGTCGCGAATATCGAAAATGATGTCGCCACCTTCGCGCAACAGGTCCAGGGTGATCCGCCCTTGCGCCGGCTTGCCCGCCGCCACTCGCACAGGGGCGGCTTCCAGGCCATGGTCGACGGCATTGCGCAGCATATGCTCCAGCGGCGCCGCCATGCGTTCGAGCACATTGCGATCCATTTCGCCTTCAGCGTTGCCGACGATGAACTCGACGTCCTTGCCCAGCTCACTGGCCACTTGACGAACAATGCGCTTCAAGCGCGGCAGCATCCGCTCGAACGGCACCATGCGCGTGCGCATCAAGCCTTCCTGTAACTCGGTGTTGATGCGGCCCTGCTGCTGCAACAGGTTTTCTGCGTCCTGGTTGCGCCGGTCGAGGGTTTCCTTGAGGTCAAGCAAGTCGGAGGCGGATTCGAACAGGGCGCGCGACAGTTGTTGCAATTGCGAGTGGCGGTCCATTTCCAGCGGGTCGAACTCTTCGTAACCCAGGCGTTCGGCGTCGACTTGCTGGCGGCTGAGGATCCTGCCCTGGGTTTCGGTATCGAGCCGGCGCAACTGGTCGCGCATGCGCTCGATGGTGGTTTCCATCTCGTTGAGCGCCACCTGCGCGTCGTTGACCTGCTGCTCGATGCGACCGCGAAAGATCGACGTTTCAGCGGCCAGGTTGACCAGGTCGTCGAGCAATTCTGCCGAGACCTTGACCATGTCCGCCCCGGCATCGGGTTGCAGCAGCGGCGTCTCGGCTTTCGCCACAACGGGCACGGTGAGCGGTACCTGGGATTCAGGCAGCACCGGGTGACTGAAGTTCTGGATGGCGTCGATCAACCGGTCGGCCGGCGGCAACGGCTCACCGGCGCGCGCTGCGTCGAGCATCTGGGCCAGCCGGTCATGGCTGCGCTGCAGCAGTTCGAACAACGCCGCCGTGGGTTGCAGCACGCCGGTGGATAAACCTTCGTAGAGAAATTCCAGCTCATGGGCCAAATCGCCAATCGGAGCGATTTCCACCATGCGTGCACCGCCCTTGAGGGTGTGCAGGTCGCGCAGCAGGGTTTCCACTTCCTGACGGCTCGATGGCTCGGCCTGCCAGCGCAGCAGCGCCGCGCCGGAGCTTTCGATGATGTCGAAACCTTCCTCAAGGAAGATATCCAGCAATTCGCCGTCATGGTGGGCCGAGTCGTTGCTGGTCGCTGCGTCGATCACCTCGGCGTTACCTGCGTGACTTTGCCGAAACGCGCGAATCGTTTCGATCAGTTCCCCGGGTTCGTCCAGGGCTTGCTGGTCTTGCAGTTGTTCAAGCAACTGCGCCAGACGGTCATGGCTCTGTTGCAGCAACTGCACCAGCACTTCGCTGTGGCTGTAACGGCGGTCCGCCAGGCCCTCATAGAGGCTTTCCAGTTCCTGGGCCAGGTCGCCGACCGGCTCGACCTCGGCCATCCGCGCGCCCCCTTTTAGGGTGTGCAGATCGCGCTGCAAGGACGACAGCGGCGCGGCGTTGTGCGGGTCACTGACCCAGCGTTGCAAGAAATGGTTGGCACTTTGGAGGATATCCTCCGCTTCCTCGAGGAAGATCGAAACGATATCGTCGTCCAGCTCGGCTGCGCGGTCCTTTGTAGGAGCTGGCTTGCCAGCGAAGGACTCAAAGGCACCGCGTTTATCCAATGAAAGCGCGTCATCGTTATCGTCCATCGCGAGCAGGCTCGCTCCTGCAGGGGGGAGCGTGCGCTCGAGTTCGGCGGTGGCGTCGCCCAGCTCGCGGATGCTCAAGGTGCGACTGCCATCACTGCGGATCAGGCCCATGGCCGAAGGGTCCAGGCTCTGATCAAGCAAGCCGTGCAAGGCCCGAACCCGTTCTGGACGTGGACTGACTTCCTGGCCGGCCGCCAGTTCATCGAGCATGTTGATCAGCGCTTCGTGGGCATTTTGCGCCTCATGGAAAAACGCTTCGCTGACCGCCAGGCTGCTCTCTTCCACTGCACCGTAGAGGTCGAGCAAGGCTTCGCAGAGCTCATCCACCGGGTGCAGGTCGGCCAGATGCGCACCTTCGCCGAGGGTGGTCAGTTCGTCCAGCAGTGCACTGAGTTCCTGGCGCTCGCCTGGGTGCTGCTGCCAACGCCGCAACAGGCTTTCGGCGTCCAGCAGGATGTCCATGCCCTGGGCCAGGAAGTTGGTGATCAGCTGCGGGTCTCGCTTGACCCTCAGGCCGCTGCTGGGCGAGCTCAAATGGCTTTGCAGGCGCTCGGCGAGCAGCGCCCTGGCACGTTCGATCAGGGCCCGGGAGCCGGGGATTTCAGCGAGCGGGTCGGTCTTGAGCTGACGCAAGCCAAGACGGAACAAGCCTTCGGCCTCCAGCAGCACTTCGACTTCGTCCATGTCGAGCGCGATCAGGTGGGCCTTGTATTCCCGGGCCAGTTGATCCAGCGGCGTCGCCAGCTCGGCAATCGGCATCACCCCCGCCATCGACGCACTGCCCTTGAGCGTGTGCAAGGCGCGCTGCAGTTCATCGCTGGCCTGCAGCGGCAGGTGTTCGGCGGCCTGATCGAGAAAGCGGTTGAGGCTGCTCAAATGGGTTTCGGCTTCCTTGCGGAAGATTTCCAGCAACAGCGGGTCGAGGGCCGCGACGTCCTGGGTGTCCTCGTCCTCTGCCGGGGTCTCGCCCTTGGCCAAGGCGTGGGCACGCGCCGCCAACTGGTCGACATCGTTGCGCTGACGCTGGGCATCGGCGGCGTATTCGGCCACCAGTTCCGGCAGCAGGTCGAGCACATCGCCGAGCAGCTGCTGCACGCTGGCGCCAGCCTCTACGCTCTGTTCCAGCACGCGGTTGAGCAGGTTTTCCAGGGCCCAGGCCAGTTCGCCGAGCACCAGGGCGCGCACCATCCGACCACTGCCCTTGAGGGTGTGGAAGGCGCGGCGCAATTCACTCAGGGCCAAGCGGTTGGAGGGATCCGCCGACCAGCGTGGCAAATACTCGCGAAGGACCTCCAGCACTTCATCGGCTTCCTCAAGGAACACTTCGCGCAATTCCTCGTCCACCGGCTCCTCGCCCGACGGTGGCGGCAGCAGGCTATCCGGGGTGTCGAGCGCGGGCGGGTTCAGCACAGAGACCGGGTTGGCCAGTACATCGGCCAAGGCTTGCGCGATGGCCGGGGCATCCCGTTCCTGCTGTTGTCGCAGGGCCTGTGCTTCGCGGGGGCTCAAGACATCCGCAAGCACCGGTACCTGTCGTTCGCTGGGGAAGAATCCAAGTGCAGCCAGGCTGCTTTGCGCCACGTCGAGCAGGTGTTCACCGGGCGCTTCGGGGTCGTCGCTGAGGCGCTCAAGGTAATATTCGATGCTGGTGATGACGTCGGCCAGGCTGTCCAGCGCCTGCCAGCCGGGCTGATCCGGATCGAGCAGCAGGTGTTCGCGGATGAAATGATTGCAGGTTTCGATCAGGCCCGCCGCCCGGCTCAACGGAATCATCGCCAGCGCACCGCGCACCTGGGTCAGCAAGGCCGGCAGTGCCTGCAGATGCTGTCGGTCCCAATCGGCATCGATGTAGTCGACGATCATGTCCTTGGCCTGCTGCAGGCAGATGCGCGCTTCCTTGATGACGATCTGGTGGATCTGCGTCAGGTCGGTGGTGGGCAGGCGACTGTCTTCCTGGCTTTCAGGCTCCACGGTGCCGACCATGCCGGCCAGCGTCGCTTCGACGTAAAGCAAGGCCCCGGCCACGTCCATGAGGATCGCGTCATCGGGTGCGCGCTGGCCTTGGGCCAGGCTCAGCACCACCGCCAGTTGATCGATGATGACCTTGCGTGGCTGGCCAAAACCCAGCACCGCCAGGGTGTCGGCGATTTGCCGCAGGGGTGCTAGCAGGCTGTCGAGGTCCGAGGTGTGTTGCCGGTCGCTGCGCACGAACAGGTCCAGGCGCTCCTTGACCCGCACCAGTTCTTCGCACAATGCCGCCAATACCGAGCGCATGGCGTCACGGTCGGGACCGGCCAGCCTTGCGCGTTCTTCGTCGACCATCGCGCTGTCAGGCAATGCATCGTCCAGTGCGTAGCGATCTTTCATGGTCAGCATCTGCCCGGTGGGATGTTCGGCCTTGGCAATATAGAACAGCAAACTCTTGAGCAACTCGGGCGGCGGCGGCTGATTGATGCCCTGCATGCCCTGTTCGAGCAGACGCTTGAGCTCTTTGTCGGCCTCCTTGAACAGGCTGCGCAAGGCCGGGCTGTTGGCAATGACGCCAGCGCGCATGCCTTCGACCAGCGCCGAGCCGACTTGCCACAGCGGGCTGAGGGGCGCTGTACCGGACAAGCCTTCCAGGCGCGTAAAAACCTTCGCCAGGTACTCCAGGTGAGTGTCGTCGTCCTGTTCACGCAGCAAACCGACCAGGGCCATCTGCAACATCTGCCGCAACTTGCGCAGCACATTCGGCAGTTCGGTCGGCTCCAGCAGCGCCAGGGACGCTTCGTCCAGAGGAGCCAGGTCTGGCAACTGCGGGCTGAACAGGCTGGTTTCCGACAACAGGCTTTCGCCTCGTGCGCTGCGCAGGTCGTTGATCAGCGGCAACACCACCAAAGGCAAATCGCGGCGGGCGCCTTGTACACGATCAAGGTAGATCGGCAATTGCCCCAGCGCTTGCAGCATCAGGTGCAGCGCCTCGTCGCGATGATGAACGCGATTGTGTTGCAAGGCGGTGACCAGATGTTCCATTTCTTCGGCGAGCAGAGCCGCGCCGTAGAACTCGACCATCTGCAGACTGCCGTGAACCTGATGGATGCACGCCAGGCATTCGCTCAGGGCGTGCGTCGCCTGCGGGTCATCAAGCTGGGTTTCGATCGCGTGATGAGCCTGCTTCAGCGTTTCGGCAATTTCGCCTTTGACCCATTCGAGGGCCACATAGTCGTGCCGATCACCCATAACCACTCCAATCCCCACTTCAATCAAGATAGCCGTGCCCGGGGGCGGTTCAAGCTTTGTCCGCGACCTGCGCCTGGGTGGCCGGCAAGGTGAAACCGGACACCGAACGCCGCAACTGGCTGGCCATTTTTGCCAGGTTGCCGATGCTCTCGGCAGTGGCTGTAGAGCCGGACGAGGTCTGCGAGGTGATCTGCTGGATCACGTTCATCGTCAGGGAAATCTGACCGGCAGACGATGTCTGTTGTTGCGCCGCGTTGGAAATGCTCTGGATCAGCGCCGCCAGGGTCTTGGATACCCCTTCGATTTCTTCCAGGGCCACACCGGCATCCTGCGCCAGACGCGCGCCTCGCACCACTTCGGTGGTGGTCTGCTCCATGGAAATCACTGCTTCGTTGGTGTCGGCCTGGATCGCCCGCACCAGGGTCTCGATCTGCCGCGTCGCGGCCGAAGAGCGTTCCGCCAGGCGCTGCACCTCGTCGGCGACCACTGCGAAACCACGCCCGGCATCACCGGCCATGGATGCCTGGATCGCCGCATTGAGAGCGAGGATGTTGGTCTGGTCGGCAATATCATCGATCAAGCTGACAATATCGCCGATTTCCTGGGAGGACTCGCCAAGACGCTTGATTCGCTTGGCGGTGTCCTGAATCTGTTCGCGGATGTTGTCCATGCCATGGATGGTGTTGTGCACCACCTCGTTGCCCTTGTTGGCGATCTCCACCGAACGCTCGGCCACCGCCGAGGATTCCGCGGCGTTGGCCGACACCTGATCGATGGACTCAGCCATGTCGTTGATCGCGGTGGACGCTTCGGAAATCTGTTGGGCCTGATGTTCCGAGGCCTGCGCCAGGTGCATCGCGGTGGCCTGGGTTTCCTGCACGGCGGCAGCGACCTGGCCGGCTGTCAGGTTGATCGTTGCCACCAGGTCGCGCAGTTGGTCCACGGAATAGTTGATCGAATCGGCAATTGTCCCGGTGAAGTCTTCAGTCACCGTGGCGGTCACGGTCAGGTCGCCGTCGGCCAGGTCTTCGATTTCGTCGAGCAGGCGCATGATCGCATTCTGGTTGCGCTCGTTCTTTTCGGCGGTTTCGCGCAACTGCCGATTGGTTTCGCGCACCATCACCAGGCCGATGAGGATGATCGACATCAACGCCCCCAGGCCCAGGACATAGCCGCCGATGGTGTCGGTGTCACGTCCCCCGGCGAGGTTTTCGAAGCCGCTGGCCAGGTGGGACGCTTCGTCGAGCAGGGTTTGCGACAGGCTGAAGATATTGGTGGCCGACTCACGGACCTTGAACAGCTCCGGGGAGGTTTCGAGGATTTCGTCCACTGAGCCGGAGACGAACTCGAACAGCTCGGAAATCTCGATCAGCCGCGCGCGCGCGTCACGGTCCTCGACCTGGCTGACCCGCAGTGCCGCGTTGCCCTGGAGCATGCCGTTGAGCACCTGCCCGAAACGCGCCGCATCACGGCCGAACGCATCGGCGGCCTGCTGCGAGTTTTCGTCGCCGGACAGTACCGTATTGACCGCACCTAAAATACGTTCGGCCAGCAGCGATTGGCGCTGGGCCATCGCCACCTGCGCAGCCGGGGCTCCACGTTGCAGCAGGGTTTCCACCACTTTTTCGTATTCGACCTGCAACTGCGGCACGGTTTCGGCCAGGGTCGCGGCGACCTGATGCAGCGACAACACCGTCTGTTCACTGGACAGGATGGCGTCGGTGTTTTTCAGCAGGCGTTCCCAGTCCAGCTGTACGGCGCGCATTTCCGGGCGAACGCTGGGTGGTGCCGGTGGCAAACCGGTGGCGGGATCGCCTTTCTTCAGATAACTCCAGCGCCGGGCAAAATCGTTGCGCGCATCGCTGAGCAACTTGAACGCCGCCGCCTTGCCGGCAGCGGCTTCGGTGGCATTCTTGGCAATGCGCTGGGACAGCACGCGCAGCTCACCGGCGTGGCCGATGTACTGTTTATCGTAAGTGGCCTGGGTGTTGAGGTACGCGAAGTTGGCGAACAGCAACATGATGAAGATGATCAGTGCGATGAACAGCGCGATGATCTGCGATCGACTGCGCGACGCTTCCATTGGCTTGCCTGATTTTGCTTTTGTCATCGGTAACCAACACCCTTCAAAGCTTGCCGAAGTACCTGTGGGAGCCGTGTTTACAGCGCGACGTTCATGAATCCTTGCGACCGCGCCAGCGCAAACAGGCTGAACACCTGCCAGCTCTGTTCTCGCTGAAACCGGCCTTCGATAAATGCCGAAATCGGCCCGTTCGAATGATCTGCCGGCTCCAGGCTGTCCCGGGCAAAGTGCTGCAAACCAACGACTTCATCGACCAATAACCCGGCAAACACGTCTTCATGCTCCACCACCAACACCCGTCGCTGCTTGCGCGCCGCCGAGGTTTCGTGGCCGAAGAAGCCTGCCAGGTCCATGATCGGCAACAAACGCCCGCGCAGATTGGCCACGCCCTTTACCCAAGGCTTGACCCCCGGCACCAGGGTAAACCGCGGCTCGTGCAACACTTCACCGACTTCGCCCATGGGCGCGACGTACCAGTGTTCGCCCAGGCGAAAACCGATACCGCTCCAGCTGTCCTGACGGGTCGGCTGGGACGGCAAGTCCGCCGCCAGCAAGCGACAGCGCCGGTCGATCTGCAGCAGCAGTTCGAAGGCGGTCAGTGATTGGCTCATGGTCCTGTGATCAACCGGCCAGCACGTTGTTCAGGGTCTTGATCAGGGTGTCTTCGTCGACCGGCTTGGTCAGGTAGTCCTTGGCCCCTTGGCGCGTGCCCCAGACCTTGTCGGTTTCCTGATCCTTGGTGGTGATGATGATCACCGGGATGTGGCCGGTTTCCGGGTCCTTGGTCAACTGGCGGGTCGCCTGGAAACCGTTGAGCCCAGGCATGACGATGTCCATCAGCACCGCGTCGGGTTTTTCCTGGCGGGCCAGGGCCACGCCGTCTGCGCCGTTTTCGGCTTTCAATACTTCATGACCGTGCTTTTCCAGCATGCCAGTCAGTTTGTACATTTCGGTCGGCGAATCGTCGACGATCAGGATACGTGCCATGGTCTTCCCCATTCTTGTCGGCGCAGGGCCCAATGGCCGAGCGTCACTGTAGGTGTCTTACTGCGGCAAAACAGCGGCAAAGCCCGGAACATGGGCCTGGATCGCGTTCAGCAGTTCTTCCTTGCTGAAAGGCTTGGTCAGAAACTGGTCGGAGCCGACGATGCGCCCCTTGGCCTTGTCGAACAGCCCATCCTTGGACGACAGCATAATCACTGGCGTGGACTTGAATGCACTGTTGTTCTTGATCAATGCGCAGGTCTGATAGCCATCCAGGCGCGGCATCATGATGTCGACAAAGATGATGCCGGGGTGGTGATCGGCGATCTTGGCCAGGGCATCGAAGCCGTCGATGGCCGTGATGACCTCGCACCCCACGTTCTTGAGCAGTGTTTCGGCGGTGCGACGAATCGTCTTCGAATCATCGATCACCATGACCTTCAAGGCGCTGGGTTGCTTTTCCATAGGTGCTCTACCGTCGCCTTTACGAATCTATTTGTCCATCTGCAGGGCATCGAGGGCTCGAAACCCTTGATGTTCAAGGGTCGGCACAATATGGCAGCCTTTTTAGCACAGTCTCCAAATCCAATCTATCGGCCGGCCCTGGCAGTGGTTTTTCCTTGACCGGGAACACACTCAGCGCCACTCTGACGCCACTTTTATACGCTGATCCTCTGTAGGAGCGAGCTTGCTCGCGATGGTCGTCAACGATAATGCGTGCTGTCAGGATGAACGCGTTGCCCTTGAGTTTTTCGCGAGCATGCTCGCTCCTACAGGGGATCGACACTGCCCCCAAATTTCGAGGAATAACCCATGAGCGTTCGTGTCGGGATTGTCATGGATCCTATCGCCAGCATCTCCTATAAAAAGGATAGCTCGCTGGCCATGCTGCTGGCCGCACAGAAACGCGGCTGGGAACTGTTCTACATGGAGCAGCGCGACCTGTACCAGGCCGAAGGTCAGGCACGGGCGCGGATGCGTCCGCTGAAAGTGTTCGCCAACCCGGAAAAATGGTTCGAGCTGGAAGCCGAGCAGGACAACCTGCTGAGCGACCTGGACGTGATCCTGATGCGCAAGGATCCGCCGTTCGACATGGAATTCGTCTACTCCACCTATTTGCTGGAACAAGCCGAAAGCGCTGGCGTGCTGGTGGTCAACAAGCCGCAGAGCCTGCGTGACTGCAATGAAAAGCTGTTCGCCACGCTGTTCCCGCAGTGCACGCCGCCGACCATCGTCAGCCGCCGCCCTGACGTATTGCGCGAATTCGCCGACCATCATGGCGATGTGATCCTCAAGCCGCTGGACGGCATGGGCGGGTCCTCGATCTTCCGTCACACCGCCGGCCACCCGAACCTGTCGGTGATCCTCGAAACCCTGACCCTGCACGGCCAGCAGCAAATCATGATCCAGGGCTACCTGCCGGCCATCGTCGATGGCGACAAGCGCATCCTGATGATCGACGGCGAGCCGGTGGACTACTGCCTGGCGCGTATCCCCGCTGCCGGTGAAACCCGTGGCAATCTCGCCGCCGGTGGCCGCGGCGAAGCCCGCCCATTGACCGAGAAGGATCGCTGGATCGCGGCGCAAGTCGGCCCGACCCTGCGCGAAAAAGGCCTGTTGTTTGTCGGCCTCGATGTGATCGGCGAGCACCTGACTGAAATCAACGTCACCAGCCCAACCTGCATCCGCGAAATCGATAACGCCTTCGGCACCGATATCGGCGGCTTGCTGATGGATGCCATCGATCAGAAGCTCAAGGCCCGTTGATAAGCCAAACCAACATTGCGTTATCATGCGCGGCCTGTGAAAACGTGATGTTGGTTTCCTTGTCATGACCCTCCCGTCCGATCTGCCCCTCGAACTCGCCCACCACGGCGTGCGCCCGGCCGATCGCCTCGGATTTACCCTGTTTCTGGCGGCGTTGGTGCATCTGGCCTTATTGCTGGGCGTCGGTTTCACGATGGTCGAGCCCAAGCAGATCAGTAAAACACTGGAAATCACCCTCGCCACCTTCAAAAGCGAAAAGACGCCGGAGAAGGCCGATTTCCTCGCCCAGGAAAATCAGCAAGGCAGCGGCACCCTGGACAAGAAGGCCGTCCCCAAGACCACCGAGATCGCGCCGTTCCAGGACAACAAGGTTCAAAAAGTCACGCCACCTCCAGCGGCCAAGCCTGAACAGCGGGAAGCCCCGCCCAAGGCTGCCGTGACCACCGTCGCACCGAAACCGAAGAAAGCCGCGGCGAAAACCGAAGAGCCCAAGCCCGTCACCAAACCTGCGGTGGCGGCACCGACATTTGACAGCGAACAACTGTCCAGCGATATCGCCAGCCTCGAAGCCGAACTGGCCCAGGAACAGCAGTTGTACGCCAAGCGCCCGCGCATCCACCGCTTGAGCGCCGCTTCGACCATGCGCGACAAGGGCGCCTGGTATAAGGATGAATGGCGTAAAAAAGTCGAGCGCATCGGCAACCTCAATTACCCCGACGAAGCCCGGCGCAAGCAGATCTACGGCAACTTGCGCCTGATGGTCTCGATCAACCGCGACGGTTCGCTGTATGAGGTGCTGGTACTGGAGTCTTCCGGGCAACCGCTGCTGGATCAGGCGGCCCAGCGCATCGTGCGCCTGGCGGCGCCGTTTGCCCCCTTTACCGGGGACCTGTCGGACATCGATCGCCTGGAAATCATCCGCACATGGAAATTTGCACGCGGCGATCGCCTCTCCAGCAACTGACAGACGTAAGCCCCGTAGGAGCTGGCTTGCCAGCGAAGGCGTTTTCGAGATCGCTTTCGCTGGCAAGCCAGCTTCCTACAGGTAATCAATCTCAAGCAAACATCGACACTTCGGCTTGTCAGTTCGTCCCTCCAACGCCACACTAGCGTTCATGAAAAACGTCAGCCCCAGCTACCTCAAGCATCACTTCCTGATCGCCATGCCTCACATGGTCGACCCGAACTTTGCGCACACCTTGACCTACATCGTCGAGCACACGGCCAATGGTGCCATGGGGCTGGTGGTCAACCGTCCGCAGGACCTGAACCTGGCCGATATCCTCGAGCAATTGCGCCCGGACATCGAGCCGCCCGCGCTCTGCCAGCACGTGCCGATCTTCATCGGTGGTCCGGTGCAGACCGATCGCGGTTTTGTCCTGCACCCCAAGGGCCAGAGTTTTCAGGCGACCGTTGATCTGGAAGGCGAGCTGTCCCTGTCGACCTCGCAGGACGTGCTGTTCGCCATTGCCGATGGCGTCGGCCCGGCGAAAAGCGTGATCACCCTGGGTTATGCCGGCTGGGAAGCCGGGCAACTGGAGGCCGAGCTGGCCCAGAACGCCTGGCTGACCTGCCCGTACGATGCCGACATCCTGTTCAACACCAGCAGCGAGCTGCGCCTGGAAGCGGCGGCCAAGCACCTGGGCGTCAACCTCAGCCTGCTCACCAGCCAGGCGGGGCACGCCTGATGGCCCTGCGGTTGATTCTGGGGTTCGACTACGGCACCAAACAGATCGGCGTTGCGGTTGGCCAGGTCATCACCGGCCAGGCCCGCGAGCTGTGCACCTTGAAGGCACAAAACGGTATTCCCGACTGGGATCAGGTCGAAGCGCTGATCAAAGAGTGGAAACCCGACGCCGTGGTGGTCGGCCTGCCGCTGAACATGGACGGCACGCCCAGCGACATGTGCGCCCGCGCGGAAAAATTCGCCCGACGCCTGAACGGCCGCTTCAACCTGCCCTTCTACACCCACGATGAACGCCTGACCACCTTCGAGGCCAAGGGCGAACGCCTGGCCCGGGGCGGGCAGAAAGGCAGCTACCGCGACAACCCGGTGGATGCCATCGCCGCCGCCCTGCTGCTGCAAGGCTGGCTCGACGAGAACAGCGCATTGTTCCAATCCTAATCCTGAAGAGCCGTCACCCGTCTCTTTTAGCTACAACCCGAGCCACCTGCGGCAACGACCCGGCTCGGGCCCAAGAAGGAGCAACCATGAGCCTGCCCAATCCCGACGAACTGATCAGCCAGATGGCGATCCGTCTCAAGGCACACCTGGAACACCGTGGCATCAGCGAACCGCGCTACATCGGCATTCGTACCGGTGGCGTGTGGGTTGCCCAGGCCCTGCTCAAAGAGCTGGGCAGCGCTGAACCGCTTGGCACACTCGACGTTTCCTTCTACCGCGACGACTTCAGCCAGAACGGCCTGCACCCGCAAGTGCGCCCCTCGGCCCTGCCGTTCGAGATCGAAGGCCAGCACCTGGTGCTGATCGACGACGTACTGATGAGCGGACGGACCATCCGCGCCGCCATGAACGAACTCTTCGACTATGGTCGCCCGGCCAGCGTGACGCTGGTATGCCTGCTGGACCTGGACGCCGGGGAACTGCCGATCCGCCCGAACGTACTGGGTGCGACCCTGTCCCTGGCAGCCCACGAGCGGGTGAAACTGTCGGGGCCAGAACTCAAGCTCGAACTGCAAGACCTCGCCCTTTAATTCGACCTATTGAGAGTCCCCCTCGCGATGACGCCTCCAGATACCAAGCGCCCGCTGCAGCTCAATGATCAGGGCCAGCTGCGCCACTTCCTCTCGCTCGACGGTTTGCGCCGCGAGCTGCTGACGGAAATCCTCGACACCGCCGACTCGTTCCTCGAGGTCGGCGCCCGGGCGGTGAAGAAAGTCCCGTTGCTGCGCGGCAAGACCGTGTGCAACGTATTCTTCGAAAACTCCACCCGCACCCGCACCACCTTCGAACTGGCGGCCCAGCGACTGTCGGCGGACGTGATCACCCTGAACGTGTCGACATCGTCGGCGAGCAAGGGGGAAACCCTGCTCGACACCCTGCGCAACCTGGAAGCCATGGCTGCCGACATGTTCGTCGTGCGCCACGGTGATTCCGGCGCCGCACACTTCATCGCCGAACATGTTTGCCCACAAGTGGCGATCATCAACGGCGGCGACGGCCGTCACGCCCACCCGACCCAGGGCATGCTCGACATGCTCACCATCCGACGGCACAAGGGCGGTTTCGAAAATCTTTCAGTGGCCATCGTCGGCGACATCCTGCACTCGCGGGTGGCGCGCTCGAACATGCTGGCCCTGAAAACCCTGGGTTGCCCGGACATCCGCGTGATCGCGCCGAAAACCTTGCTGCCGATCGGCATCGAGCAATACGGCGTGAAGGTCTACACCGACATGACCGAAGGCCTGAAAGACGTCGACGTGGTGATCATGCTGCGTCTGCAGCGTGAGCGCATGACCGGCGGCCTGCTGCCAAGCGAAGGCGAGTTCTACCGCCTGTTCGGCCTGACCACCGCGCGCCTGGCCGGCGCCAAGCCGGATGCCATCGTCATGCACCCGGGGCCGATCAACCGGGGCGTGGAAATCGAATCGGCGGTAGCCGACGGTCCACACTCGGTGATCCTCAACCAGGTGACCTACGGCATCGCGATTCGCATGGCCGTTTTGTCCATGGCCATGAGCGGTCAAACTGCGCAACGCCAATTCGAGCAGGAGAACGTTCAGTGAAGCTCAGCATTCTTGGCGCCCGCGTCATCGATCCGGCCAGCGGCCTGGATCAAGTCACCGATATCCACATTGAAGCCTGCAAAGTCGTCGCCATTGGCGCCGCGCCGGCCGGTTTTGTCGCCGTCGACACCATTGATGCCACAGGCCTGGTGGCCGCCCCTGGCCTGGTCGACCTCAACGTTGCCCTGCGCGAACCGGGCTACAGCCGCAAAGGTTCGATTGTCAGCGAAACCCGCGCCGCCGCTGCCGGTGGCGTGACCAGCCTGTGCTGCCCACCAAAAACCAAGCCGGTGCTAGACACCTCGGCCGTGGCCGAGCTGATCCTCGACCGCGCCCGCGAAGCCGGTAACGCCAAAGTGTTCCCGATTGGCGCGCTCAGCAAAGGCCTGGATGGCGAACAGCTTGCAGAGCTGGTTGCCTTGCGCGATGCCGGTTGCGTGGCCTTCGGCAACGGCCTGGAGAGTTTCCGCAACACCCGCACCCTGTGCCGGGCACTGGATTATGCGGCCACCTTCGACCTCACGGTGATCTTCAACTCCCAGGACCACGATCTGGCGGAAGGCGGCCTGGCCCATGAAGGACCGACCGCGAGCTTCCTCGGCCTGCCGGGCATCCCGGAAACCGCCGAAACCGTGGCCCTGGCCAGGGATCTGCTGCTGGTCGAACAGACGGGCGTGCGTGCTCACTTCAGCCAGCTCACCAGCGCGCGTGGTGTAGCCCTGATCGCCCAGGCCCAGCAGCGCGGCCTGAAGGTCACGGCGGATGTCGCCCTGTACCAGTTGATTCTGACCGACGAAGCGCTGATCGATTTCAGCAGCCTCTATCACGTGCAGCCACCGCTACGCACCCGCGCCGACCGTGAGGGTTTGCGCGCAGCCGTGAAGTCCGGCGTGGTCTCGGCCATTTCCAGCCATCACCAGCCCCACGAACGGGACGCCAAACTGGCACCGTTCGGGGCTACCGAGCCCGGCATCAGCAGCGTTGAATTGCTGCTGCCGCTGGCAATGACCTTGGTGGAAGACGGCTTGCTCGACCTGCCGACGCTGCTGGCGCGACTCAGCACCGGCCCTGCCGAGGCCTTGCGCCTGCCGGCAGGCAAGCTGGCGGTGGGTGGTGCGGCGGATATCGTGCTGTTCGACCCGGCGACCACGACCGTGGCCGGTGAGACCTGGCTGTCCAAAGGTGAGAATTGCCCGTTCATTGGCCATAGCCTGCCGGGCGTGGTGCGTTACACCCTGGTGGACGGACGGATCAGCCACCAGGCTTGAGACCGAGTCGCCCCAATCGCTGGCAAGCCAGCTCCCACAGGATTTAGGTGATCCCTGTGGGAGCTGGCTTGCCGGCGATAGCGTCTTAGAAGGCGCCTCTGTTCTGCGCGTTGCGAACCGATACCTGATCATTCAGCGTCCAGAAGTCATACAGCACCCCCAGAAAAAACAACCCGCCCGTCACCAGGTACAGCAACCCGCTGATCCACTTCCCCTGATACATCCGGTGCACACCGAACACCCCAAGAAACGTCAGCAGAATCCACGCCACGTTGTATTCAATCGGTCCAGCGGTAAATCGCAGGTCCGCTTCACGGTCCATGGCCGGAATCAGGAACAGGTCGATCAACCAGCCGATCCCCAGCAAACCCAAGGTGAAGAACCAGATCGTCCCGGTCACCGGCTTGCCGTAATAAAAGCGGTGAGCACCGGTAAATCCAAAAATCCACAGCAGGTAACCGATCACCTTGCTGTGGGTGTCTTGATGCGGGACGGGCGGTTGATAGGTGTTCATGGAGGACCTCGATTCACGCGATAGATAAATATTCTTTAAATCTTTGTGACTTTTTTACGAGCAGCCGACGTATGGCAAATGCTACCGTCACTCTCGCCAAACCCTTATAGCACCTGACTTCTGTCGGACAATTGCGTCAACTTACCGCTTATTTGGTTCCGTTAGACCCCGATGGAATCGACCAACGGCCTCAGAATGCCAAAAAAAGCTGTTATAAAGTTGCGCGCTAACACATACGAGCCCTGCCTAATGCGTCCATTTTTCAAGACATGGCTAACCATTTGCCTATTATTGCCACTGGCCGCCCACGCCACCAATCGTGAGCAACGTCTTCCGAACGTTAATGGTTACACCCCAAAATCCCATGCTGCTGCTCCTTCGAGCAAAAGCAAGAAATCGGTCAAACTGGCTCCACAGCTGGTCAGCAAAAGCAGCCTGGTGCCGCCGATGGCGACCCGGGAAAGCAGCAACGTGCTGAGCCGCGCCGTTAACGTCCTCGGTACGCCGTACCGTTGGGGCGGCAGCAGCCCGAGCAAGGGCTTCGACTGCAGCGGCCTGGTGAAATACGCGTTCAACGACGCCACGTTTGACCTGCCACGCACTTCCAATGCCATGGCCAGTGGTCACGGCGAGAAAGTCGATCGCAACGATTTGAAACCGGGCGACCTGATTTTCTTCAACATCAAGAGCCGTCGAGTCAATCACGTTGCCATCTACCTGGGCAACGACCGCTTCATCCACGCACCACGTCGTGGCAAGTCGGTGAGCATCGACACTCTGAAGAAACCGTACTGGGAAAAGCACTACGTAGTGGCCAAGCGGGTTCTGCCGAAAGATCAGAAAGCATTGCAGGTTGTTCAGCGCTAACCTGCCCTGCCCCCCTGATGATCGTTCCCACGCTGTGCGTGGGAACGATCGACGTCCATCAGAAGTTATCCGGCGATCGCGCCTTCTCCCGCGCCTGTTCGCGACTGACCAGACCCTTGGTCACCAGGTCCTTCAAGCCCATATCCAGCGTCTGCATCCCCAGCGACCCGCCCGCCTGAATCAACGAATACATCTGTGCCACCTTGTCTTCCCGGATCAGGTTACGGATGGCCGATGTTCCGAGCATGATCTCGTGGGCTGCGACCCGACCGCCCCCAATCCTCTTGACCAGGGTCTGGGACACCACCGCCAGCAACGACTCGGAAAGCATCGAACGCACCATCGACTTCTCGTCCCCGGGAAACACGTCGATGATCCGGTCGATGGTTTTAGCCGCCGAGGTCGTGTGCAGAGTACCGAACACCAGGTGGCCGGTCTCGGCAGCGGTCAAGGCCAGGCGGATGGTTTCCAGGTCACGCATCTCCCCCACCAGGATCACATCCGGGTCTTCGCGCAGGGCCGAACGCAAGGCTGTGGCGAAACTGCGGGTATCGCGGTGGACTTCACGCTGATTGATCAGGCATTTGCGCGATTCGTGGACAAACTCGATAGGGTCTTCAATCGTCAGGATGTGGTGATGGCGATGACTGTTGAGGTAATCGATCATCGCCGCCAAAGTGGTGGACTTACCGGAGCCCGTCGGGCCTGTCACCAGGACCAGGCCGCGTGGCGCGTCGGTCATCTTGCGAAACACTTCGCCCATGCCCAACTCTTCCATGCTCTGGACCCTGGACGGGATCGTGCGAAAGACCGCACCGGCACCTCGACGCTGATTGAAGGCATTGACCCGGAATCGCGCGACACCGGGCACATCAAAGGAAAAGTCGGTTTCCAGGTGCCTTTCGAACGCCACCCGCTGGGCGTCGTTCATGATGTCGTAGATCAGCGCCTGCACTTCCTTGTGCTCCAGGGCCGGCAAGTTGATGCGCCGCACATCGCCATCGACGCGAATCATCGGCGGCAGGCCTGCCGACAAATGCAGGTCGGATGCGCCTTGTTTGGCGCTGAATGCCAGCAACTCAGTGATATCCATAGCACCCCTCAATTCCAGTAGAATGCCGCCAACCTCAGACCGCTGGCGCCTCTTGAATGTCCACGATAGCAGACAACATTGAACGGGTTGGTTCACGTATCCGTGCCGCCGCCCTCGCCGCCCACCGCGATGAAAACAGCGTCCAGTTGCTGGCCGTCAGCAAGACCAAACCCGCACAGGCGCTGCGTGAAGCCTATGCCGCTGGCCTGCGCGACTTTGGCGAGAACTACCTGCAGGAAGCCCTGGGCAAGCAGCTTGAACTGAGCGACCTGCCCTTGATCTGGCACTTCATCGGCCCCATTCAATCGAACAAGACTCGTGCAATCGCCGAGCACTTCGCCTGGGTGCATTCCGTGGACCGCCTGAAAATCGCGCAACGCTTGTCCGAACAACGTCCTGCCGATCTGCCGCCCTTGAACATCTGCATCCAGGTCAATGTCAGCGGTGAAGCCAGCAAGTCCGGCTGCACCCCGGCGGACCTGCCGGCCCTGGCCAACGCCATCAGCGCCTTGCCGCGCCTGAAATTGCGCGGACTGATGGCCATTCCCGAGCCAACCGAAGATCGCGCCGCCCAGGATGCCGCTTTCGCTGCCGTGCAAAGCTTGCAGGCCAGCCTGAATCTGCCGCTCGACACACTTTCCATGGGGATGAGCCACGATCTCGAATCGGCCATCGCCCAGGGCGCCACGTGGGTGCGGATCGGTACCGCACTATTTGGCGCCCGCGACTACAGCCAGTCGTAAATATGGCCATCCCACTTCTTGATAAGGACCTGACATGAGCAAGACGCGTATTGCCTTTATCGGTGCCGGCAACATGGCCGCCAGCTTGATCGGCGGCCTGCGGGCCAAAGGTCTGGAAGCCGCGCAGATCCGCGCCAGCGATCCGGGCGAAGAAACCCGCGCCCGCGTGAGCGCCGAACATGGCATCGAAGTATTCGCCGACAATGCCCAGGCCATTGAAGGCGCCGATGTGGTCGTGCTGGCGGTCAAGCCCCAGGCGATGAAGGCTGTCTGCGAAGCCATTCGTCCAAGCCTGAAGCCTGAGCAACTGGTGGTGTCGATCGCCGCTGGCATCACCTGCGCCAGCATGAACAACTGGCTCGGCGCCCAGCCGATCGTGCGCTGCATGCCTAACACCCCGGCACTGTTACGCCAGGGCGTTAGCGGTCTGTTCGCCACCGCCCAAGTGACCGCTGAACAACGCCAGCAAGCTCAACAGCTGCTATCGGCGGTTGGTATTGCCCTGTGGCTGGATGAAGAACAGCAACTGGATGCGGTCACCGCCGTTTCAGGTTCCGGCCCTGCGTACTTTTTCCTGCTGATCGAAGCCATGACCGCCGCCGGCGTCAAACTTGGCCTGCCGGCAGACATCGCCGCCCAACTGACCTTGCAAACCGCTTTGGGCGCCGCCCACATGGCGGTGTCCAGCGACGTCGACGCCGCCGAACTGCGTCGCCGCGTCACTTCGCCCGCCGGCACCACCGAAGCCGCGATCAAATCGTTCCAGGCCAGTGGCTTCGAAGCACTGGTCGAAAAAGCCCTGGGCGCCGCCGCGCACCGCTCGGCCGAGATGGCTGAGCAACTCGGTCGCTAATCAGCACTTAATAAGGAATCAACAATGCTCGGACTCAATGACGCTGCCATTTTTGTGATCCAGACCTTGGGCAGCCTGTATCTTTTGATCGTGTTGCTGCGTTTCATCCTGCAATTGGTGCGGGCGAACTTCTACAACCCGCTCTGCCAATTCGCCGTCAAGGCCACTCAACCGCTACTCAAGCCACTGCGCCGGGTTATCCCGAGCATGTTCGGGCTGGACATGTCCTCGCTGGTGCTGGCTCTGGTCGTGCAAATGGCGCTGTTCGCGGTCATCCTGCTGCTCAGTGGTTACTCGGTCGATGTGCTGTTCCTGGCCCCTTGGGCGCTGATCGGCATCTTCGCGCTGTTCTTGAAGATTCTGTTCTGGGCGATGATCATCAGCGTGATCCTGTCCTGGGTCGCTCCGGGGAGCCACAACCCGGGCGCCGAGCTGGTCCAGCAAATCACTGAACCGGTACTGGCGCCGTTCCGCCGAATCATTCCGAACCTGGGCGGTCTCGACATCTCGCCGATCTTCGCCTTCATCGCGCTGCAATTGCTGCAGAGCTGGCTGATTCCACGCCTGGCTTACTACGCGCTGATGCCGAAGGAATTGTTTGGCCTGATCTGATTCTGCTGCACCGAGGCTGATCGTTCCCACGCTCTGCGTGGGAATGCCTCAACGGACGCTCCGCGTTCGGCTCTGGCTGTGACGCAGAGCGTGGGAACGATCATCTCGGGTAGTCGCTTGCTGCTATGGGCAGCGGTCTTTAGACTTACGCCTCATTTCAACGAGAGCAGGGTCGATGCCAGCTGCCTTTCCCCCCGATTCTGTTGGTCTGGTGACGCCACAAGTGGCGCACTTCAGCGAACCCCTGGCGTTGGCCTGCGGCCGTTCGCTCCCGGCCTATGACCTGATCTACGAGACCTACGGGACCTTGAACGCCACGGCGAGCAACGCCGTGCTGATCTGCCACGCCTTGTCCGGCCACCACCATGCCGCCGGTTATCACAGCCCCGACGATCGCAAACCCGGTTGGTGGGACAGCTGCATCGGGCCCGGCAAGCCCATCGACACCAGCAAGTTCTTCGTGGTCAGCCTGAACAACCTCGGTGGCTGCAACGGCTCTACCGGCCCGAGCAGTATCAACCCGGAAACCGGCAAGCCGTTCGGTGCCGATTTCCCGGTATTGACCGTGGAAGACTGGGTGCACAGCCAGGCGCGCCTGGCCGATCGCCTCGGCATCGCCCAGTTTGCCGCCGTGATCGGCGGCAGCCTGGGTGGTATGCAGGCGATGCAGTGGAGCATCACTTACCCAGACCGCATCCGTCATTGCCTGGCCATCGCCTCGGCACCCAAGCTGTCGGCGCAGAACATCGCCTTCAACGAAGTGGCACGCCAGGCGATCCTCACCGACCCCGAATTCCACGGCGGCTCGTTCCAGGAGCACAACGTGATCCCCAAGCGCGGGCTGATGCTGGCGCGCATGGTCGGGCACATCACCTACCTGTCCGACGACTCCATGGGTGAGAAATTCGGCCGCGGCCTGAAAAGCGAGAAGCTCAACTACGACTTCCACAGCGTCGAGTTCCAGGTCGAAAGCTACCTGCGCTATCAGGGTGAAGAGTTCTCCGGGCGTTTCGACGCCAACACCTACCTGCTGATGACCAAGGCCCTGGACTACTTCGACCCGGCGGCCAACTTCGACGATGACCTGGCGAAAACCTTTGCCAACGCCACCGCCAAGTTCTGCGTGATGTCGTTCACCACCGATTGGCGCTTCTCCCCTGCCCGCTCGCGGGAACTGGTGGACGCGCTGATGGCCGCGCGCAAGGACGTCTGCTACCTGGAAATCGACGCGCCGCAAGGCCACGACGCCTTCCTGATTCCGATCCCGCGCTACTTGCAGGCGTTCGGCAATTACATGAACCGCATTACGTTGTGAGATAGCCATGAGAGCTGATCTGGAAATCATCCAGGAATGGATACCCGCCGGCAGCCGCGTGCTCGACCTCGGTTGCGGCAACGGCGAATTGCTGACCTGGCTGCGCGACAACAAGCAGGTCACCGGCTACGGCCTGGAAAACGACGCGGATAACATTGCCGAGTGCGTGGCCAAGGGCATCAACGTCATCGAGCAGGACCTGGACAAGGGCCTGGGCAACTTCGCCAGCAACAGTTTCGACGTCGTGGTCATGACCCAGGCGCTGCAAGCGGTGCACTACCCGGACAAGATCCTCGACGAAATGCTGCGCGTCGGCCGCCAGTGCATCATCACCTTCCCCAATTTCGGTCACTGGCGCTGCCGCTGGTACCTGGCGAGCAAGGGCCGGATGCCGGTTTCCGAGTTCCTGCCGTACACCTGGTACAACACGCCGAACATCCACTTCTGCACCTTCGCCGACTTTGAAGCCTTGTGCCTCGAACGTGAAGCCAAGGTCATTGATCGGCTGGCCGTGGATCAACAGCATCGGCACGGGTGGGCCAGTAAGCTATGGCCTAATCTGTTAGGTGAGATCGGCATTTACCGCGTCAGCAGCCCGGGGCTTGCAGACCACAAGGTCGCGGTCTGAACACCTTAATTTCGAGGAGAATGATCATGGGTCGTCTAGCGCTGTTTCTACTTACCGCCTGCCTGAGCGTCACGGCCATGGCTGCTGATGCAATCAAAGGTGATCGCAAGGAAGTCTTTGGCGACACGACGGTGCACTACAACACCTTCAACTCCACCTTCCTGACACCCGACATTGCCAAGGCCGCGGAACTTACACGCAGCAAGAATCAGGGCGTGATCAACGTTTCGGTGATCAAGGATGGCAAACCGCAGATGGCCCAGGTCAGTGGTACGGTCAAAGACCTGACCAGCCAGAGCATTAACCTGAAATTCCGGCAGATCACCGAACAAGGCGCGATCTACTACATCGCCCAATACCCGGTGGAACAGCAGGAAACCCGTACCTTCGACATCAAGGTGCAGGTCGGTGACAAAATCAACACCATCAACTTCAACCAAGAGCTCTTCCCCGGCGAATGATCAACTTCACGCAACTCGTACTGGCCAGCCATAACGCAGGCAAACTCAAGGAACTCCAGGCCATGCTCGGCGAGTCGGTGCAACTGCGCTCGATCGGCGAGTTCAGCAGCGTGGAGCCTGAAGAAACCGGCCTGTCGTTCGTCGAGAACGCCATCCTCAAGGCCCGCAATGCCGCGCGCATTTCCGGCTTGCCGGCACTGGCCGACGATTCCGGGCTGGCGGTGGATTTCCTTGGCGGTGCGCCGGGCATCTACTCGGCGCGTTATGCCGATGGCAAGGGCGATGCGGCGAACAACACCAAGCTGCTCGAGGTGTTGAAGGACGTGCCTGAAGCCGAGCGCGGCGCGCAGTTCGTCTGCGTACTGGCGCTGGTGCGTCACGCCGACGATCCGCTGCCGATTCTCTGCGAAGGCCTGTGGCACGGGCGCATACTGACCCAGGCCAGCGGTGAACACGGTTTTGGCTACGACCCGCTGTTCTGGGTACCGGAGCGTGATTGCTCCAGCGCCGAGCTAAGTCCGGGCGACAAGAACCAGATCAGTCACCGCGCCCGTGCAATGGATCTGCTGCGCCAGCGCCTGGGCTTGAAATGACCCGTGAATCCTCCGCGTCGCCGCTGATCTTCGGCGGCGCCGCACAATCGCCTCGGGCCGCCCTGCCTGTGCTGCCGCCCTTGGCGCTGTACATCCACATCCCGTGGTGCGTACGCAAATGCCCTTATTGCGACTTCAACTCCCACACCGCCAGCCCCGTGCTGCCGGAAGAAGAGTATGTCGACGCCTTGCTGGCTGATCTCGATCAGGACCTGCACGCCGTCTACGGCCGAGAGCTGAGCTCGATCTTCTTCGGCGGCGGTACGCCCAGCCTGTTCAGCGCACAAGCCTTGGGGCGCTTGCTCAAGGGTGTGGAGCAGCGCATTCCTTTCGCCAGCGACATCGAGATCACCCTGGAGGCCAATCCGGGAACGTTCGAACAAGAGAAATTCGTGGCTTACCGCGCGCTGGGCATCAATCGCCTGTCGATAGGCATCCAGAGTTTCCAGCAAGACAAGCTTCAGGCGCTGGGACGAATTCACAACGGCGACGAAGCGGTACGCGCCGCCGGCATGGCGCGACAGGCCGGGTTCGACAACTTCAACCTGGACCTGATGCATGGTTTGCCCGATCAATCCCTGGACGACGCTTTAAGCGACCTGCGCCAGGCCATTGCGTTGAAGCCGACGCATTTATCCTGGTACCAGCTGACCCTGGAGCCGAACACCGTATTCTGGAACCAGCCGCCGACGCTGCCGGAAGACGATACGCTGTGGGACATTCAGGAAGCCGGCCAGGCGCTGTTGGCCGAACACGGTTACAAGCAGTATGAAGTCTCGGCGTATGCCCAACCGGGTCGCCCGGCACGACATAACCTCAATTACTGGAGCTTTGGCGACTTCATCGGCATCGGCGCCGGCGCCCACGGCAAGCTCAGCCATCCGGACGGGCGCATTATCCGTACCTGGAAAACCCGCTTGCCGAAGGACTACCTGAATCCGAAAAAGCGCTTCCAGGCTGGCGAAAAAGCGCTGACCAATGAAGAAATGCCGTTCGAGTTCCTGATGAACGCCCTGCGCCTGACCGCAGGTGTCGAGGCGCGGCTGTATCCGGAACGCACTGGCATGACCCTGGAAAGCCTCGCCGAAAGCCGTCGCGAAGCCGAACAAAGCGGCCTGTTGCAGGTCGAACCGTCACGTCTGGCGGCGACCGAGCGCGGACAACTCTTCCTCAACGACTTGCTGCAGAAATTTCTGACATAAGGAAATCGAATGGATTTGGTACTCGACCTGCTCGCCACCGCGTCTCGCTGGAGCCGCAGCAACCTCTCGGAAATCGCCCTCGCCCTGGTCGGTTGCCTGCTGGTGCTGTTCGGTGCAGATTTCAAGGGCTGGGTCGAGCAACGCCTGGGCAGCATCGCCGGCGCCTTGCGCGTACCGTTGATGTCCCTGCTGTGCATGATCGGCAGCGGTGCGGCGCTGATCTACGCCACGCCGTGGATCGTCAAGGGCCTGAGCCAGTTCAACAACTACAGCCTGGCACCGGTATTGCTGGTGGTGCTGGTGCTCATCGGCGTAGTAGCCGACCGCCGCTGATTCCCTGGTCATTGATCGTTCCCACGTTCTGCGTGGGAACGATCAGCTGTGGCGCGATTTAGGACTGCTTCTCGAACTTCAGATCCCAAACGCCATGCCCAAGACGTTCGCCCCGGCGTTCGAACTTGGTGATCGGGCGCTCGGCCGGGCGCGGCACGCACTTGCCGTCTTCGGCGAGGTTGCGGTAACCCGGGGCAACGTTCATCACTTCCAGCATGTACTCGGCGTACGGCTCCCAGTCGGTGGCCATGTGCAGGATACCGCCGACCTTCAACTTGCTCCGCACCAGCTCGGCGAAAGACGCCTGAACGATACGACGCTTGTGGTGACGGCTCTTGTGCCATGGGTCCGGGAAAAACAGCATCAGGCGATCCAGGCTGTTATCGGCCACGCAGCGGTTGAGCACTTCGATGGCATCGCAATCGTAGACCCGCAGGTTGGTCAAACCCTGGGTCAACACGCCATTGAGCAGCGCGCCAACACCTGGACGGTGAACCTCGACGCCGATGAAATCCTGCTCCGGCGCCGCCGCAGCCATTTCCAGCAGCGAATGGCCCATGCCGAAGCCGATTTCCAGCGAACGCGGTGCCGAGCGACCGAACACCTGGTCGAAGTCCACCGGCGCATCGGCCAGGGGCAGTACGAACAGCGGCGCGCCCTGCTCCAGGCCACGTTGCTGGCCTTCGGTCATGCGCCCGGCGCGCATCACGAAACTCTTGATGCGGCGGTGTTGGCGCTCGTCGCCTTCTTCCGTCTGGATTGGCGTGTCGTTCGATTCAGTCATCAATGGCTCTTACTTGATCAGACCATCCAGCGGCGAAGAGGCGCTGGCATAGAGTTTTTTCGGCATGCGGCCGGCGAGGTAGGCCAGGCGGCCTGCGACGATCGCGTGTTTCATGGCTTCGGCCATCATGATCGGCTGCTGGGCGTGGGCGATGGCCGAGTTCATCAGCACCGCATCACAGCCCAGTTCCATGGCGATGGTGGCGTCGGAAGCGGTACCGACACCAGCATCCACCAGCACCGGGATTTTCGCTTCTTCAAGGATGATCTGCAGGTTGTACGGGTTGCAGATCCCCAGGCCCGAACCGATCAGACCGGCCAGCGGCATGACCGCGATGCAGCCGATTTCCGCCAGCTGGCGGGCGATGATCGGGTCGTCGCTGGTATAGACCATCACGTCGAAGCCTTCCTTGACCAGCGATTCGGCGGCCTTGAGAGTTTCGATCACGTTGGGGAACAGGGTTTTCTGATCCGCCAGCACTTCCAGTTTCACCAGGTTGTGACCATCGAGCAGCTCACGGGCCAGGCGGCAGGTGCGCACGGCCTCGACAGCGTCGTAGCAACCGGCGGTGTTCGGCAGGAAGGTGTAGCGATCCGGCGAGAGGAAATCCAGCAGGTTCGGTTCGCCCGCGTTCTGGCCGAGGTTGGTACGGCGCACGGCGAAAGTGACGATCTCGGCACCCGAGGCCTCGATGGCCAGGCGGGTTTCTTCCATGTCACGGTACTTGCCGGTACCGACCAGCAAACGCGACTGGTAAGTACGACCGGCCAGGACGAAAGGCTTGTCGCTACGAACGATGCTCATGGGGAATCCTCTGTAGGGGTGAGGGTCTTGCAGAATTCTGTCGGCCCTTGGGCCACGGGGCTAGCCGCCGCCGATGGCGTGCACCACTTCGACATTATCGCCGTCGTTCAACGCAGTATCTGCGTGCTGGCTGCGCGGAACGATATCCAGATTGAGTTCGACCGCCACCCGGCGTCCGGTCAGGTCCAGACGGGTCAGCAGGGCCGCAACGGTTTCACCGTCGGGCAGTTCAAAGGATTCGCCGTTCAACTGAATGCGCATGTCGAATGCCGCCATCATTTTTTGGGGCTGGCATTCTAGCCCGATCGTGACCTAAAGGTCAGCAACAAGCGTCAAGCGGTCAGCGGCAGGCGCCAGGCGGCGAGACCCAGGCAAAGCCAGCCTGCGAGGAAGGCCAGGCCACCGAAGGGGGTGACGATGCCCAGCTTGCTGACACCCGTCAGCGTCAGCACGTACAGGCTGCCGGAGAACAGCACGATGCCGATGGCAAACGAAGCGCCGGCCCAGGTCACGAGGCGACCGGGAATCTGCGTAGCCAGCAACGCCACGCCCAACAATGCCAGGGTATGCACCAACTGGTAGGTGACGCCGGTATGGAAAACCGCCAGGTATTCGGCGCTCAGCCGGTTTTTCAGGCCGTGGGCGGCAAACGCCCCGAGACCGACACCGGTGAAGCCAAAAAAAGCGGCCAGCATCAAAAAGCCACGCAGCATGAAGAACTCCAGTCAGTCTCGATCAACAGGGTCTGTATAATGGCCCGCTCAACGGGTTCGGCCAAGCCATCTCTATGCTGCGTATCTATTTCCGCCATTTCATCAAGGCCGTGCTCTGGTTCATGGGTGCCAGCGTATTGCTGGTGCTGATTTTCCGCGTGGTACCCCCGCCGGGGACGGCCCTGATGGTCGAGCGCAAGATCGAATCCTGGTTCGACGGCGAACCCATTGACCTGCAGCGCACCTGGAAGCCGTGGGAAGAGATCTCCGACGACCTGAAAGTCGCGGTGATCGCTGGCGAAGACCAGAAATTCCCCGAACACTGGGGGTTCGACGTGAATGCGATCAAGGCGGCACTGGCCCATAACGAGCTCGGCGGTTCGATTCGCGGCGCCAGCACCCTCAGCCAGCAGGTGTCGAAAAACCTGTTCCTGTGGTCCGGACGCAGCTGGCTGCGCAAAGGCCTGGAAGCCTGGTTTACCGGGTTGATCGAAGTGTTCTGGCCCAAGCAGCGGATTCTTGAGGTGTACCTCAATAGCGTCGAATGGGACGATGGAGTGTTTGGCGCCGAAGCGGCGGCCAGGCATCACTTTGGTACAAGCGCAAAAGGCCTCACTCGCCAGCAATCGAGCTTGCTGGCCGCCGTATTGCCGAACCCGCGAGTGTGGAGCGCCAGCCATCCGACCGCTTACGTGGCACGGCGTGCAGGCTGGATACGGCGGCAGATGAGCCAGCTCGGGGGCGATAGCTATCTGGTGGGGCTCAATGATTCGCGTCGGGCGCCGTGGTCTCAATAACACACGCGCGGCGCGTAACAACCAAAAAAAACGCCCCGATCAATGATCGGGGCGTTTTTTATTGCCTTCGTGCAGGTTACGCGGCGATCGACAACTTGAGCTTGTTCATCGCGCTCTTCTCGAGCTGACGGATACGCTCGGCCGACACGTTGTACTTCTGCGCCAGGTCGTGCAGCGTGGACTTTTCTTCTGCCAGCCAGCGCTGGTAGAGGATGTCGCGGCTACGGTCGTCCAGCACTTCCAGCGCTTCGTGCAGGTTGTGGTTGGAGTTGTCGCTCCAGTCGGCATCTTCCAGTTGACGGGCCGGGTCGTACCGGTGGTCTTCCAGATAGTTGGCCGGCGACTGGAAGGCGCTGTCGTCATCGGCTTCGGCAGCCGGGTCGAAGGCCATGTCATGACCGGTCAGGCGACTTTCCATCTCGCGCACTTCCCGCGGCTCGACACCGAGGCTTTCCGCCACACGGTGGACTTCCTCGTTGTTCAGCCAGGCCAGACGTTTTTTCTGGCTGCGCAGGTTGAAGAACAGCTTGCGCTGGGCCTTGGTGGTCGCGACTTTGACAATACGCCAGTTACGCAGGATGAATTCGTGGATCTCGGCCTTGATCCAATGCACGGCAAAGGACACCAGGCGCACACCCATTTCCGGGTTGAAGCGCTTCACGGCCTTCATCAGGCCGACGTTACCTTCCTGGATCAGGTCAGCCTGGGCCAGACCGTAGCCGGAATAGCTACGGGCGATATGTACGACAAAACGCAGGTGGGCGAGCACCATCTGCCGAGCCGCCTCAAGATCCTGCTCATAATAGAGACTCTCGGCCAGTTCACGCTCCTGCTCCGGCGTCAGCAATGGAATGCTGTTGACGGTGTGCACATAGGCCTCCAGGTTCGCACCCGGGACCAGAGCATATGCAGGCTGCAAAGAATTGGTCATACGAAAAAACCTCCCACTTACATACTCGTGCCATTGGCACTGCGAAAATTGACCGGAAACCGCAAGACAAGTTCCCTTAGAAACTGCAAGGTCAATCACGCGCAAAAAAGATTCTACTTCGGCGCCAGCTCCCTGAGATGACGTGCGACTGCAATCCATGCACCGATATAACCCAACAGCACCGCGCCAAGCAAGAGAGACAGACCGTCGGCAACCGGTACGCCGGCCAGTGCGAAATCACTGCCGTACAACCCGGCCAGCCCGACCACTGCATCGTTCAGCCAGTCCAGGCCGAATGCCAATACACCCCAGGAAAGAATCCCCGCACCGAAACCGTACAGCGCCCCCATATAGAGAAAGGGTCTGCGCACATAGCTGTCAGTGCCGCCCACGAGTTTAATCACTTCTATCTCTGTGCGGCGGTTTTCAATATGAAGACGAATGGTATTGCCTATCACCAAAAGTAATGCAGACACCAGAAGCACGGTCAGACCGAAGACAAATCGGTCGCCCAGCTTGAGGATGGCTGCCAGACGCTCGACCCAGACTAGATCAAGTTGCGCCTGTTGTACCTTGGGCAGTTCGGAAAGTTTTTGCCTTAATGCTTCAAGGGCCGGCTTGTCGACCTCGGTCGGCGTTACCAGCACCACGCCTGGCAGCGGGTTCTCCGGCAGCTCCTTGAGCGCTTCGCCCAGGCCCGACTGCTGCTGGAACTCTTCCAGCGCCTGATCCCGACCGACGTATTCGGCATCAGCCACCCCGGGGATGCCCTTGATCTGTTCGCGCAGCGCCTCGCCATCCGTCGGGCTGGCCTCGAGTTGCAGGTACAGGGAAATCTGCGCCGCGCGCTGCCAGGAACCGCCGAGGCGCTCGACGTTACTTAGCAAAAGTGACAGGCCCATGGGCAAACTCAAGGCCACCGCCATCACCATGCAGGTGAAAAAGCTGCCAATAGGCTGCTTGCCCAGGCGACGCAAGCTGTCCAGCAGGCTGGCGCGATGGCTTTCGATCCAGGCGCGCAACAGCGTGGCGAAATCCGGACCATCATCGTCGTCGTGTTTTTTCTTCTGCGGTTGCGGGTCGGCAGCCTTGGGGGCCACGCGCTCGGAAACCTTTGGACTGCGAGTAGCACTCATTCGCCGGCCTCCCCATCACCGATCAATCGGCCGCGTTGCAGTGTCAGCATGCGGTGGCGCATGCGCGCGATCAACGCCAGGTCGTGGCTGGCAATCAACACGCTGGTGCCCAGGCGATTGATGTCTTCGAACACACCCATGATTTCCGCCGCCAGACGCGGGTCGAGGTTACCGGTCGGCTCGTCCGCCAGCAGCAGCGCCGGGCGGTGAACGATGGCGCGGGCAATACCGACGCGTTGTTGCTGACCGGTGGACAAGTCGCCGGGATACAGATCGGTCTTGTCCGACAGCGCCACGCGCTCCAGGGCCGAGTCCACGCGCTTGGCAATTTCAGCCTTGGACAAACCGAGGATCTGCAACGGCAGCGCGACGTTATTGAACACCGTGCGATCGAACAGCAACTGGTGGTTCTGGAACACCACGCCGATCTGCCGACGCAGGAATGGAATCTGTGCGTTGCTGATGGTGCTCAGGTCTTGCCCGGCCAGCAGCAGCTTGCCGCTGGTCGGGCGCTCCATGGCCAGCAACAGCCGCAACAAAGTGCTCTTGCCAGCGCCGGAATGGCCTGTGACAAACAAAAATTCGCCCCGACGGACTCGAAAGCTCAGCTCATGCAAGCCGACGTGACCGTTCGGGTAGCGTTTACCGACCTGTTCGAAACGAATCATGAACGCTCCCGCTCGGCAAACAGTGCCTGGACAAAGGGTTCAGCTTCAAAAGTGCGCAAATCGTCAATGCCTTCACCGACGCCGATGTAGCGGATCGGCAGGCCAAACTGCTTGGCCAGGGCGAAAATCACCCCGCCCTTGGCGGTCCCGTCGAGCTTGGTCAGCGCCAGGCCGGTCAGTTCGACGGTCTGGTTGAATTGCTTGGCCTGGTTGATGGCGTTCTGGCCGGTGCCGGCATCGAGTACCAGCAGCACCTCGTGCGGCGCGTCGGCATCGAGCTTGCCGATCACCCGGCGAACCTTTTTCAGCTCTTCCATCAGGTTGTCTTTGGTGTGCAGGCGACCGGCGGTGTCGGCGATCAGCACATCGATGCCACGGGCCTTGGCGGCCTGCACGGCGTCGAAGATCACCGAAGCCGAGTCGGCCCCGGTGTGCTGGGCGATGACCGGAATCTTGTTGCGTTCGCCCCAGACCTGCAATTGCTCGACCGCGGCAGCGCGAAAGGTGTCGCCGGCGGCAAGCATGACTTTCTTGCCTTCCAGCTGCAGTTTCTTCGCCAGCTTGCCAATGGTGGTGGTTTTACCGGCACCGTTGACGCCCACCACCAGGATCACGAAAGGCTTGTTCTGCGAGGTGATTTTCAGCGGCTGCTCGACGGGCTTGAGCATGGCCGCCAGCTCGGCTTGCAGGGATTTGTACAGCGCATCGGCATCGGCCAGCTCTTTGCGCGCAACCTTCTGGGTCAGGCGCTGAATGATCACCGAAGTGGCCTCCACACCGACATCGGCGGTCAGCAGGCGGGTTTCGAGGTCATCGAGCAGCTCGTCATCGATGGCTTTCCTACCCAGGAACAGGCTGGCCATGCCTTCGCCGATGCTGGCACTGGTCTTGGACAGGCCTTGCTTGAGGCGGGCGAAGAACCCGGCTTTGGTTTCCTCGGTGCGTACCGGCTCGACGGGCACTTCCACTGGCACTTCGACGGGGGCAGCGACAACAGGCGTAATAACAGGTGCAGGTACAGGTGCAGGTGCAGGTGCAGGTGCAGGTGCAGGTGCAGGTGCAGGTGCAGGTGCAGGCTCTGGCGCCTGGACAATCGGCGCAACCGGCGCAACCGGCGGAACAAATACAGGGGCCGCAGGCGTTGGCGCAGCTTCGACGACAGGCGCAACGACCGGCTCGATCACTGGCGCCCGGGCCGCCTCCGGCGTCCACGCAGCGGGTGCCGGAATAGGCGGCGTCACATGTGGCGCCTGTTCGTCTTCGACCAGCGCCACCGGCTCTTCCGCTACCGGCAAGGTCAACCAGGGCTCGGCGACCGGGGTCAGCGGCAATTCGACGACGATTTCAGGCGCCGTCTCTGCAACCGGTTGCAGCAGCGGCTCGGCGATCGGCAATACAACCGGCGCAGGTTCGGCGTTTACCACCGGCGCGGGTGTTGGCTCAGGAAGTGGTTGTGGCTGTTCGACGACGGGTTCCTGCGGCTTTTTGCGCAGCCATCCGAACAGGCTTTTCTTTTCGCCAGCCGCAGCTGGGGTCTTCTTGTCGTCGTTGGAACCAAACATGGAGGACGGCTATCTCACGGTAGCGACGCGCCAACGGGCGCCCCGGCAAATGAATATTCGATGCAGAACAGACTGCGATTGACCCAGCTTGTTCATGCGCAACATTTTGTCGAGGTGCGAAACGGCACCCTGCAAAAACGATTTAACTATGGACTGAGGCGGAAAATCGGCGAAAAAGCTGAGTTTAGTTGATAAACCACAGCTTACAGCCGCAAACCCAAACAACCTGATCAAACGCAAAGGCCTGATAGGCGTGGCCGCCAGTAAAACGGATCAGTATCCTAGCACCCTCTCGCCCGCTGACGCTAAGAACAAGCGGGCAGCCCCAAAGGTTTAAAAACGAATGAATGCCCTAGCCCGCCGCGCTGCAGGCCTGCTGCTCAGCACACTTTGCCTGCCCTTTTCGGCCCTGGCGGCCGACCCGCAACCGACCCACGAATTCACCCTCGACAACGGCCTGAAGGTCGTCGTGCGCGAAGACCATCGCGCGCCGGTGGTGGTTTCCCAGGTCTGGTACAAGGTTGGCTCCAGCTACGAGACGCCAGGCCAGACCGGCCTGTCCCATGCACTGGAACACATGATGTTCAAGGGCAGCGAGAAAGTCGGCCCCGGCGAAGCGTCGCTGATCCTGCGCGACCTCGGCGCCGAAGAAAACGCCTTCACCAGCGACGACTTCACGGCGTATTACCAGGTCCTGGCCCGCGACCGACTGGGCGTGGCCTTCGAACTCGAAGCCGACCGCATGGCCAGCCTGCGCCTGCCGCCCGACGAGTTCGCCCGCGAGATCGAAGTCATCAAGGAAGAACGGCGCCTGCGCACCGACGACAAACCCATGTCCAAGGCCTACGAGCGCTTCAAGGCCATGGCTTACCCGGCCAGCGGCTATCACACGCCGACCATTGGCTGGATGGCCGACCTGGACCGCATGAAAGTCGAAGAGCTGCGTCACTGGTACCAATCCTGGTACGTGCCGAACAACGCCACGCTGGTGGTGGTCGGCGATGTGACGCCGGACGAGGTCAAGACCCTGGCCCAGCGCTACTTCGGCCCGATCGCCAAGCGCGAGGTACCGGCGGCGAAGATTCCGCTGGAACTGGCCGAGCCCGGCGAACGCCAGATCACCCTGCATGTAAAGACCCAATTGCCCAGCCTGATGCTGGCCTTCAACGTGCCGAGCATCGCAACCGCCGAAGACAAGCGCCTGGTCAACGCCTTGCGGCTGATCTCAGCCCTGCTTGACGGCGGCTACAGCGGACGCATCCCGACGCAACTGGAGCGCGGCGAAGAGCTGGTGTCCGGCGGCTCGTCGAGTTACGACGCCTACACCCGTGGCGACAGCCTGTTCACCCTGTCGGCAACGCCCAACAGCCAGAAGAACAAGACCATCGCCCAGGCCGAAGCCGGTTTGTGGAGGCTGCTTGAACAACTGAAAACCACCGCGCCGACCACCGAAGAGCTGGAACGTGTACGGGCACAGGTCATCGCCGGGCTGGTATACGAGCGCGACTCGATCACCAGCCAGGCCACTGCCATCGGCCAACTGGAGACCGTCGGCCTGTCGTGGAAGTTGATGGACACCGAGCTCGCTGAGCTGGAAAGCGTGACACCGCAAGACATCCAGAACGCCGCCAAGCTGTATTTCACCCGCGAACGTCTCAGCGTCGCCCATGTTCTGCCGGAGGAGACGACTCATGAGTGAACATAAAAAACCGCGCCTGGCCCTGCTCGGCCTGATCGCAGTCGTCCTGATCGGCTCTGCTGCATTTTACTTCTCCAGGACCGATGACTCTGTTGCCAGCGAAGCGCTGGATAAGGCCAAGGCCAGCCAGAAACTGCAATCGCTGACCGAACTCAATGGCAAGGCGCCGAGCCACCGCAAACTCGACGTGCAAACCTGGAGCACCGCCGAAGGCGCCAAGGTGTTGTTCGTCGAAGCCCGTGAGCTGCCGATGTTCGACATGCGCCTGATCTTTGCCGCCGGCAGCAGCCAGGACGGCAACGCACCGGGCTTGGCGCTGTTGACCAACGCCATGCTCAACGAAGGCGTGGCCGGCAAAGATGTCAGCGCCATTGCCCAGGGCTTCGAAGGCCTGGGCGCCGACTTCGGCAACGGTGCTTATAAAGACATGGCGGTGGCGTCCCTGCGCAGCCTCAGCGCCGCGGACAAACGCGAACCGGCGTTGAAGCTGTTCGCCGAAGTCGTCGGCAAACCGACCTTCCCCGCCGACTCGTTTACCCGCATCAAGAACCAGATGCTCGCCGGTTTCGAATACCAGAAACAGAACCCCGGCAAACTCGCCAGTCTCGAGTTGATGAACCGCCTGTACGGCGAACACCCGTACGCGCACGCCAGCGATGGCACGGCGCAAACCGTTCCGGCCGTCACCCTCGCGCAACTGCGCGGGTTCCACCAGAAAGCCTATGCCGCGGGCAACGTGGTGATCGCGCTGGTCGGCGACCTGTCCCGCGCCGAAGCCGAAGCCATTGCCGCACAGGTCAGCGCCGCCCTGCCCAAAGGCCCGGCCCTGCCGAAGATCGAGCAACCCGCCGAACCCAAGGCCAGCATCGGCCACATCGAGTTCCCGTCCAAGCAAACCAACCTCATGCTCGCGCAACTGGGCATCGACCGGGACGATCCGGATTACGCGGCACTGTCCATGGGCAACCAGATCCTCGGCGGTGGCGGTTTCGGCACTCGACTGATGAGCGAAGTGCGCGAGAAGCGCGGCCTGGCGTATGGTGTGTACTCAGGTTTCAGCCCGATGCAGGTACGTGGCCCGTTCATGATCAACCTGCAGACCCGCGCCGAGATGAGCGAAGGCACCCTGAAACTGGTGCAGGATGTGCTCGCCGACTACCTCAAGACCGGCCCGACCGAAAAAGAACTCGACGATGCCAAGCGCGAACTGGCCGGCAGCTTCCCGCTGTCTACCGCCAGCAACGCCGATATCGTTGGCCAGCTGGGCGCGATCGGCTTCTACGACTTGCCGCTCAACCACCTGGAAGAATTCATGCAGCAGTCGCAGAACCTGACCGTCGAGCAGGTCAAGGCGGCCATGAACAAACACCTGAGCACGGACAAACTGGTCATCGTCAGCGCTGGCCCGACCGTGCCGCAAAAGCCGTTACCGGCCCCTACTGATAAACCCGCCGAGCAACCGCTCGGGGTTCCGGAGCATTAATGGCCACTTCTCGCCCGAAAAAACCTGTCCACAACGTGCATAACGGTGTGAACCAGCTGCGCATCATCGGCGGCGAATGGCGCAGCCGCAAGCTGAGCTTCCCCGATGCGCCGGGCCTGCGCCCGACGCCGGACCGGGTGCGCGAAACCCTGTTCAACTGGCTCGCACCCTACGTCCCGGGCGCCAAGGTGTTCGATCCGTTCGCCGGTAGCGGCGCGCTGTTCCTCGAGGCACTGTCCCGTGGCGCTGCGATGGGCCAGGCGTTGGATGCCAGTAGCCTTGCGGTATCGAGCATCAAGGAGCACCTGGGTACCCTGCGCTGCACCACCGGCCAGATTCAAACGGCCGACGCCTTGCGCTACCTGGAAACCCAGACCGCCGTTGCCTACGACCTGGTGTTCCTCGACCCGCCGTTCAACCAGAACCTGCTGCCGACCGTTTGCGCCCTGCTTGAAGAGCGCCATTGGCTGGCTGACGACGCCTGGGTCTACACCGAAAGCGAAAACGCACCCTCGAGCCTCGGCCTGCCGGGGAACTGGCGCCTGCACCGGGAGCAAAAATCCGGACGGGTCTATTATTCATTGTGGCAACGTATGGCAGAGATCGCCGGTTAATCGACCGGCCTGAACAAGGCGCGCGCCTCAATGCAGGCGTGCGCCACTGCATAGAGACCCATCGTGTTCCATCCGCCAGAACGCTTCATCCCGGCCTTCGGCCTCGGCAATCCGCACTTGCAGACCTTGTGGGGCCCGCTGTGGCGCAAAACCACCCACCTGCAACGAGAGCGTGAACGTCTGTGGCTCGAGGACGGCGACTTCCTCGACCTCGACTGGCATGGCCCGCACACCGTCGATGCGCCTTTGGTACTGGTGTTGCACGGACTCACCGGCTCGTCGAACTCACCTTACGTTGCCGGGATACAGAAAGCGCTGGGCGATCAGGGCTGGGCCAGTGTCGCGTTGAACTGGCGTGGCTGCTCCGGCGAACCCAATCTGTTGCCGCGCAGCTACCATTCCGGCGCCAGTGAAGACCTGGCCGAAACCATCAGGCACCTGCGGGCAAAGCGCCCTCTCGCGCCGTTGTATGCCGTCGGTTATTCCCTGGGTGGCAATGTGCTGCTCAAGCATCTGGGCGAAACCGGCAGTGCCAGCGGCGTGCTCGGTGCGGTGGCGGTGTCGGTGCCGTTTCGCCTGGACCAGTGCGCCGACCGCATCGGCCAGGGTTTCTCCAAGGTCTATCAGGCGCACTTCATGCGCGAGATGCTGGCCTACATCAAGAACAAGCAACGGCAGTTTCAGCACGACGGCCGCGAAGAAGGCCTCGCGGCCCTCGCGGCGCTGGGCTCGCTGGAAAACATGCGCACGTTCTGGGATTTCGATGGCCGGGTGACCGCGCCGCTCAATGGTTTCGCCGATGCCCACGACTACTATCGCCGCGCGTCGAGCCGCTACTTTCTCGGCGAGATCTGCACACCAACCCTGATCATCCACGCAGCCGACGACCCCTTCGTTTTTCCCCATAGCCTGCCGCACGCTGACGAGTTGTCAGCCTGCACGCAATTCGAATTGCAGGCCCGGGGCGGGCATGTCGGCTTTGTCGATGGCACCTTCCGCCAACCAGGGTACTACCTGGAACGACGCATCCCGCAGTGGCTGGCCAGCATGGGTCGCGGGTAAGCCATGGAGAACGCCCGGGGCGAGTCCATCCATTTCTGGCAAACGGCACCGCTGGCCGGGGTCGAGTTGTTGTCGGCGCGCTACATCGAGCACCGTTTCGCCCCCCATGTGCATGACGGCTATGTGATCGGCATGATCATGGCCGGCGCCCAGCGTTACCGTTATCGCGGCGCCGAACACCTGGCCGGCAGCGGCACATTGGTGCTGATCAACCCTGATGAACTGCACACCGGCCACAAGGGCACGGAGGACGGCTGGTTGTACCGGGCCTTCTATCCCGACAGCGGGCAGATTCTTTCACTGTTGGCCGAGCTGGAACTGCCGACCCATCACCTGCCGGCGTTCGGCGCCACACTGTATCGCGACCAGGATCTGGTGAACGGCTTCTGTCAGTTGCATCGCTTGCTGGAAAGCCCGGCCACCGCACTGCAACAACAGGCCGCCTGGCGGGAACTGATGCTGTCACTGCTGCAACGTCACGCGGCGGTGCCGGTTGCCGGCAAACCAGGCAAGGAGCACCGAGCAGTGACATTGGCCAAGGACCTGATGCACGCGCAATTGGCGACGCCTCCTTCACTGGAAGAACTGGCAGCGGCGGTGAACTTGTCGCCTTTCCACTTCGCCCGGGTATTCCGCCGCGCAACCGGCATGCCGCCGCATACCTGGCTGATGCAACAGCGCATCGCTCGGGCGCGGGCGTTGTTGCAGGGAGGTTGTTTGCCGCTGGACGTCGCGACACAACTGGGGTTTGCCGACCAGAGTCACCTGAGCCGGCAGTTCAAGCAGGTGTACGGGGTTGGTCCTGGGGCGTATCGCAGCGCGCGCCTCTAAAAGATCGCAGCCTGCGGCAGCTCCTACAGTGGCCTACCCAGGTAGGAGTTGCCGCAGGCTGCGATCTTTTGATCTTTATTCGCCGGTGACAACGCCCCGCGCCGGATCATTGATCCACTCACTCCACGACCCGGCATACAACGCCCCCAACGGATAACCCGCCAGGCACAGGGCGAACAGGTTATGACACGCCGTCACGCCAGAACCGCAATACGCCACCAGATCGACCGGCGAACGCCCGCCGAGTTTCGAGGCAAACCGCTGTTTGAGCTGATCGGCTGGCAAGAAACGCCCGTCGCTGCCCAGGTTGTCGGTGAAGGCCGCACATTGCGCACCGGGGATGTGCCCGGCAATCGGGTCGATCGGTTCAACCTCACCCTTGAAGCGCGGCAAGGCGCGGGCATCGAGCAAGGTCAGCGCGGGTTGGGCCAGACGCTCCTGCAACTGCTCGGCGCTGAGAGTCAGCCCGTTGTCCGGTACTCCAGTAAATGTGCCGCGACGGGTCGACGGTGGATCAAGGCTCAGGGGAAGGCCCGCCGCGTGCCAGGCCTTGAGCCCGCCATCGAGGATAAAAACGCCGTCACGCTTGCCCAGCCAGGCCATCAGCCACCAGGCCCGCGCCGCAAAGGCACCCGGACCGTCGTCATACAAAACCACTTCGCTGTCGGCGTTGATGCCCCAGGCTTGCAGGCGTTCGATCAGGTCCGCCGGCTCGGGCAATGGATGACGCCCGGTCACGCCCTTGACCACTTTGCCACTCAGGTCGCGCTCGAGATCGGCAAAAGACGAGCCACCGATGTGCCCTTGCGCGTAGCTGCGCTGGCCGTAATCCGGGTCTTCAAGAGCAAAACGACAATCAAGAATCACCAACCCCGGCTGGTCCTTTTTCAGGTCCAGTGCTTGCGGGCTGATCAGTTGCGCAATGGGCATAACGGGCTCCTGTGGTGGGCTGTTTTCGATCCTGCTGAATTCTTTATTTCATACTTCTTCCAATGCCTGGGCCAGCGGCACGTAAAACTCTTCGAACAGCGCGTCGACCGCGTCACGAGCCTGATCCGTGACGAAACCCGCCTCCAGCACCAGCACCTGGTACACGCCGCGCTTGATGGCTTGCTCGCTGAGGTGGCTGGAGTTTTCCCGCGTGGTGCACAAAAAACGCACCCAGGAGGTGAGGATGATCCAGGCATTGAGCGTCAGGGACTCGATCTGCACCCGATCCATCTTCAGGATGCCCGCGGCGACAAAACCTTCGTAGATGGCAGCGCCCTGAATCACGCAGCGCTGGGAAAAACGCCGGTAGCGAGCGGCCAGCTCCGGGTCACTGTCGAGCAGGTGCTCCAGGTCCCGGTGCAGGAACCGGTAGCGCCACATGGCTGACAGCAGCTCCTTGAGGTAGAAGCGCTTGTCTTCCACCGTGGCGGCGCGCCCCTGTGGCGGACGCAGGAAGCTGTCCACCAGGCTCTCATACTCGCTGAACAGCACGGCGATGATCGCCTGCTTGTTCGGGAAGTGGTAGTACAGGTTGCCCGGAGAAATCTCCATGTGGGCGGCGATGTGGTTGGTGCTGATGCTGCGCTCGCCCTGCTGGTTGAACAGCTCCAGGCTGTTCTGCACGATGCGCTCGCTGGTTTTTATCCTGGGGGCCATGGCTAGAGCTTAAATTCAGAGTGCGTTGAGGGGCATCTTACGGCCTATCCGCGAGCGGAGAAAACAAAGCAGTGCCGAGGATGGCATTTGACTTTTTAGAGTATAGACTCTAAAAGTGCTCTCACTACAATAAATCCGGAGCCGACCATGACTGCTGACATTTCCTACCTGCAAAACCTCCAGCAGCCCCTGGAAGAGCTCAAGGCACTGTTCGACGCACAGCGCGCGGCCTATGCCGCCAACCCAATGCCACCCGCGGCCCAGCGCCAGCAATGGCTCAAGGCACTGCGCGATTTGCTGGATAACGAACGCCAGGCCCTGATCGATGCGATCAGCCAGGACTTCAGCAACCGCAGCGCCGATGAAACCCTGCTCGCCGAACTGATGCCCAGCCTGCACGGCATTCATCACGCCAGCCGCCACCTCAAGGGCTGGATGCGCGCGTCGCGGCGCAAGGTCGGTGTCGCGTTTCAGCCGGCTTCGGCGAAGGTGGTCTACCAGCCACTGGGCGTGGTTGGGGTCATCGTGCCGTGGAACTATCCGCTGTACCTGGCCATTGGCCCTTTGGTCGGCGCGCTATCGGCGGGCAACCGGGTGATGCTCAAACTCAGCGAATCGACCCCGGCAACAGGTTTGCTGCTCAAGGCATTGTTCGCGCGAATCTTCCCAGGAGACCTGGTCTGCGTGGTGCTGGGCGAAGCCGATATCGGCGTGGCGTTTTCACGCCTGCCCTTCGATCACCTGCTGTTCACCGGCGCCACCAGCATCGGCAAACACGTGATGCGCGCAGCGGCGGAAAACCTGACGCCGGTCACGCTGGAACTGGGCGGCAAGTCCCCCGCCATTGTTTCCCATGACGTACCGCTCAAGGATGCCGCCGAACGCATCGCTTTCGGCAAGACCCTCAATGCCGGCCAGACCTGCGTGGCCCCGGATTACGTGCTGGTGCCGGAAGACCGCGTGGGCGCATTCGTGGAGGCCTATCGACAGGCGGTTCGCGGTTTTTATCCGACCCTCGCCGACAACCCGGACTACACCGCGATCATCAATGACCGGCAACTGGCGCGACTCAAGGGCTATGTCAGTGACGCCACCAGCAAGGGTGCGCTACTGATTCCATTGTTCGAGCAAGGCCAAGGCCGCCGCATGGCACATAGCCTGCTGCTCAACGTCAGCGACGAGATGACGGTGATGCAGGATGAAATCTTCGGCCCGTTGTTGCCGATCGTGCCGTACAAGCATCTGGACCAGGCGTTTGCCTACATCAACCAGCGCCCTCGCCCACTGGCGCTGTACTACTTCGGCTACGACAAGCGCGAGCAAAACCGCGTGCTCAACGAGACCCATTCCGGAGGCGTGTGCCTCAACGACACCCTGCTGCACGTGGCGCAGGATGACATGCCGTTCGGCGGCATCGGCCCTTCAGGCATGGGCCATTACCACGGCCACGAAGGCTTCCTGACCTTCAGCAAGGCCAAAGGTGTGCTGATCAAGCAGCGGTTCAACGCGGCGAAGCTGATCTACCCGCCCTACGGCAAAGCCATTCAGAAACTGATCCAGAAGCTGTTTATCCGCTAACGATAGCCACCGCCGGGTAATAACAATAATGCACCCAAGCCTGTCCGAAACACCCGCGCTGTCACGGCGCGGCCTGCTCAAATTCAGTCTCGGCGCCAGCGCCTTTCTTGCCACCGCCGGGTTGGGGGCCAGCCTCGGCGGCTGCTCATCGAGCGTTCCTGCCAATGGCTTCACGGCGCTGCGCAGTGGCGACCTGCAGTTTCTGCGCGCCCTTGTGCCGGTGATGCTCGACGGCGCAGTAACGGCCGTCAGCATGCCCGAGGCTGTCGAGGGCACCTTGAAAAGCCTCGACTACAACCTCGGTCACCTGTCGCCGGAAATGCTCAAGCTCACCCGGCAATTGTTCGACGTGCTGGGCATGGCCGTGACCCGGGGGCCGCTGACCGGGATCTGGGGCAGCTGGGAAAACGCCAGCGCCGAGGATATCCGGCACTTCCTCGATCGCTGGGAAAACAGCTCGTTGAGCCTGCTGCGCATGGGTCACAGTTCACTGCTGCAGCTGGTGATGATGGCCTGGTACGGGCGTAAGGAATCGTGGGCGCATTGCGGGTATCCGGGGCCGCCCAAGGTTTGAGACCGAGTCGCTCCCTTCGCCTGTAGGAGCGAGGCTTGCCCGCGAAGGCGTCACCCGCGTCGCCCCATCATCCAACAATAAAAAGAGAACCCGAAGATGCCTGTACCCGATCCGTTCCGCGAAGGCATGGCCCGCGGCTGGAAAACCCATGACGGCTCGCAACTGACCCAGGACCTGACCCTCGAAGCGGATGTGGCGATTATCGGCAGCGGTGCCGGTGGCGGGACCACGGCCGAAATCCTCAGTGCGGCCGGCTACAAGGTGCTGCTGATCGAGGAAGGCCCGCTCAAGACCAGCAGCGACTTCAAGTTGCTCGAAGACCAGGCCTACGCCAGCCTCTACCAGGAAGGCATCGGCCGCATGAGCAAGGACGGCGCGATCACCATCCTCCAGGGCCGGGCGGTAGGCGGTACCACGCTGATCAACTGGACCTCCAGTTTCCGCACACCGGAACCGACCCTGGAACACTGGGCCAAGGAACACGACGTGAAGGGCCACTCCCCTGCTGAAATGGCGCCCTGGTTCGAGAAAATGGAGCAGCGCCTGGGCGTCGCTCCGTGGCTGGTGCCGCCCAATGCCAACAACGATGTGATCCGCAAGGGCTGCGAAAAGCTCGGTTACAGCTGGCATGTCATCCCGCGCAATGTGCGCGGCTGCTGGAACCTCGGCTACTGCGGCATGGGCTGCCCGACCAACGCCAAGCAGTCGATGATGGTCACGACCATTCCGGCCACCCTGGAAAACGGCGGCGAGTTGCTTTATCTGGCCCGCGCCGAAAAACTCATCATCAGCGGCGACACCGTCACCGGGTTGCACTGCGTGGCGATGGACGAGCGCTGCGTCGAGCCCACCGGACGCAATATCAGGGTCAAGGCCAGGCATTACGTGTTGGCCGGCGGCGGTATCAACAGCCCGGCGTTGCTGTTGCGCTCCGACGCGCCCGATCCGCACAAGCGGCTGGGCACACGAACCTTCCTGCATCTGGTGAACATGTCCGCCGGCTTGTTTGACGAGGTCATCAACCCGTTCTATGGCGCGCCACAGTCGATCTACTCCGATTATTTCCAATGGCAGGATGGCACCGCTGGCAAGATTGGATACAAACTGGAGGTTCCGCCGCTACACCCGGCGCTGGCCGCCACCTTGCTGGGCGGCTTCAGCCAGGAAAGCGCCCGACACATGGCCGACCTGCCGCACACCCACGCCATGCTGGCGTTGCTGCGCGACGGATTCCACCCCGACAGTACCGGTGGCAGCGTCCAACTGCGCGGTGATGGGACGCCAGTGCTCGACTACCAGGTTTCACCCTACGTCTGGGACGGTTTGCGCCGGGCCTTCCACAGCATGGCCGAGATCCAGTTCGCCGGGGGTGCCAAGGCCGTGATGCCCATGCACGCCGATGCCCGCTACGTTAAAACCCTGGGCGAAGCGCGCACGCTGATCGACGGGCTCAACCTGGCGTTGTACCGCACACGCTTGGGCAGCGCCCATGTGATGGGCGGCTGCAGCATGGGCGAAGACCCGAAAAATGCCGTCACCGACAGCCTTGGCCGGCATCATCAACTGGGCAATCTGTCGATCCATGACGGCTCGCTGTTCCCCACCAGCATTGGCGCAAACCCGCAGTTGTCGGTCTACGGCCTGACGGCGCAACTGGCGACTTCCCTGGCCGAACGTTTAAAAAAACCATGAAAAAAGTGATTATTCCCATCGTCTATAGTGCTTTCTTACCCAACAGGCGACTTGGCCGACCGGTTTGGCTGCGATACCATCCGAGTCCCCAACGCACTCCCGCCAGGACGACGCGATGAACCGAGTGTTGTACCCAGGTACCTTCGACCCTATTACCAAGGGCCATGGCGATCTGGTCGAACGCGCCTCGCGCCTGTTCGATCACGTGATCATTGCCGTTGCCGCCAGCCCGAAGAAAAACCCGTTGTTTCCTCTGGAACAGCGTGTGGAGCTGGCCCGCGAAGTCACCAAGCATCTGCCGAACGTTGAAGTGGTCGGCTTCTCGACGCTGTTGGCGCATTTTGCCAAAGAGACGAACGCCAATGTGTTCCTGCGTGGCTTGCGCGCAGTGTCGGATTTCGAATACGAATTCCAGCTGGCCAACATGAACCGCCAGCTGGCCCCGGATGTGGAAAGCCTGTTCCTTACCCCGTCCGAGCGTTATTCGTTCATTTCTTCGACGCTGGTTCGTGAAATTGCAGCCTTGGGCGGCGATATCACCAAGTTCGTGCACCCGATAGTGGCGGATGCCCTGACACTTCGATTCAAGAAGTAGACCCGGACTGTAGGAGCTGGCTTGCCAGCGAACAAGACCACGCAGTGCACCTGACGCACCGCCTGCGCCTGCAAGCTGGCTCCTACAGCTGCAATGCGGCACAATTAGCGCATTGATTTATTGCGCCCGGGCCTGCCGCCCCGGCTGGAGTTAGCATGTCCCTGATCATCACCGACGATTGCATCAACTGCGACGTCTGCGAACCCGAGTGCCCCAACGCCGCCATTTCCCAGGGCGAAGAAATCTACGTGATCGACCCGAACCTGTGCACCCAGTGCGTCGGCCACTACGACGAACCGCAGTGCCAGCAGGTCTGCCCGGTGGATTGCATTCCTCTGGACGAAGCTCATCCAGAGACCGAAGAGCAGTTGATGGAGAAGTACCGCAAGATTACCGGGAAGGCTTGAAATCCAGCGCTGCCTGCTCCGGCGCCATCGCGAGCAGGCTCGCTCCCACAGGGGATTTGTGAACTTTCAGCTCTGGCAGCGCGGGCAAAAAACGCTGGCGCGCTGCCCCAGCTTCACTTCCCGCAGGCCCGTGCCACAGACTTTGCAGTGCTCACCGCCGCGGCCGTACACGAACAGTTCCTGCTGAAAATAACCCGGCTGCCCGTCCCCGCCGATAAAGTCGCGCAGCGTAGTGCCGCCGCGCTCGATGGCGGCCGCCAGGATGCGCTTGATCTCGATCGCCAGCTTCAGGTACCGCGCCCGGGAGATGCTCTTGGCTTCGCGACGCGGATCGATACCGGCGGCGAACAGGGCCTCGGTCGCATAGATATTGCCGACGCCGACCACCACCGCGTTGTCCATGATGAACGGCTTGACTGCCATCGAGCGCCCGCGTGACTGCTGGAACAGCCGCTCGCCATCGAACAGGTCGGTCAACGGCTCCGGCCCCAGGCGAATCAACAGCTCATGATTGAGCGGATCGAGGCTCCACAGCATCGCACCGAACCGCCGAGGATCGGTGTAGCGCAAGGCCAGGCCCGATTCCAGCTCGATATCCACATGCTCATGCTTGGCCGCCGGTAAACCGGCTTGCACCAGGCGCAAATTCCCCGACATGCCCAAATGGCTGATCAAGGTGCCGACCTCGGCATTGATCAACAGGTACTTGGCGCGCCGCTCCACCAGCACGATGCGTTGACCGGACAAGCGCACATCGAGGTCTTCGGGGATCGGCCAGCGCAGGCGGCGATCGCGCACGATCACCCGGCTGACGCGCTGGCCTTCCAGGTGCGGCGCAATTCCACGGCGGGTGGTTTCGACTTCTGGCAATTCAGGCATGGTGCTCTCGGATCAGGCGCTCGGTGAGAAGAGGTTCGCCGTTCAGCGGTGAGTGCCGAGGTCGCGAATCGTTTGCTTCATGGTTTCGAAATCGTAATCCGAGAGGCCAACGTAATCGAGCACCAAATGCCCGATGCTGTTCCACTCGTGGTCTTCGGCCTGGTTGCCCAGTACGCGGTAGGACGCACAAATGTGCTCAGCCATTTTCAGGATCGCCAGCAGGTTCTTCAGGGCGCTGTTGCGTGACGACTCGTCGCTGAATATCGCCAGGGCATTGTGATGATTGGCGATCGCGGCAGACACGTGATCCGGCAGGCGCCAGGACTTGGCCGTGTAGTACCCGACCACGGCGTGGTTGGTGTTGAACGCCTGGTTTTCGGTGTCCACCACCCGGCAATCGGGACCGGCGTTGGCATAGGACTGTTCCAGCACGCTCATGTAGTTGGGGAACCGCTGCAGCATCAGCGGCACGCCGCAGTCGTGGAACAAGCCCAGGGCATAGGCTTCATCCCCGGCCTGGGCGCCAATGCGCTTGGCCAGGGTAAGGCAGGTCATCGCCACGTCCTGGGCGGTGTCCCAGAACCGGTTCAAGGTGACGATGGTGTCATCGTTCATCTCGCCCTTGATCGACTGCGCATTGATCAGGTTGATGATCGAACGGCTGCCCAGCAGATTCACGGCGCGCTGGATCGAGGCGATCTTGTTGCTCAGGCCGTAATACGGCGAGTTGACGATTTTCAGCAGGGAGCCAGAGAGGCCAGGGTCCTGGGAAATCAGCTTCGCGATCACGTCCAGATCCGGGTCGGGCATGTACTGTTCCATCTGCAGATCCACCATGATCTGCGGTTGGGCCGGCACACTGATGCCTTGCAAGGATTGCTGGATTTGTTCGGCGGTAAGCTCTTGGGACATAAGTACACACTCTGGGTCAGGCGCAGATTCTAACTTTTCTGAATTGGATCCGACACCTTGGCCGGTGCACCGATTGAAGTTTCATCCGATCCCGGCCTGACTCAACCGCATGTCCATCCACCGCGCCGCGGCCTTGTGCAACACGGTATACTCCCGCTCTTTTTTCCGGAGCGACGTCATGTCCCTGCCTAGCCTGCGCCTCAAAGCCAACGCCGACCGTCGCCTGCGCAACGGTCACCTGTGGGTCTACAGCAACGAAATCGACGTGGCTGCCACCCCGTTGCACGGCTTCAAGGCCGGCGACCAGGCGATCCTCGAAGCCGCCGGCGGCAAGCCGCTGGGCATCGTTGCGATGAGCCCGAACAACCTGATTTGCGCGCGCCTGCTGTCGCGCGACATCAAGCTGCCGCTCGACAAGTCGCTGCTGGTACATCGCCTGAACGTGGCCCTGTCGCTGCGCGATCGTCTGTTCGACAAGCCGTTCTATCGCTTGGTCTACGGCGATTCCGACCTGCTGCCAGGCCTGGTGGTCGACCGTTTCGGCGACATCCTGGTGGTACAGATCGCCTCGGCGACCATGGAAGCCCATAAAGACGATGTAATCGCGGCACTGACCCAGGTGCTCAAGCCAAGCGGCATCCTGTTCAAGAACGACTCCGCCGCCCGTGATGCCGAAGGTCTCAACCGCTATGTCGAAACCGTGTTCGGCCTGGTGCCGGAATGGGTTGCGCTGGAAGAGAACGGCGTGAAATTCGAAGCACCGGTCATCCAGGGCCAGAAAACCGGCTGGTTCTACGACCACCGCATGAACCGCGCACGCCTGGCGCCATACGCCAAGGGCAAGCGCGTGCTTGACCTGTACAGCTACATCGGCGGCTGGGGCGTTCAAGCCGCTGCATTCGGTGCCAGTGAAGTGTTCTGCGTCGACGCATCGGCCTTCGCCCTCGACGGCGTCGAGCGCAACGCCGCGCTGAACGGTTTTGCCGAGAAAATGACCTGCATCGAAGGCGACGTCTTCGAAGCCCTGAAAGAGCTCAAGGCCAGCGAAGAGCGCTTCGACGTGATCGTGGCCGACCCGCCAGCGTTCATCAAACGCAAGAAAGACATGAAGAACGGCGAAGGCGCCTACCGTCGCCTGAACGAACAAGCCATGCGCCTGCTCACCAAGGACGGCATCCTGTTCAGCGCATCCTGCTCGATGCACCTGCCCGAAGACGACCTGCAGAACATCCTGCTGACCAGCGCCCGTCATCTGGACCGCAATATCCAGATGCTGGAACGTGGCGGCCAGGGTCCGGATCATCCGGTGCACCCGGCCATCCCGGAAACCCGCTACATCAAGAGCATCACCTGCCGGTTGTTGCCAAACAGCTAACCCAAATCCCTTGTGGGAGCGAGCATGCTCGCTCCCACAGTAGATTCAGAAAGGTCCTACGCCGCCCTCATTGACTTCCCCCCACATCAAGTCGACTCTCGACCGTCCCTCACGGATCGAGCGCGTTGTTGATGAACCCTTCCCCGCATACCGCGAAAAAATCGTCGCTAATACTGCTATTGATGACCATGACGCTACTGGGCGTTTTCCCTCTGGACGTGGTGCTTCCGTCCTTTCCCGCGCTCTCTGATTACTTCCAGACCTCAGCATCCGACATTGCCCTTTCTGTCAGCCTGTTCGCCATCGGCCTGGGGATATCCGTGGTACTGGTCGGACCGCTGTCGGATTTATGGGGGCGCAGGCAGCTTCTACTGATCGGTATCGCCATCTCGGTAGTTGGTGCAGCGGGCTGCGTAATGACTCCGGATTACGGCTGGTTCCTGGTGTTTCGCGTTATCCAGGCAGTTGGCTGCGGTTCCTTCGTGCTATCGCAGGCGCTGATCCAGGATCTGTTCGTCGGCAGGGAACAGGAGCGCCTCAGAATCTGGATGACCACCGCAGGCGGCGTCTTCATTTCCATATCACCGCTGCTGGGAACATGGCTGCAAATGCATCTTGGCTGGGAGGGCAGCTTCTATGTCTTTATCGGGTTGGCGGTCATTGTCTGGATAAAGGCTGGCGTCTTGCTCAAGGAAACCCCGCGCAATCGTGCGTCTCCCGGTCGTTTTTTCAGCGCCTACTGGCGCCTGTGTTCCGACCCACGCTTCATGGGCTATTGGCTGATTTCCGCGCTGGCCTTCGCCTGCCATTTCTCATTCATCGTCATCTCGCCGATCATTTTCATGGAGCGCCTGGCACTTACACCCTACGAATTCGCCTGGGTAATGCTGCTGTACGGTGCCGCCTACATAGTTGGCGGGATAGTCGCCAGCGCACTGCATCGGTGCCTGCAGGCCAATACGCAGATCATCGTCGGCCTGGGGCTGATCGCACTGTCAGGGTTGGTCATGCTCTGGCTGGCCAGCCAGTTCGGGCTCACTGCAACAGCCGTGCTAATACCGATGCTGATTTGTACCGCCGGCACTACGATTGCCCGCCCCATTGCCAACTCCAAGGCGATGACCCTCCACCCGCAGGATGCTGGCACGTCCACTTCGGTCGGCGGAGTGATGATCTTCATGTGCGGCGGCGTGATCAGCGTTGTTATCAATCTGGCGTCCGCAGAACTGACCTGCGCCCTCGCCTTGTGCTTCCTTATCCTGAGCGGTGTGAGCCTGGCAGTGAACACGCTGATCACGCAGCGCAATCCTGCCTTATGTGTGAGCGAGCCTGTCGAATCGTCGCACCGTCGCGAAGGTCGTCAACGATAACGCTCGAAACCTGACACCCCGCGGCGCTCTCAGGTTTTTCGCGAGCAGGCTCGCTCCTACAGAGGGCTGTCCGTGCGTCTTGTGAATGCTGCCGCCACGCGTACAGGCATTCCCTCCAGCCGCCAGCCGTGTAGAATCGCGAACATTCATCGCCAGTCATCCCCGGCGGGTTTATGAGCTCAAGCTGAAGCGCGCGGCGATCCCGCAAAGTTATCGGCAACTTCCGGACACCCGGCCATTTCTGAGTGTTCCAGACGTCAATAGAAGCTCACTTCCCTTTTGATACCTGATTAGCCGCCCGGAGTGCTTCATGCCTGATTACCGCTCGAAAACATCCACCCATGGCCGCAACATGGCCGGCGCCCGCGCACTGTGGCGCGCAACGGGGATGAAAGATGACGACTTCAAAAAGCCGATCATCGCCATTGCCAACTCCTTCACCCAGTTCGTACCGGGCCACGTCCACCTCAAGGACCTGGGCCAACTGGTTGCCCGCGAAATCGAACGCGCTGGCGGCGTGGCAAAAGAATTCAACACCATTGCCGTCGATGACGGCATCGCCATGGGCCATGACGGCATGCTCTATTCGCTGCCGAGCCGCGAGATCATCGCCGACTCCGTCGAGTACATGGTCAATGCCCACTGCGCCGACGCGATCGTCTGCATCTCCAACTGCGACAAGATCACCCCTGGCATGTTGATGGCCTCCCTGCGCCTGAACATCCCGGTGATCTTCGTCTCCGGCGGCCCGATGGAAGCCGGCAAGACCAAACTGGCCAGCCACGGTCTCGACCTGGTCGACGCCATGGTGATCGCCGCCGACTCCAGCGCTTCTGACGAGAAGGTTGCCGAGTACGAGCGTAGCGCCTGCCCGACCTGCGGTTCGTGCTCCGGCATGTTCACCGCCAACTCGATGAACTGCCTGGTCGAGGCCCTGGGCCTGGCATTGCCGGGCAACGGTTCGACCCTGGCCACCCACAGCGACCGCGAGCAGCTGTTCCTGCAGGCCGGCCGCACCATCGTCGAGCTGTGCAAGCGTTACTACGGCGAGAACGATGACTCGGTGTTGCCGCGCAACATCGCCAACTTCCAGGCATTCGAAAACGCCATGACCCTGGACATCGCCATGGGCGGTTCCACCAACACCATCCTGCACTTGCTGGCTGCCGCCCAGGAAGCCGAGATCGATTTCGACTTGCGCGACATCGACCGTCTGTCCCGTCACGTGCCGCAACTGTGCAAGGTCGCGCCGAACATCCAGAAGTACCACATGGAAGACGTGCACCGTGCCGGCGGGATCTTCAGCATCCTCGGCTCGCTGGCCCGTGGCGGCCTGCTGCACACCCAGCTGCCGACCGTGCACAGCCGCAGCATGGAAGAAGCCATTGCCAAGTGGGACATCACCCAGACCAACGACGAAGCGGTGCATCACTTCTTCAAGGCAGGTCCTGCAGGCATCCCGACGCAAACCGCGTTCAGCCAGTCGACCCGTTGGGAAACCCTGGACGACGACCGTGAAAACGGCTGCATCCGCAGCGTCGAGCACGCCTACTCGCAAGAAGGCGGCCTGGCCGTGCTGTACGGCAACATCGCCCTGGACGGCTGCGTGGTGAAAACCGCTGGCGTCGATGAGTCGATCCACGTGTTCGAAGGCAACGCGAAGATCTTCGAAAGCCAGGACAGCGCCGTGCGCGGCATCCTCGCCGACGAAGTGAAAGAAGGCGACATCGTCATCATTCGCTACGAAGGCCCGAAAGGCGGCCCGGGCATGCAGGAAATGCTCTACCCGACTTCGTACCTGAAATCCAAAGGCCTGGGCAAAGCCTGCGCCCTGCTCACCGACGGCCGTTTCTCCGGCGGCACCTCGGGCCTGTCCATCGGCCACGCTTCGCCTGAAGCGGCTGCCGGTGGCGCGATTGGCCTGGTGCAGGACGGCGACAAAGTGCTGATCGACATTCCGAACCGCTCGATCAACCTGTTGGTCAGCGATGAAGAACTGGCGGCACGCCGGGTCGAGCAGGACAAGAAAGGCTGGAAACCGGTGGAAGTGCGTCCTCGTAAAGTGACTACTGCACTGAAGGCCTACGCGCTGCTGGCGACCAGTGCCGACAAAGGTGCTGTGCGTAACAAGGCGATGCTTGATGGGCTGTAAGGCTTAAGCGTTTGAACAAAATATGCCCCGCCAAGTGCGGGGTATTTTTTTGGGATCAATTATCAGCCAATTACGGCTGATCGTTCCCACGCTCTGCGTGGTAATGCCTCAAGGGACGCTCTGCGTCCAGTGACGCGGAGCGTCACGGGCTGCATTCCCACGCAGAGCGTGGGAACGATCAACTCGGCACCGCGTTATTACTGCGGGTTGGATCAATCAGTGGCTTTCATTGTTTTGGCTGTCCCCATCGCGGGCAAGCCCGCTCCCACAGGGATCGTCGGGTGTCACACAATTGGTGTTTGACCCAAGACCTTTGTGGGAGCGGGCTTGCCCGCGATTGGAGCACCGCGGTCTTACTGAATCTCTTGCGGTGTGACGACCACCCAGTTCTTGTCCGCCGTCACCGGCAACCCTTCCTTGGCCTGGGCTGCGGCGTTCTTGGCCATCATGCCCTGGATCTGGGTCATGTACTTGTCCTTGCGGTTGACCCACAGGTGGATGCCGCCCTTGGCCACGTCGACGCCGTGGAACAGCATGTAACCGTCGCTGGTCGGGGTATCGCCGCCGACGAGCACCGGTTTTTTCCACTCGTCGATGTAGGTCAGGATCGCCGCCTGCTTGCCGGCCATCCAGGTCGCCGGGGTCCACAGATACGGGGTCAGTTCGAGTCCGAGGTTGGCCTTCTCGTCATATTTGCCGGCGGTGATCTGTTTGCGCGCGGTGGTCAGTTCACCGGTCTTGGGGTCCTTGAGCAACATCGACACGCCGATCACGTTCTGCGGTTTGACGTTGTAGCCGTACTTCGGATCGGCCGCGACCATGCGCACCAGTTCTTCCGAGGCGGCGGTCATGACATAGACCTCGATGCCGTTCTCCATCAGCTTGTTGTAGAGCTCTTGCTGGCCGGTGAAGATTTTCGGTGGGTTGACGTCGAGTTTCTTGACCACGTCGCCTTCGTAATAGGTGGCTGGCACCGGCTTGCCGGAGGCCATCATCTCATCGACGTAGCCCTTGAGTTCCTGGAGCGTGAAGCCGGAAAACACCTGGGCGACCCATGGATAACAAACCATGTCGTCGAGCTCGCAGAGGCGATAGTAGTAACTGAACAGGCTTTCCTTGTGTTCGGCGGTGTCCTTGAACGGCATCAGTTTCAGGGAGGGGTCGAGCTTGTCGCGGGTGATCAGGCCCTTGTTTTCCATGAATGGCAGCAACGACTCTTCGAGGTCGTAGCGGTAACTGGTGTTGTCCATGTCGAACACCGCGTAGTTACCTTTGTTGGCGTTGGCGGCAATCATCGCGTCCAACGCCTTGGCCTGATCGGCTGGCCAGTGTTTCAGATCCGTGGCGAGTACCTGGCCGGCGAGGCCCAGGCAAAGTGCGGCGACCAGAAATTTCGGTGCGAACTTCATCTGCGTTTCTCCCTGAGTGAAAGAGATCGACGCTAACAAATAAGTGTGACAGTCCTCGTCTGTCAGCGACCGCCAACGTAGCTATCGCGCCAGCTGCATCGCCGAGAGCGACATCCGCTTATTCCAAAAACGACAGTTACCAGACGTTTTTGATATTAATTCATTGGAAATCAAGCTGTTAGGCTTGCCGGTTCGCAGCTGCCCCGGAAGGTGGCTGGCACAAGTCACTTCGGAGTACTCATGAATCTGCCGCTGATTCTCAATCTGCTGGTGTTCCTCGCGTTACTTTTTGGTCTCGCACAAACCCGCCACACCACTTTCAGCCTGGCGAAAAAAGTCCTGCTCGCACTGGTGCTGGGCGTGGCGTTCGGTGTGGCGCTGCACACTGTCTACGGTGCCGGTAACCCGGTGCTCAAAGCCTCGATCGGCTGGTTCGATCTGGTGGGCAACGGTTACGTGCAGTTGCTGCAAATGATCGTGATCCCCTTGGTATTCGCCTCGATCCTCAGCGCCGTGGCCCGTCTGCACAACGCCTCGTCGCTGGGCAAGATCAGCTTCCTGACCATTGGCACGCTGCTGTTCACCACCGCCATCGCGGCATTGATCGGCATTGGCCTGACCAACCTGTTCGGCCTGACCGCCGAGGGCCTGGTGGCCGGCACCCAGGAAATGGCGCGCCTGCAGACCATCCAGAGCGACTATGCAGGCAAGGTCGCCGACCTGAATGTGCCGCAGTTGCTGCTGTCGTTCATCCCGCAAAACCCGATCGCCGACCTGGCGCGGGCCAAACCGACGTCGATCATCAGCGTGGTGATCTTTGCGGCGCTCCTCGGGGTTGCGGCGCTGCAGCTGCTGAAGGATGACGTGGAAAAAGGTCAGAAAGTGATCAACGCCATCGACACCCTGCAAGCGTGGGTGATGCGCCTGGTGCGCCTGGTGATGAAGCTGACCCCCTACGGCGTACTGGCGTTGATGACCAAAGTGGTCGCCGGCTCCAACCTGCAGGACATCATCAAGCTCGGCAGTTTCGTGGTGGTGTCCTACCTCGGCCTGGGCCTGATGTTTGTGGTTCATGGCGTGTTGGTGTCGGCCACCGGGATCAACCCGCTGCGGTTCTTTCGCAAGATCTGGCCGGTGCTGACGTTTGCTTTCACCAGTCGTTCGAGCGCAGCAACGATCCCGTTGAGCATCGAAGCGCAGACAAGCCGCCTGGGCATTCCGCAGTCCATCGCCAGTTTCGCCGCCTCGTTCGGCGCGACCATCGGCCAGAACGGCTGCGCCGGCCTGTATCCGGCGATGTTGGCGGTGATGGTGGCCCCAACCGTTGGCATCAACCCGCTGGACCCGCTGTGGATCGCGACGCTGGTGGCGATTGTGACCTTGAGTTCGGCGGGTGTGGCTGGCGTTGGCGGGGGCGCGACGTTTGCCGCGTTGATCGTGTTGCCGGCGATGGGCTTGCCGGTGTCACTGGTGGCGTTGCTGATTTCGGTCGAGCCGCTGATTGATATGGGGCGCACGGCGTTGAACGTCAGTGGTTCGATCACGGCCGGGGCGATTACCAGCCAGGTGATGCAGCAGACGGATAAAGAATTGTTGGATGCGGATGAGCACTCGGCGTTGGCTCACACATAAGCGGCGCCAGGTAAACCGCTATCGCTGGCAAGCCAGCTCCCACAGCGATTGCAGGTGTTCACACAATTTGTAGTTCACCTTGGTCATTGTGGGAGCTGGCTTGCCAGCGATGCTCTTAGGCTTTTTCCCAAACTTCGAAGTTGTATGCCGGCTTGTCATCCACAGCCGGGTTTTCGATGTTGGACACCAGCTTCCACTGCCCCGAATCAAACTCCGGAAACCACGCATCCCCTTCCGGGCTCAGCGCCACACGGGTCAGATACAACCGGTCAGCCTGGGCCAATCCCTGCGCATACAACTGCGCCCCGCCGATCAACATCAGCTCATCGACGCCCTGCTCTTTCGCCCATTCTTCGGCGCGCGCCACGGCCGTTTCCAGCGACGGATAAACCTCCGCGCCTTCGAGCACCAGATCCGCCTGACGGCTGACCACGATGTTCAAGCGACCCGGTAATGGACGACCAAGGGAATCCCAGGTCTTGCGCCCCATGATGATCGGCTTGCCCAGGGTGGTGGCCTTGAAGTATTTGAAGTCCCCCGGCAGGTGCCAGGGCATGCTGTTGTCGATGCCGATCACGCGGTTTTCACCGAGGGCTGCGATCAGGCTGAGGGGGAGTGATTTAGTCATGCTGGCGAGGATACCAGAGCCGCGCTTTCCCCGATAAGCGCCGCAGCGGTTATGCTCACAGTTCAATTAAGCGACGGGATGCCGCGTGACTGAACTGAATAATCTCTGGCTGACAGAAACCATCCGCCTGCGCGAAGAACATGCCGGCCCCCTGGAAGATCTGGAAGCCAATCGGCTGGCCCGCAGCGCCGGCGGCGATCTGCCGGCACGCATACAACGCCGCGCCCTGTGGCTGGCCGAACGCGATGGCTTGAGCGAGGCACTCAAACACTGGCTGCAGGGCGCGCGACTGGCGCTGATCGTATTGGCGGTGCTGGCCGTGGTCAGTGGCGCGGGCCTGGCCTTTGCAGCCATGGGCGATGGCCTGCACCCGGTGAATGTATTCTGGGCCCTGGGCAGTCTGCTCGGGCTCAATCTGATCCTGCTGCTGAGCTGGGCCATGGGCCTGGTGCTTGCCGGCGAACACGGCGCCAGCCTGGGGCGCTTGTGGTTGTGGCTGAGCGAAAAACTCGCCCGGGATGCCAAGGCCGCGCAACTGGCGCCGGCCCTGCTGCTGTTGCTCCAACGCCAGAAACTCAGTCGCTGGGCGATAGGCGTGCTGGTCAACAGCCTGTGGTTGCTGGCGATGCTCAGTGCACTGGTGATTCTGCTGACGTTGATGGCGACCCGGCGCTACGGCTTCGTCTGGGAAACCACGATCCTCAGCGCCAACACTTTTATCGCCGCGACCCAAGCCCTCGGCGCACTGCCAGCCCTGCTCGGCTTCAGCGTGCCGACCGAGGAGATGATCCGTGCCAGTGGCGACGCCGCATTGAACATCGAAAGCGCCCGCCAGACCTGGGCGGCATGGCTGGTAGGCGTGTTGCTGGTTTACGGCGTGGTGCCGCGCCTGGTACTGGCGGTGTTTTGTTTGTGGCGCTGGAAGGCCGGCCGGAAGACCTTGCAGCTCGACCTGAAACTGCCCGGTTACGCGCAACTGCGCGAACGGCTGATGCCCACCAGTGAACGCCTGGGGGTCAGCGATGCCGCGCCGGCCCAACTTCACCGCGTGCAAAGCGGCGTCAATGAACAGCAAAGCGATGGCGCACTGTTGGTCGCCATCGAACTGGACGACGACCGACCGTGGCCGCCGCAACTGCCCAAGAGCGTGAGCAATGCCGGCATCCTCGACAGCCGCGAATCGCGGCACAAACTCCTCGAACAACTGAGCCGCTTCCCTCCTGCGCGCCTGGCGATCGCTTGCGATCCACGGCGCTCGCCGGATCGCGGCAGCCTGGCGCTGATTGCCGAACTGGCCCGCAGCGCCAACGCCAGCCGCATCTGGTTGCTGCAAGCGCCACCCGGTAAAGCGCTGGACGCCGAACGCCTCGGCGATTGGCACATGGCGCTGCAACAGCTTGAGCTGCCGTTCGCCGATTGCGCACCGATGAACTGGCTGGAGACGGGCCATGACTGACACCAGGAAGCAGCCTCTGAAACTCGCGGTTGTCGGCCACACCAATGTCGGCAAAACCTCATTGCTGCGCACCCTGACTCGCGATGTCGGTTTCGGCGAAGTGTCCCACCGCCCCAGCACCACGCGGCATGTCGAAGGCGCGCGGTTGTCGGTGAACGGCGAACCTTTGCTTGATCTCTACGACACGCCCGGCCTGGAAGACGCCATCGCCCTGCTCGATTACCTCGAACGCCTGGAGCGTCCCGGCGAGCGACTGGACGGCCCGGCACGACTGGCGCGTTTTCTTGAGGGCAGCGAAGCCCGGCAGCGCTTCGAACAGGAAGCCAAGGTCCTGCGCCAGTTGCTGGCGTCGGACGCCGGGCTCTATGTGATCGACGCCCGGGAACCGGTCCTCGCCAAGTATCGCGATGAGCTGGAAGTGCTGGCCAGTTGTGGTAAACCGCTGCTGCCGGTGCTGAATTTTGTCAGCAGCAGCAACCACCGTGAGCCGGCATGGCGTGAAGCATTGGCGCGCCTGGGTTTGCATGCGTTGGTGCGCTTTGACAGCGTCGCACCGCCGGAGGATGGCGAACGCCGGCTCTATGAAAGCCTCGCGCTGCTGCTGGAACATGCCCGTCCACAGCTTGAGCGGTTGATTGCCGATCAACAGGCGCAACGCCTGGCGCGTCAGCAAAGTGCGGCGCGCTTGATCGCCGAGTTGTTGATCGATTGCGCCGCCTGCCGACGCAGCGTGGTCAGCGAGGCCGAACAGGAACAGCAAGCCATCGACGAACTGCGCAAAGCCGTTCGCCAGCGCGAACAACGCTGCGTCGAAGCCCTGCTCAAGCTCTATGCCTTCCGCCCACAGGACGCGGCGGCCAGCGACTTACCGCTGCTCGATGGTCGCTGGGGCGATGACTTGTTCAACCCGGAAATCCTCAAGCAACTGGGCGTGCGGGTCGGCGGCGGGATCGCGGCCGGTGCGGCAGCCGGCGCCGGAGTCGACTTGCTGGTCGGCGGCATAACACTCGGTGCAGCGGCACTGGCCGGTGCGATTGCCGGCGGCGCCCTGCAAACCGTGCGCAGTTACGGCGGTCGGTTGCTGGGCAAGATCAAGGGCCAGCGTGAGCTGACGGTCGATGACAACGTGCTGCGGCTGTTGGCGCTGCGCCAACGGCAACTGCTGCAAGCGCTGGATGCCCGTGGGCATGCGGCGATGGACAGCATCCAGGTTGCCACGCCCCAGGACAAGACCTGGCGCGAGGGCAAACTGCCGGAAGCGCTGAACAAGGCACGGGCGCATCCGCAGTGGTCGTCGCTCAATGCGCATGCAAAGTTGAATCAGGCAGAGCGCCAGGAGCAAATCGAAGAGCTGGCGCAGCAACTGTAGGAGCGAGCCTGCTCGCGAAGGCCGCACCTCGGTCCAGCAGTTTTTATGCAGCCAGCAGACGCACTGCTTTTTCCTTCAAGATACCGAGATCAATGACCGGCACATGCATCTCCTTGGCCAGCTCATCCCACTGGCGCATGCGCAAACTGACCGCGCACAACGGGTCCTGTTCGAAGGCTTCAGCCTCAGCTTCGGTCATCACGCCGCCCTGATACTCCAGCGTCCGCCGACTGGCTTCGCTCAAGCGCTCGTAATACCCAGGCTCCTTGAGGGTCAGATAGCGTTTGGCCTGAACGTGATACTCCACCAGCCGTGCCATGCGCTCGCTGAAACCGACGCTGCGCAGGTAATCGGCGCCCAACCGTTCATGGCTGACCACGCCAAAGCCGCCCATGTTCTCGGCGCCCTCGGCGCAGATGTGCCCGATGTCATGGAAAAAAGCGGCAAGCACCACTTCGTCATCGAAGCCCTCGACCATCGCGCACTGTGCGGCCTGGGACATGTGCTCGATCTGCGATACCGGTTCGCCGATGTAGTCGGCATCGCCGAAGCGCTCGTATAACGCGAAAACCTTGGCGACTGCTTGTTCGTTGGGGCTCATCAGAAGTCTCGCGATGAAGTGAGATGAGTGCTCAATTGTAGACCGACTTGCCCGCGAAGGAGCCCTTTCAGACTGCAAAGGCCTTATTTGGCCGCCACTTTCTCCGACTTACCGTCATACCGCTTGCGCCACTCGCTCAAAATATCATCGCGATTCTTCGACGCCCAGGCAAAGTCATTCTTGATCAAACGCTGTTCATAGTCAGCTGGCAACTCGGTCTGCGGCTTGGCGATACCAGGCTGTGCGAGTACGGCGAAGTTCTCTTTATAAAGCTCCATCGCCTCGGGGCTGGCCGAGAAGTCCGCGAGTTTCTTCGCGGCATCTTCATGTGGTGTGCCCTTGATCACGGCGGTGGCTTCGATTTCCCAGCCCAGGCCTTCCTTCGGCAGGATGATGTCCAGCGGCGCGCCCTGGCGCTTGAGCTGGACAGCCGGGTATTCAAAGGAAATGCCGATCGGGAACTCACCGGCCGCCGCCAGTTTGCAGGGCTTGGAACCGGAGTGAACGTACTGGCCGATGTTCTGGTGCAGCCCGTCCATGTACGCCCAACCCTGTTTCTCGCCGAAGGTTTGCAGCCAGGCGCTGACGTCGAGGAAACCGGTGCCGGACGACGCCGGGTTGGGCATGACGATCTTGCCTTTGTACTCGGGCTTGGTCAGGTCTTGCCAGCTCACGGGCTTGCTCAGGCCCTGCTTTTCGGCTTCGACGGTGTTGAAGCAAATGGTCGCGGCCCAAACATCCATGCCGACCCAGGCTGGCGGGTTGGCGGCATCGCGGTAGTTGCCGCCGATCTTGCCGAGGTCTTTCGGCGCATAGCTTTGCAGCATGCCTTGCTGGTCGAGGATCGCCAGGCTCGAAGCGGCCAGGCCCCATACGGCGTCTGCCTGTGGACGGTCTTTTTCTGCGAGCAGCTTGGCGGTAATGATCCCGGTGGAGTCACGCACCCATTTGATCTCGACGTCCGGGTTGGCCTTTTCGAACGCTTGCTTGTAAGTCTTGAGTTGTTCGGCTTCGAGGGCGGTGTACACCGTCAACTCGGTTTTCGCCGCAAAGGCGTTCAGGCTGAAAGCGGTGAGGACAGCAGCGGCCAGGGCCAGGGGCTTGAACATGATCTTTTCCTGTAGTTGAGTTGAGAGGGTGAATCAGTGACCAGGCGCGGTCTGCCGCCAGGCTTGCGAGCGGCGCAGCAAACCGCGCGAGGCCCAGGCCAGCAGCAAGGACACGCCCGCCGAGGTGAACAGAATCAGGGTCGACATCGCCGCCGCACCGCCGACGTTGCCAGCGTCGTCCATGTTCAGCACTGCGACCGCCGCGAGGATGGTGTCGGGGCTGTAGAGGAAGATCGCCGCCGAGACGGTGGTCATGGCCGAGACGAACAGGTAGCGCACGATGTCCAGCAGTGCCGGCAGGCAAATCGGCACGGTGACCCGCAGGTAATGGCGGTACAGCGGCGCCTTGAGTGACAGCGCGGCCGCTTCGAACTCGGCATCGAGTTGGCGCAGCGCGGTGGTGGCGGTCATCTGCGCGGTGGTCAGATAATGCGCAATGGTGCAGACCACCAGCAGGGTCATGGTCCCGTAGAGCACATGCAGCGGGTTGCCGGTGAGGTTGAAGAAGAAAACGTAACCCAGGCCCAGCACCAGGCCCGGCACCGCCATCGGTACGAAGCTGAGCATGCGCAGGGCCAGGTTCAACCCGCGCTGGCCTCGGGTTTTCTCCATCAGGTACGCACCGGTGAAGATCGACAGGCTGCCGATCAGCGCCGTGCACAACGCCATCTTCACGCTGTTGCCGTAGGCCAGCCAGCCACCACCCGCGGTGTCGTTGAACTGGTAGTGGTTGAGCGACAGCGACAGGTTATACGGCCAGAACTTCACCAGCGACGAGAACACCGCCATGCCGAACACCATTAGCAACGCGGCGCAGATCAGCAGCACAATCGCCAGGCAGCATCCGTCGCGCAGTTTCGAGGGCGCCGGTTTGAAGACTTGTGCCCGACCGCTCATGGCGTCGCCATGACGCCGACGCAACCAGGCATCGACCCCGAAGCTGAACAGCGCCGGCAGCAACAGCACCATACCGATCAACGCGCCGCGACCGAACTGCTGCTGGCCGACCACCGCTTTGTAGGCTTCCAGCGCCAGCACTTGATAGTCGCCACCGACCACAACAGGTACGCCGAAGTCAGTGATGGTCAGGGTGAAAACCAGGCAGAACGCAGCGAACACCGCCTGACGGGTCGCCGGCCAGGTGATGCTGCGAAAGGCTTTTGCCGGACTGGCGCCCATGCTGGAGGCGGCATCGAACAAGCGCGCATCCGCCAGGGACAGGGCTGACAGCAAAATCATCAAGGCGTGTGGGAAGGTGTAGATGACTTCACCCAGCACAATGCCCCAGAAGCCGTAGATATTGTCCGAGAGCAGCCCACGCAACATGCCCTGGTTGCCGAACAGATAAACCAGGGCAATGCCGGGCAGCATCGACGGCGCCATCAGTGGCAGCAGAGAAATGCCACGCCAGATGCCTTTGCCCGGAATCAATGTGCGTTGCAGGGCGTAGGCAAACAGGTAGGCCAGCGGTACGACAATGGCCGCGACGCTAAGGGAAACCTTGAGGCTGTTACCCAGCAACCAGTGGAAATTGGCACTGGTTACCAGTTCCCTGGCTGCAACCCAACCACCGCCCTGCCCGGCTTCGGAACTGAAGCCGCGCCAGAAGATGGCCAGCAGCGGCATCAGTACCGCGACGCCAAGCAGCACCAGCAAGAGGACTTTACCTGCGACCACGAACAACCGGTCGCCGAGTTCGGCGCGGGACATCTGCCGCACCGGCTTGTGCGGCAGCGCCACAGCGATGTTCGCATTCATCAGGCAAACACCTGCAGGCTCTGTGGCGGCAAGGCCACCATGATCTGCTGCGCGCCAAGACGCGGCATGGCTTCCGGTGCCAGCTCGGCCAACAATGCGTGGCCAGGTAACTGGTCGAGCTCGAAGCTCATCCGGCAGCGGTTACCGAGGAAGGTGATTTCGCGAACCTTGGCCGGGAACAGGTTTTCTTCATGTACCGGCGGATTGACGTTGATCGCTTCCGGGCGGCAGAACAAACGGCCCGAGGCGTTTTTGGCACTGCCGTCGGCCAGGCGCAGGTTCATTCCGCCGACCTGGGCGTGGCTGTCGCTGTTGCGGCTGAAGGGCAACCAATTGCCCTGGCCGACGAACTCAGCCACGAACGGCGTGGCCGGACGGTTGTAGATGTCCTGCGGCGTGGCGTACTGCTCGACCTGGCCGCTGTTCATCACGGCGATACGGTCGGCCATCAGCATGGCCTCGTCCTGATTGTGGGTGACCATCAGCGTGGTGATGCCCAGGCTGCGTTGCAGCTGGCGCAGTTCGGTGCACAGGTGCTCGCGCACGCGGGCATCGAGTGCCGACATCGGTTCGTCCAGCAGCAACAAGGAAGGCGCCGGGGCCAAGGCGCGAGCCAGCGCCACGCGCTGCTGCTGCCCACCGGACAGCTGGCCCGGGTACTTTTTCTCACTGCCGCTCAGGCCCACCAGCTCCAGCATCTGACCGACACGCTGACGCACCTGGTCGCGACCACTGCCGGCCAGGCCGTAGGCAATATTCGCTTCGACGGTGAGATTGGGAAACAGTGCGTAGGACTGAAACAGAATGCCGTAGTCCCGCGCTTGGGGCGCCAAGTGGGAAACGTCGCGATCTCCCAGAAACAGCTCGCCGCTGTCCTGCTTCTCCAGCCCGGCGATGCAACGCAGCAAGGTGGTCTTGCCGCAGCCCGACGGACCCAACAGGCACACCAGTTCACCGGCCGCCACGTCGAGGGAAACGTTATCCAGCGCGGTAAACGCGCCAAAGCGCTTCTGTACGCCGCGCACCTTCATCGGTGCGCCGGGGTTGGTCAGGGCAGTTGCGATCGAGTTGTTCATGGACGGGCCTCATCTAGCAGATGGGGCCATCCTAGGGTTGCAATGCGTCCGTCATGTGGCAGTAAGGCAAAAACCGCCGATAGTGGTATTCGAGGATTTGGGTTGGATGGCGATCGTTCCCACGCTCCGCGTGGGAACGATCATTACGCAGGAGACATTTCCTGCGCCAACCCCAAAAACGCCGCCGGCAATCGTGCGTTTTTTCGCTCTTTGAGGCAGTACAGGTACTCCGGAATCTGCGGCGCATTTTCGATGGTCAGCACGCGCAATTGCGGATCGTGGGGCACTTCCTGGCGGGCAATGATGCTGATGCCGATGTTGCGCAGCACCGCCTCACGAATCGATTCGCGGCTGCCAATCTCCAGCAGCGGCCCGAAACTCACACCGGCGCTGGCGAGCAACTCTTCAGTCAACCGTCGAGTGGTCGAGCCTGGCTCGCGCATCAACAAGGTATGTCCGGCCAACGCGCTGAGCGGCACGTGATCGTGCACGGCCAGCGGATGATTGCGATGCACCGCCAGCACCAGCGGATCGCTGCCAAGCACCCGCCGAATCAGCCGCGCATCCTCCAGCAACTGCGAGGACGCCGCGACATCCACGCGGTATTCCTCCAGTGCTTCGAGCACCTGCTGGGAGTTGCCGATTTCCACCGACACTTCCACCTGCGGCAAACGCTCGCGAAACGTCTTCACCAGATCGAGAATGTAATACGGCGCCGTGGCGGCGATGCGCAACGTGCCCTGGACCTGCCCGCTGTTGCGCAGGAAAAATTCGATTTCGGCTTCCTGCTGCAGCAGTGCCTTGACCATCGGCAACAGCCGCGCCCCCTCATCGCTGACGCTCAGGCGGCGGCCACCACGATAGAACAACTCAACCGAGTACTGGCTTTCCAGATTGCGAATCTGGGTGGTCACCGTGGGTTGGCTCAAGCCGAGCTTTTTCGCTGCCAGGGTGATGCTGCCCAGGCGGGCAACCATGTAAAACGCCTTCAGCTCGGCACTCAGCACAACCGTCCCTCATCGTTTATTTGCGCAGCAGGCGCAAGCCATTTAACACCACCAACAGGCTTACGCCCATGTCAGCGAACACCGCCATCCACATGGTGGCGAGCCCGGCGAAGGTTACCCCAAGAAAGATCGCCTTGATGACCAATGCCAGGGCAATGTTCTGCTTGAGGATGCTTGAGGTTTGTCGAGATAGGCGAATGAATGCGGGAATTTTGCGCAGATCGTCGTCCATCAGGGCGACATCTGCCGTTTCAATGGCAGTATCGGTGCCAGCGGCGGCCATGGCGAAACCAATCTGCGAACGCGCCAGTGCCGGTGCATCGTTGATCCCGTCGCCGACCATCCCGACCTGATGACCCTGTGCATAAAGTGCTTCGATGGCCTGCAGCTTGTCGCTCGGCAACAAATCGCCCTGAGCCTGATCGATGCCGACTTGTGCGGCGATCGCCTGGGCGGTGTGGACGTTGTCGCCGGTGAGCATCAGGGTTTTGATGCCCAGTTCGTGCAGTTGCTGGATGGCTTCGCGGCTGGATTCCTTCACCGTATCGGCGACGGCGAAAAGTGCCAGCGGACCGGACTTGTCGAGCAATAGCACGACAGACTTGCCCTGTTTCTCCAGTGCAAACAGCTTCTCTTCCAGCGCAGGTGAACACAAACCCAAATCTTCCACCAATCGATGGTTGCCCAAGTGGTAGAGCTGACCATTGATCTCGCCGCGCACGCCGCGTCCGCCCAGGGCTTCGAAGTTATCCACAGCCCAAGGTACAGGCTGTTTATCCACAGCCGCGTTGGCGATGGCCTGTGACACCGGGTGATCCGAACGACCAGCCAGCGCCGCTGCAATCGCCGGAGCCGTGGCGTCGGCAGAAGGGTCGAGTGACAGGTAATCGGTTTGCACCGGCTTGCCGTGGGTAATCGTGCCGGTCTTGTCCAGCGCCAGATAGTCGAGCTTGTATCCACCCTCCAGATAAACACCGCCCTTCACCAGAATGCCTTTGCGCGCCGCCGCCGCGAGGCCGCTGACGATGGTTACCGGCGTGGAAATCACCAAGGCACAAGGACAGGCGACAACCAGCAGGACCAGCGCGCGGTAGATCCAGTCAAACCAAAGCGCGTTCATGAACAGCGGTGGAATCACCGCCACCGCCAGGGCCAGGACAAACACCGCCGGGGTGTAGATTTTCGAGAAGCTGTCGACGAAGCGCTGGGTCGGTGCCCGTGCGCCTTGAGCCTGTTCGACGGCGTGAATGATCCGCGCCAGCGTCGAATGGTTCGCTTCGGCGGTCACGGCATATTCCAGGGAGCCGGCCTGGTTGATAGTGCCGGCGAACACCTTGTCGCCAACGGTTTTTTCCACTGGCAGGCTTTCACCCGTGATCGGTGCCTGATCGATGGTCGAACTGCCCGACAGCACTTCACCGTCCAAGCCAATTCGCTCGCCGGGGCGTACCCGCACCCGCGCGCCGAGTTCAATGGATTTGACGCTTTGCGCAACCCAGCTGCCATCGGCCTGCAACACCGTGGCCTGCTCTGGCGTCATCTGCATCAGGCCGCTGATAGCGTTGCGCGCCCGGTCCAGCGACCTGGCTTCGATCAGCTCTGCCACGGTAAACAGGAACATTACCATCGCAGCTTCCGGCCACTGTCCGATCAGGATCGCACCGGTCACCGCAATGCTCATCAGCGCATTGATATTCAGGTTGAGGTTCTTCAGGGCGATCCAGCCCTTCTTGTACGTTGTGAGGCCGCCGCTGAGGATCGAGACCAGTGCGATGACCGCCACCACCCAGTTCGGCGCAGCGCTGGTGAAGTGAATCACCTCGGCCAGCAGAGCCCCCAGACCCGACAGCGCCAATGGCCACCAGGGCTTTTTCGCAGGCGCCGGGGCGGGCGCTTCGACGCCCTGCTCCAGCGGCTCGGCTTGCATGCCGAGGGACTTGATGGCGTCGATGATCGGCGCAGTGCCTGGCAGGTCGTGGGTCACGCCGAGCACACGGTTGATCAGGTTGAATTCCAGCTGCTGCACACCCGCCAGTTTGCCGAGCTTGTTCTGGATCAGCGTTTGCTCGGTCGGGCAATCCATAGCCTCGATGCGGAAACTGCTCAGCCGCGCGCCGGCGGTTGGCGTTTCGCTCAACTTGATCAGCGAGGGTGCCGCCCCTTTGGCCGAACAGCAGGAATCCCCGTGGCCACCATGGACATGTTTGTGCACAGGCTGCAGTTTGTGGCTGTGATCGTGGTCAGCCTCGGGTTTGTGGGTGTGAAGGGAATCGCTCATCGGTTCGCGTCCTTGAAGGTGCCTGTTGCCAAGTAAAGACCCTGTAGCCACTATAGGGTCAAGCACCCATTTGGAGATTGCCGTCATGAAGATTGGAGAGCTGGCCAAACTCACCGATTGCGCCGTGGAAACCATTCGCTACTACGAGCGCGAGCACCTGCTGCCGGAGCCGGCCCGCAGCGACGGCAACTACCGTGTCTATACCCAAGCCCACGCAGAACGCCTGACCTTCATCCGCAACTGCCGCACCCTGGACATGACCCTCGAGGAAATCCGCAGCCTGCTGGCCTTTCGCGACAGCCCGCAGGACCAGTGCGAAAGCGTCAACGCGCTGATCGACGAGCACATCCATCACGTCAAGGCGCGGATCGATGGATTGCTGGCCCTGCAGGCACAACTGCTCGACCTGCGCCAACGTTGTGGTGAAGGGCCGGATATTGATCAATGCGGGATTTTGCAGCGGTTGGAAGCGAGCGGCGGGGTTGTGGCGACGGAGGTTGAGCATTCCCATGTGGGCCGCAGCCACGGCCATTAGCGGAAAATGATCGTTCCCATGCTCTGCATGGGAACGACCTGCGTGACTAGACCGCCATCGGCGCGGTCATCGGCGCATGGTGCTCGTAGCCTTCCAGCGAGAAATCGCTTGGCTCGACCAGCTCCAGCCACTCCGGCTGGTAAACACCGGTCTTGGCAAACTCCGGTACGCGGTCGGAAATCACCAGCTTGGGCATCGGGAACGGCTCGCGCTTGAGCTGCTCGTTGAGCATGTCCAGGTGATTTTCGTAGACGTGGGCGTCGCCGATGAAATAGGTGAACCAGCGCGGCGTGTAGCCGGTCAGGCGCCCGATCAGGCTCAGCAGCGCGGCGCCTTCGGTGAGGTTGAACGGTGTGCCCAGGCCCAGGTCATTGGAACGGATGTAGAGGGTCAGGGAAATCTCTCTGGTCTCGACATTCGGGTGGAACTGGTACAGCAGATGGCACGGCGGCAGGGCCATTTCATCGAGCTGCGCGACGTTCCAGCCATGAAACAGGATGCGGCGGCTGCCCGGGTCCTTGATGATAGTGTCGACGCACTGGCGAACCTGATCGATGGCTTTGTACAACACCACGTAGGCCTGGCCGTTTTCTTCACCTTCGGCAATCTGGCGATAACCCTGCTTCAGGGTCTGCTCGAAAGCGGCCGGGTTGCTGACTGGGATCTGTTTGTACGCCGGCCATTTGCGCCATTGCACGCCGTAGATCTCACCGAGGTCGTCTTCACCCTGGCGGAACGGGTTGGCCAGCCACTGGGCGTTTTCATTGGCGTTCTGGTCCCAGACCTTGCAGCCCAACGCGCGGAATTCGGCGGCATTGTTCACGCCGCGCAGAAACCCGCACATCTCGCCGATGGCCGATTTGAAGGCCATCTTGCGCGTGGTGATCGCCGGGAAACCTTCCTTCAGGTCGTAGCGCAACATCGCGCCCGGGAAGCTGATGGTGTTCACGCCAGTGCGGTTGGCCTGTTTGGTGCCGTTCTTGATGACGTGGGCGACCAGTTCGAGATATTGCTTCATGAGTTACCTGTGTCCTTGAACCCGTGGCCGTCGCCGCGGGATTCGAATTTTATACGGCTGCCGCTGGAGTCGCCGGAGCGCGGTGATACGCCAGCCAGATCAGGAACAGCCCGCCGACGATCATCGGCACGCAGAGCACCTGGCCCATGGTCAGCCAGTTCCAGGCCAGATAGCCCAGCTGCGCATCCGGTACGCGAACGAATTCGACGATGAAACGGAAGATGCCATAGAACAGCGCAAACATCCCCGATACCGCCATGGTCGGCCGCGGTTTGCGCGAGAACAGCCACAGGATCAGGAACAGCGCCACGCCTTCGAGCGCGAACTGATACAGCTGCGACGGGTGACGCGCCAGTTGCGCCGGATCGGTCGGGAAGACCATCGCCCACGACACATCGGTGGCCTTGCCCCACAACTCGGCGTTGATGAAGTTGCCGATACGCCCGGCGCCCAGGCCGATCGGCACCATTGGCGCGACGAAGTCCATCAGCTGGAAAAACGACTTGTTGTTCTTTTTACCGAACCACAACGCAGCCAACATGACGCCGATGAAGCCTCCGTGGAACGACATGCCGCCCTTCCACACTTCAAAGATCAACAGCGGGTTGGCGAGATAAGCACTCAGGTCGTAGAACAGCACGTAGCCCAGGCGACCACCGACAATTACCCCCATCGACATCCAGAACACCATGTCGGAGAGCTTCTCCTTGGTCCAGGTCGGGTCGAAGCGGTTCAATCGGCGCGACGCCAGCAGCCACGCGCCGCCGATGCCGATCAGGTACATCAACCCGTACCAGTGGATTTTCAGCGGACCGATGGCCAGGGCCACCGGGTCGATCTGCGGGTAAGGCAGCATTGCGACTCCTCATGAGTTCAAATCAATTCCCGGGCGACGCTGTCACCCCAGGATTAAGCCAGGATTGTGCCGAGCGTCAGAGCAGATGCTTCAGACTAGAAAGTTCAGACCAACGCAGAACAGCAAAGCCGCAAACAGTCTTTTCAGCAACCTTGGCGACAGATTGTGCGCCAGTCGCGCGCCGAAGCGGGCGAAGACCATGCTGGTCAGGGCAATGCCCAGCAGCGCCGGCAAATAAACAAAACCCAGACTATGGGCCGGGAGCAGCGGATCGTGCCAGCCCAGAATCATGAAACTTAATGCACTTGCCAGGGCGATCGGTAGGCCGCAGGCCGACGAAGTTGCCACCGCTTGTTGCATCGGCACGCTGCGCCAGGTCAAAAACGGCACGGTCAACGAACCGCCGCCAATGCCGAAAATCGCCGAGGCCCAGCCAATGACGCTGCCGGCCACGGTCAGGCCGACTTTGCCCGGCACGGTTCGACTGGCCTTGGGCTTGACGTCCAGCGCCAGCTGCGCGGCGATCACCAGGGCGAACACACCGATGATTTTCTGCAGGTTCGGCCCGGAAATCGCCTCGGCGGTCAGCGCCCCGAAACCGGCCCCGATCAAAATGCCGACGGTCATCCACAGGAAAATGGGCCAGCGCACCGCACCGCGACGGTGATGCTCGCGTACCGCATTGACCGAGGTGAAGATGATCGTCGCCAGGGATGTACCGACGGCGAGGTGGGTCAGGATCGATGCATCGAAACCTTGCAGGGTGAAACTGAACACCAGCACCGGGACGATGATGATCCCGCCCCCCACGCCAAACAGCCCCGCCAGCACCCCGGCACAAGCGCCGAGCGCCAGATAGAGCAGAAATTCCATGCTGTTTCCCCACCCAACCCCAAAACCGGAGCGGCATGGTAACGGATGCATGGCCTTGGGCTCCACTGGATGGCGATGGATACCCGCACGATGTCTGCGTAGAGTGGGCAAAAAACACACAAGGATCACCTTATGTGCCTGATTGTTTTCGCTTGGCGACCGGGCCACGCCCAACCGCTGATCGTAGCGGCCAACCGCGACGAATTCTATGCCCGCCCCAGCCTGCCGCTGGGGCAATGGCCCGAAGCACCGCAGGTGCATGCCGGACGAGATCTGGAAGCCGGTGGCACCTGGCTCGGTGTCGGCGCCAACGGGCGCTTTGCCGCGCTGACCAACATCCGCGATCCACATCGACCGCCAGGACGCCGGTCTCGCGGTGAACTGGTGGCACGGTTTCTCACTGGCGAAGTGCCAATAGATGATTATTTAGACGACGTTGTCGCACGTTCGCCGGAATATGGCGGATTTAACCTGTTGATCGGCAACGCCAACGAGTTGTGGCATTTCAATGCCCGGGAATCGGAAGCGGTGATGCTGCCACCCGGGGTCTACGGCCTGTCGAACGCCGGGCTGGATACGCCGTGGCCGAAACTGCTCAAGGCCAAGGCGGCGTTGACCGAGGTGCTGGACGATCCACAACCTCAGTCTTTGCTGGCCTTGCTCAGTGATTCGCAGCAAGCACCCTTTGCGGACCTGCCGGACACCGGAGTGGGGTTGGCTACCGAGACGTTGCTGTCGAGTGTGTTTATTGCCAGTCAGAGTTATGGAACGCGGGCGAGTACGGCGTTGATTGTGCAGGCCGATGGTGCGCGGCATTTGGTCGAAAGGAGTTTCGGGCCGTATGGCGGGCATCTTGGGGAAGTGGAGATCTTGATTTAGCCGGTGCCTGAACTGGCGCCATCGCGGGCAAGCCCGCTCCCACAGGGATCTGCAGTGTGAATGCTTTCTTTGTCACACAGCAAAACCTGTGGGAGCTGGCTTGCCAGCGATGGGGGCACCAGCGTTTCAGAGGGCCTTGATCGCCGCCGGATTGATCATCCGCGCCAACCCAAGGTTCTTCAGCGCCAATTGCAGCGAGCTGTGGATAACCTGCGGGTTGTCGATGGTCATCAGCTCAGCCAGCAGTTCCCTGGCCTTGCTCAGGTTGATCTGGCGCAGCATCCACTTCACCTTCGGCAGGTTGGTGGCGTTCATCGAAAGGCTGTCGAAACCCATCGCCATCAACAGCACCGCCGCCGCCGGATCACCGGCCATTTCGCCGCAGATACTCACCGGCTTGCCTTCGGCATGGGCGTCACGCACCACGGTTTGCAGGGCTTGCAGCACCGCCGGATGCAGGTAGTCGTAAAGGTCGGCCACTCGCGGGTTGTTACGGTCCACGGCCAACAGATACTGGGTCAGGTCGTTGGAACCGACCGACAGGAAGTCCACCTGCCGCGCCAGCTCCTTGGTCTGGTACACCGCCGCCGGAATCTCGATCATCACGCCAATCGGTGGCATTGGTACGTCGCAGCCTTCGTCGCGCACTTCACCCCAGGCCCGGTGGATCAGGTGCAGGGCTTCTTCCAGTTCGTGGGTGCCGGAGATCATCGGCAGCAGAATCCGCAGGTTGTTCAGGCCTTCACTGGCCTTGAGCATGGCGCGGGTCTGCACCAGGAAGATTTCCGGGTGGTCGAGGGTGACGCGAATGCCGCGCCAGCCGAGGAACGGGTTGTCTTCCTTGATCGGGAAGTACGACAGCGACTTGTCGCCACCGATGTCCAGGGTCCGCATGGTCACCGGTTGCGGGTGGAACGCGGCGAGTTGTTCGCGGTAGATCGCCAGCTGTTCCTTTTCACTCGGGAAGCGCTGGTTGATCATGAACGGTACTTCGGTGCGGTACAGGCCGACACCTTCAGCCCCGCGTTTCTGCGCGCGCGCCACGTCCGCCAGCAGGCCGGTATTGACCCAAAGCGGCATGCGATGACCATCGACCGTGATACAGGGCAGATCGCGCAGCGCATCCAACCCGAGGGCCAGTTGTTTCTCTTCCTCGACCACTTCGGCGAACTGCTTGCGCAGCACGTCGCTGGGGTTGGTGTAGACCTCGCCGCGGTGACCGTCGACGATCATGCCAATGCCGTCGACCTTGGAATACGGCAGGTCGACGAGGCCCATCACCGTCGGAATGCCCATGGCCCGGGCAAGGATCGCGACGTGGGAGTTGCCGGAACCGAGTACCGAAACCAGGCCCACCAGCTTGTTTTCCGGAACCTCGCCGAGCATGGCCGGCGTCAGTTCTTCGCTGACCAGGATGGTGTTGTCGGGGTAGACCAGGGTCTGCTGGCGCTCTTCCTGCAAGTAGGCGAGCAGGCGACGACCCAGGTCCTTGACGTCCGACGCCCGCTCACGCAGGTAAGCGTCGTCCATCAATTCGAAACGGTTGACGTGATCGGTGACTACCTGGCGCAGCGCGCCCTGGGCCCACTGCCCGGTCTTGATCACGGTGGTCACTTCGCTGCCCAGCGCCGCGTCGTCGAGCATCATCAGGTAGACGTCGAACAAGGCGCGCTCTTCCGGGCGCAACTGCGTGGCGAGCTTGGCGGACAACGCGCGCATGTCGGCGCGCACGCCTTCGATGGCGGTCTTGAACAGCCCCAGCTCCGCTTCGATGTCGACGATGGTCTTGTCGGGCACCACGTCCAGGTCGGCCGGCGGCAGCATGACCACCGCAGTACCGACCGCCGCACCCGGCGAGCCCGGCACGCCGATGAACTTGGCTTCCTGGATACCCTTGCCCTGGCGACCCAGGCCACGGATCGAACCGGTGGCCTCGGCGTGGGCGATAACCCCGGCGAGTTGCGCGCTCATGGTCACGAGGAAGGCTTCTTCACCCTCATCGAACTGACGGCGTTCTTTTTGCTGGATGACCAACACGCCGACGACGCGGCGGTGGTGAATGATCGGTGCCCCGAGGAACGAGGCGTAGCGCTCTTCACCGGTTTCGGCGAAGTAGCGGTAGCGCGGGTGATCCGCGGCGTTTTCGAGGTTCAGGGGTTCTTCACGCGTGCCGACCAGGCCAACCAGACCTTCATTGGGCGCCATGCTGACCTTGCCGATCGAGCGCTTGTTCAAGCCCTCGGTGGCCATCAGCACGAAACGGTTGGTCTCGGGATCAAGCAGGTAGACCGAGCAGACCTGGCTGCCCATGGCCTCTTTGACGCGCAACTCTATTATCCCCTTCGCCGCCTTGAGATCCTTGGCGGAGTTAACTTCCTGGACGATCTTGCGCAGCGTATTGAGCATGGCTCGGGGTCGAACTCCGTCGTCAGTCGCGCGCTAGAAGGCGCGGGGCAAGCTCTTTGAGGGCGCGTCGATACACCTCGCGCTTGAATGTCACCACCTGGCCCAACGGATACCAATAACTGACCCAGCGCCAGCCATCGAATTCCGGTTTACCGGTCAAATCCATCCGCACCCGTTGCTCATTGGAGACCAGGCGCAGGAGAAACCATTTCTGCTTCTGGCCGATACACAGCGGCTGGCTGTGCGTCCTGACCAGACGTTGCGGCAAACGATAGCGCAACCAGCCCCGAGTGCAGGCGAGTATTTCAACATCTTCGCGCTCCAGGCCCACTTCTTCGTTCAGCTCGCGGTACAAGGCGTCTTCCGGCGTCTCCTGGGGGTTGATCCCGCCTTGAGGAAACTGCCAGGCATCTTGATTGATACGGCGAGCCCATAGCACCTGGCCGGCATCATTCGTGAGAATGATCCCGACATTAGGACGGAAACCATCGGGGTCGATCACGGCAACAACCTCGCAAACGCATGTCGTCGCATTGTTCCACAAAGGTTGTGAAGGCAGCAACGCGCCGGCCTACCTTATGTGCACTCTTGTGAAAAGTCCGTATTGTGGACGCCTTTCTACAGACTTTTCAGCGAGTAACTGCAATGCGGCTGGCTTTATTCGACTTGGACAACACGCTTCTGGGCGGCGACAGTGACCATGCCTGGGGTGACTACCTTTGTGAGCGCGGCTTCCTCGACGCCGTTGCCTATAAGGCACGCAACGACGAGTTCTACCAGGATTACCTGGCGGGCAAGCTGGATAATGCCGCCTACCTGAATTTCTGCCTGGAAGTGCTCGGCCGCACTGAAATGGTCACGCTGGATCAGTGGCACAACGACTACATGCGCGACTGCATCGAACCGATCATGCTGCCCAAGGCTATCGAACTGCTGGCCAAACACCGCGATGCTGGCGACAAACTGGTGATCATTACCGCCACCAACCGCTTCGTCACCGGGCCCATTGCCGAGCGCCTGGGTGTCGAAACCCTGATTGCCACTGAATGCGAAATGCTCGATGGCCGTTATACCGGACGCAGCATCGACGTACCGTGCTTCCGTGAAGGCAAGGTGACAAGACTGAATCGTTGGCTGGAGGAGACCGGGCACAACCTGGAGGACAGCTACTTCTACAGTGACTCGATGAATGATTTGCCGTTGCTGGAGCAGGTGGTGAATCCGGTGGCGGTCGATCCAGATCCAAATCTGCGGGCCGAGGCCGAGAAGCGTGGCTGGCCGGTGATTTCGTTGCGCGATTGAAATTGCCCTCGCGGGCAAGCCTCGCTCCTACCCGGTCGTGTTGGTCGTCGAATTTGTGGACGACGCATAACGTGTAGGAGCGAGGCTTGCCCGCGAAGAATACGACTCGGTTTAAAGGATCAAACCGGTTTGGCGCCCATCAACCCGGCAATCGCCACAAAGCAGACAAAACTGAACAACGCCAAGGCAAAGGTAAATTTGCCCACCCCACCCGGCGTCTTGCGCACCTTGTTCAGTCGCACCAGCAACCAGAACCACGCCAGCGCCGCGACGGTGTAGAGCACGCTCGAGGCCAGCAACCAGGTTTGCCCCAGAGGCCAACCCACCAGATGCACCATCCACCACCCGGTGAATGGCATGCTCAGCAGCGCCAGCCCCATCAACAGCCAGATGAACACACGCGGCCCCTGCAAGGTGCGGCTTGCCGCCGTCGCATCACCGTTACGCCGGGTCCGCCAGACCCAGATACCCAGAACCAATGCACCCAGCAGCAACACCACCGTCGCCACCGTGTGCGCCGCTTTCAGGGCGGTTAACGTTTCCATTGTTCGATTTCCTCAGGGCCTGCCCATCAGCGTAGCCGCTCAGCCAAGAAACAACTGATAGGCCGGGTTGTCGGTTTCGTCCCAGTACGGGTAGCCGATTTCTTCCAGCGCTGCCGGTACCAGGTGCCGCTCCTCGTGGGGTACTTGCAGGCCCGCGACCACACGACCATCGGCCGCACCGTGGTTACGATAGTGGAACATCGAGATGTTCCAGCGTCCGCCAAGCTTATTAAGGAAGTTGAACAGCGCCCCCGGACGCTCCGGGAACTCGAATCGCAGGATCACTTCATCGACCACATGCGCCGCGCGACCGCCGACCATGTGGCGGATGTGCAACTTGGCCAGTTCGTTGTCGGTCAGGTCGACGACCGGAAAGCCCTGCTCGCCCAGGCTGGCGATCAGCGCGCGACGGGGGTCTGTTTCCGGATGAGTCTGTACACCGACAAAGATGTGCGCTTCGCTGCCCGTGTTGTAGCGGTAGTTGAATTCGGTGATCTGGCGCTTGCCGATGGCTTCGCAGAACGCCTTGAAGCTCCCCGGCTGTTCAGGGATGGTCACGGCGATGATGGCTTCACGGCCTTCGCCCAGTTCGGCGCGCTCGGCGACATGGCGCAGGCGGTCGAAATTGACGTTGGCCCCGGAGTCGATGGCCACGAAGGTCTGACCGGTGACACCGCGGGACTCGACATACTTCTTGATCCCGGCCACGCCCAAGGCGCCGGCAGGTTCGGTGATCGAACGGGTATCGTCGTAGATGTCCTTGATTGCCGCACAGATTTCGTCGGTGCTGACGGTGATGACTTCGTCGACGTAGTCTTTGCAGATATCAAAGGTGTGCTGGCCGATCTGGGCCACCGCAACGCCGTCGGCGAAGATGCCCACGGTGGGCAACACCACACGCTCACCCGCTGCCATGGCGGCTTGCAGGCAATTGGAATCGTCCGGCTCGACACCGATGACCTTGATGTCCGGGCGCAGGTACTTCACGTACGCCGCGATACCGGCGATCAGGCCACCACCGCCGACCGGAACGAAGATCGCATCCAGGGGCGCCGGGTGCTGGCGCAAAATCTCCATGGCCACCGTGCCCTGCCCGGCAATGGTGTGGGGATCGTCGTAGGGGTGAATGTAGACGTAGCCTTTTTCGTCGACCAGTTTCAACGAGTAGGCCAGGGCCTCCGGAAACGAATCGCCGTGCAGCACCACTTTGCCACCGCGCGAACGCACGCCTTCAACCTTGATCTCGGGAGTGGTCTTGGGCATGACGATGGTGGCTTTCACGCCCAGGACCTTGGCCGCCAGGGCCAGGCCTTGCGCATGATTGCCCGCGGAAGCGGTGACCACGCCGCGAGCGCGTTCCTCGTCGCTCAATTGCGTCAGCTTGTTGTAGGCGCCGCGAATCTTGAACGAGAACACCGGCTGCAAGTCTTCACGCTTGAGCAAAATCTCGTTGCCCAGCCGCTCGGAGAGCTGGCGGGCAGTCTGCAATGGGGTTTCTACGGCAACGTCATAAACGCGCGAGGTGAGGATCTTTTTGACGTACTGTTCAAGCATCGGAAAGCATCACTGAGCGGGTTGGGCAGGATCAAGGAGTCTAACCCGGCTTTTGGCCGCACGACCACACGAATCAAGAGGTTTTGCCCCGGCATGGAGCTATAATGCCTGCCTTTGCATTCTTACCTTGCCCGCTTCCGGAGCCCGCATGACCCAGGATCAACTCAAACAGGCAGTGGCCCAGGCCGCCGTCGACTTCATCCTCCCGAAACTCGACGACAAGAGCATCATCGGGGTCGGCACCGGCTCCACCGCCAACTGCTTCATCGATGCCCTGGCCTTGCACAAGGGTGCATTCGATGGCGCAGTCGCCAGCTCCGAGGCTACCGCCGCACGCCTCAAGGGCCACGGAATTCCGGTCTATGAGCTCAATACGGTCAGCGACCTTGAGTTCTACGTCGACGGCACCGACGAGAGCGACGAGCACCTGAACCTGATCAAGGGCGGCGGCGCGGCCCTGACCCGCGAGAAAATCGTCGCAGCCGTGGCCAAGACCTTCATCTGTATCGCCGACGCCAGCAAGCTTGTGCCCGTCCTTGGCGCATTCCCGTTGCCCGTGGAAGTGATCCCGATGGCCCGCAGCCACGTGGCCCGCCAGCTGGTGAAACTCGGCGGCGACCCGGTCTACCGCGAAGGCGTGCTGACCGACAACGGCAACATCATCCTCGACGTGTTCAACCTGCAGATCACCAACCCGGTTGAACTGGAGTCGCAGATCAATGCGATCGTCGGCGTGGTCACCAACGGCTTGTTCGCGGCGCGTCCGGCGGACCTGCTGTTGCTGGGGACCAGCGAAGGCGTGAAGACCCTCAAGGCCTGACACCTAGCGCCCAACTGTAGGAGCGAAGCTTGCTCGCTCCTACAATGGGATTTGGGGTGTGAGTTAAGGTTGTGTGGGTTTCTTGAAGACGTAGAACAGGTTCGGCTCACTGACCAGGTACATCGTACCGTCGTCGTCCATGGCGATACCTTCGGCTTGTGGTACGGTCTTTTGCAGACCCTGCCGGCCCTTGTTCAGTGACATGGTGCTCAGCGGTCGCCCGTCCACATCCAGCTCCAGAATCAGCCGCGACTCGTCGGACAACGCCAGCAAGTGCCCGCTGCGCTCGTCGTATTGCAGGCTCGACAGATCCCGCACAAACATCCCGGCGTCGCGCTTGGGATTGTTGACCACGTGTACCGCATAGGACTTTTCCGGATTGAAATGCGGAAACCCGTGCACTTCGTAGATCAGCATCGGGTCGCGTTCCTTGGCGACAAACAAGCGCTTGCCTACCGAATCGTAAGCCAAGCCTTCGAACCCCTTGTTGCCGCTCATGTGCACACCGAGGGTCATCTGTTCCGCGTCCGCGGCGTCGAGGAAGGTGGTGTCATGCTCCAGATGAATCTTGATCAGGCGCTGCTGGCGCTCGTCCGTGATCACGTAGGTGTCGGCGCTGATGAACTCAACGGCTTCCGGATCACCAAAACCGACCAACGCGATGCGGCGCAGGATCCTGCCGTCGAGGGACAGCTCGATCAGTTCGGAGTTTTGATTGGTGACCGTGAACAGGCTTTTGCGCACCGGGTCATAGGTCAAGGCGGAAACATCGTCGTCCAGCCCTTCGATGACTTGCCCCTCCAGCACCACCCTATACAGGTCCAGGCCGATGGACTGGGTGTTCATCGGCTGCCAGAGCGCATGCAGGTTGAACCAGGCGCGCTCGAACAGGCGCAGGTGCTGCCCGAACGCGATCAATACGCTCAGGGCAATCACCGACAGGAGCAAAAGCAGAGGTTTGGGGCGGGCTAATCGACGCATTCAGGCGGGCTCGGATTCAGGGCAGGCGGATGAAATATCACGCCTGCCTGAACTGAAGCTTAATGGCCATTGGCCTGATCCTACAACCAGAGGCAAAAATACCTACACGGGAAGGCGATTATTTCTGTTTTTCGAACCGATAAAACAGGTTTGGCTCACTCACGATGTACAGCGTGCCAGCCTCGTCCATGGTCACGCCTTCGGCCCGCGGGATGGTCTTTTTCAAGCCGTTGAAGCCTCCCAGCAAGGTCATGAAGCTGACTTGCTCGCCTTTCTCGTCCAGCTCCAGCAACAGGTGGGAGTCTGCGGACAACACCAGGGTGTGACCGGTCCGTGGATCGATGGCCAGGGCAGACAGGTTGCGGATGTCCAGTTCATCACTGGCAAGCTTTTGCTTGTCACCGGTGAGCGTCTTGCCATCCCCTTTCCAGGTGAACAGCGCGGGGGGACGCTCTTCGCCCAGCAGCAATTGCTGATTGCGCGCATCCCAGACAACAGCCTCGAAAGCCTTGTTCTGGTCCTTCGAAGGGCCGAGGTCGTACTTCGGAAAATCAGCGATGTTCAGCTCGCGGGTGTCGGCATCGACCTTGACGAGGGTGATCTGGTGGTCACGCTCATCGACAATGGCCAACATACCGTTGCCCAGCGCCGTCACCCCTTCAGGGTTGCTCCAGCCTACCAGGGGCATTTTGCGCAGCACGTCGCCTTGCAGCGATAACTCGGCCAGGAACGGGTTTTTACCCATCACCGAAAACAGGGTTTTGGTCTGAGCATCGTAGGTGACGTCCGACGCTTCGTCCTTTTCCATGCCGGGCAGCGGCTTGGCGTCGATCACCGCGCGGTAGTCCGGCAGCCAGACGCTGTCTTGACGCTCGGCGGGGCTTTCAAAACGCTCCAGAACCCAGAGCACGCCGCGGTCATCCCAATGCATGGCAAACGCCAGGCCGTAGGCGGCGGCGACCAACAGCAACAGCCAGGAATACCAACGCAGGGCGAAGCGCGAGCGACGGGCAGGTTTGAGCGACGAAAGCGGTTGAGTGGCCATCAGGGCATGCGTTCCAGAAATTCAGGCTTGGGGTAATAGCACAATTGAGCCCGGCGCAGACGCCGAATGCCGTGGAATTATCCAGACATTTTGTGAAAAAAACGGGAAATGGCGCGATAGCCCTGTGCGGGCACAGCCCCCCCTGTAGGAGCTGGCTTGCCAGCGAAGGCGGCGTAACAGTCAACGAGAATGTTGAATGTCTGGGCCCCTTCGCTGGCAAGCCAGCTCCTACAAGGGTTTTGCGCCGGGTTTAGCGGACGTTGCTGGTGAAGCTGCTGGCGCCCGGCAGTTCCAGGACGATCTCGTCGCCGACGTTCAGCGGGCCGACGCCCACCGGCGTGCCGGTGAGGATCACGTCACCGGCCTGCAGCGAAAAGCAACCGGCCATGTGCTGGATCATCGGCACGATCGGGTTGAGCATCGCACTGCTGTTGCCATCCTGGCGCACTTCGCCATTGATGATCAGGCGAATACCGATGTCGGTCAGGTCGGCGAAGGTGCTGCCGGAGACGAACGGTGCAATCACCGCCGCGCCGTCGAAGGACTTGGCGATTTCCCAGGGCAGGCCCTTGGATTTCAGCTCGGCCTGCTTGTCGCGCAGGGTCAGGTCCAGGGCCGGGGCGAAGCCGGAGATGGCGTCGAGCACTTCTTCAACGCTGGGTTTGGTCGACAAAGGCTTGCCAATCAGTACTGCGATTTCCGCTTCGTAATGCACCGAGCCACGCTCGGTCGGAATGCTGAAACCGCCTTCCAGCGGCACCACACAACTGCCCGGCTTGATGAACAGCAACGGCTCAGTCGGCACCGGGTTGTCCAGTTCCTTGGCGTGTTCGGCGTAGTTACGGCCGATGCACACCACTTTCCCCAACGGGAAGTGAATACGCGTGCCGTCGACATACTGGTGCTGATAGCTCATTACCGACTCCTGTTTACTCAATTCAAACAGCGAAAATCTTGCCCGGGTTCATGATCCCGTTCGGGTCGAACACCGCCTTGACCGCCTTCATGTACTCGATCTCAACCGGGGAACGGCTGTAGGTCAGGTAATCACGCTTGGTCATGCCCACGCCGTGTTCCGCGGAAATCGAGCCGTTGTACTTCTCGACGGTTTCGAACACCCACTTGTTGACGGTGGCGCACTTGGCGAAGAACTCGTCCTTGCTCAGGTTATCCGGCTTGAGGATGTTCAAGTGCAGGTTCCCGTCGCCGATGTGGCCAAACCAGACGATTTCGAAGTCCGGGTAATGTTCGCCGACGATCGCGTCGATTTCCTTGAGAAACGCCGGGACTTTCGACACGGTCACCGAAATGTCGTTCTTGTACGGCGTCCAGTGGGAAATGGTTTCGGAAATGTATTCGCGCAGCTTCCACAAGTTCTGCAGCTGGGTTTCGCTCTGGCTCATCACGCCGTCCAGTACCCAGCCCTGCTCGACACAGTGCTCGAAGGTTTCCAGAGCGTGGTTGGCCACTTCTTCGGTGGTCGCTTCAAATTCCAGCAATGCGTAGAACGGGCAATCGGTTTCGAATGGCGCCGGCACGTCTCCGCGGCCCATGACCTTGGCCAGGGCTTTGTCGGAGAAGAACTCGAAGGCGGTCAGGTCGAGCTTGCTTTGGAAGGCATGCAGCACCGGCATGATCGAATCGAAATCAGCGGTGCCGAGGACCATGGCGGTGAGGTTTTTCGGCGCGCGGTCCAGACGCATGGTCGCTTCGACCACGAAACCAAGAGTGCCTTCGGCGCCGATGAACAGCTGACGCATGTCGTAGCCGGTGGCGTTCTTGATCAGGTCGCGGTTCAGTTCCAGCACGTCGCCCTTGCCGGTGACGACTTTCATGCCGGCGACCCAGTTACGGGTCATGCCGTAGCGAATCACCTTGATCCCGCCGGCATTGGTGCCGATATTGCCGCCAATCTGGCTCGAACCTGCCGAAGCGAAGTCCACCGGATAGTACAGGCCCTTTTCTTCGGCCACGTTCTGCAGATGCTCGGTGACCACGCCCGGCTGGCAAACGGCGGTGCGGTCGGTCAGGTTCACGTCAAGGATCTGGTTCATGTAGTCGAAGGACACGACCACTTCGCCATTGGCCGCCACAGCAGCGGCGGAAAGGCCGGTGCGGCCGCCGGAAGGCACCAGCGCCACCTTGTGTTTATTGGCCCACAGAACAATGGCCTGGACCTGTTCGGTGGTCTTGGGGAACACGATGGCGGTCGGGGCGGGGGCGAAATGCTTGGTCCAATCCTTACCGTAAGCATTCAGGGAGTCGGCATCGGTCAGCACCTTGCCAGGCTCAACCAGGGTCTTCAGCTCATCAATCAGGGCAGGATTGGTCATCGACAGAACTCTCGAACAATTCATGGTCATCCTGAGAACGCTTCACGTCGCAGGAATGAGTGTTTAGCGGGGCGCATATGCTAGCATACCGACCCCGCAGCATAGTGCCCAACGGCTATTCTGCGGCGACGGCTTTCCTGCCGCTCGGGTCAGCGTCTGTTGACCATTTCCTGCCAATTTTCTCCGGGATACAGGTTTACGCAGATGAGCAAGACTTCTCTCGATAAGAGCAAGATCAAGTTCCTTCTTCTCGAAGGCGTCCACCAATCGGCTGTCGACGTCCTCAAGGCGGCGGGCTACACCAGCATCGAGTACCTCACAGGTTCTCTGCCGGAAGCCCAGCTCAAGGAAAAGATCGCTGATGCTCACTTCATCGGCATTCGCTCGCGCACTCAACTGACCGAAGAGATCTTCGATCACGCGAAGAAGCTCGTGGCTGTAGGGTGTTTCTGCATCGGCACCAACCAGGTCGACCTGAGTGCCGCCCGTGAACGCGGTATCGCCGTGTTCAACGCGCCGTACTCCAACACCCGCTCCGTTGCCGAGCTGGTGCTGGCCGAAGCGATCCTGTTGCTGCGCGGTATCCCTGAGAAGAACGCTTCCTGCCACCGTGGCGGCTGGATCAAGAGCGCGGCCAACTCCTTCGAGATCCGCGGCAAGAAGCTGGGCATCGTCGGTTACGGCTCGATCGGTACTCAACTGTCGGTCCTGGCTGAAGGCCTGGGGATGCAGGTTTACTTCTACGACACCGTGACCAAGCTGCCACTGGGTAACGCCACCCAGGTTGGCAACCTGCACGAGCTGCTGGGCATGTCCGACATCGTGACCCTGCACGTACCGGAAACCGCTGCCACCCAGTGGATGATCGGCGAGAAGGAAATCCGTGCCATCAAGAAGGGCGGCATCCTGATCAACGCTGCGCGCGGCACCGTGGTCGAGCTGGATGCCCTGGCGGATGCGATCAAGGACAAACACCTGATCGGCGCAGCCATCGACGTGTTCCCGGTGGAGCCACGCTCCAACGACGAAGAGTTCGAAAGCCCGCTGCGCGGCCTGGACAACGTGATCCTGACCCCGCACATCGGTGGTTCCACCGCCGAGGCGCAGGCCAACATCGGCCTGGAAGTGGCTGAAAAGCTGGTCAAGTACAGCGACAACGGTACCTCGGTATCGTCCGTGAACTTCCCGGAAGTGGCGCTGCCGGCTCACCCTGGCAAGCACCGCCTGCTGCACATCCACGAGAACATCCCGGGTGTGATGAGCGAGATCAACAAGGTCTTCGCCGAAAACGGCATCAACATTTCCGGTCAGTTCCTGCAGACCAACGAGAAAGTCGGCTACGTGGTGATCGACGTAGACGCCGAATACTCGGACCTGGCGCAACAGAAGCTGCAACACGTCAAGGGCACCATCCGTAGCCGCGTGTTGTTCTAAGAGCAGCGTGCAGCGTTAAAAAAGGGAGCCCCTGCGAAGAGGCTCCCTTTTTTTATTTCACGTTAACGGTGATCTTCTCCGATACGATCGGTGGATCGAACGGCATGTGGCCGCTGTCGCCCAGCTCCAGCTGCAAGGTATGCTTGCCCGGTGCCAGCTTCACTTCAGCCTGGGTTTGCGCCTTGCCGAAGTGCATATGGTTGGCATCGTTGGGGATCGCCTGGCCGGCGGCCGGCAGCTTGTCGACATCGATCAGCAGGTGGTGGTGACCGGTGTTCTTGGTGGTATCACCCGCTGGAGCCAGTGCAATGTTCTCGACTGCGAACTTGACGACGAAAGTCTGTGGGACGGTGGCACCGTCTGCGGGAGAAACGATGGACACTTCAGCGCCCTTGGGAGCTGGCGTTGCAGCACTGGCCAACACTGAAACGCCCATCAGCAGGCCAGCCAAAGCAGCACGTGACATAAAGGTTTTCATTCTCTTCTCCAGTTTTTCCGTAAAATTCGCGTGACCATCACAACTTCATGGTCAATCGTTGTCGAAGGCACTCGACAACCATAGCAAAGCGAGCCCGATCCAGAGCGTCGCGATAATGATTTCAAAGGAGTGACCATGCGTTTTCTGCCTGGCCTGATCTGCCTGCTACCCCTTCTGAGCCCGTTGGCTCATGCCGAACTGATTGACGACGTGAACGATCGCGGTGAGTTGCGCATTGCCCTCGAGGCCAATACACCTCCCTTCAGTTTCAAGGAGGATGGCAGGCTCACCGGTTTCGAAGTCGAGCTGGGTCAACTGCTGGCCAACGAACTGGACGTGCGCGCCGACTTTGTCGTGACCGATTCCAGTGATCTGCTGACCGGCGTGGAAAGTGGCAAATACGACATCGCCATCAACCACATTGCACAGACCCCGGCGCTCGCGGATCGTTTCGACTTCAGCGAACCTTATGTGCAAACCCAAGCACAATTGCTCGCCCAGAAAGAAGAGCCGCGCTCGATGTTGCTGGTGCAGTCGCTGACAGAGCAAAAGCCGAAAGCCGCCCAGGCGGTGAACTTGTCGATTCCGTTCCAGAAGGGCAACCCGGCGTTTCACGCCAGCCTGGAAAGCGCGTTGCAACGGATCAAGGCGGATGGGCGGTTGGAGGCGTTGGAGCAGAAGTGGCTGGGACCGGAATCGGGGGCGACACCTAAGCCCTGAAGGCAATAAAGATCCAATGTGGGAGCGAGCTTGCTCGCGATAGCGGACTGTCAGTTGAAAACACTGCTGACTGATACACCGCCATCGCGAGCAAGCTCGCTCCCACAATGGTTTTGTGTTGGGCGTTAATCGATTGCTGCCAATGCCTGCGCTGCGTCAGCCAACTCCAACTCACTGAAGACCTGAACCCCATGGCGCCTGAGCAGCGCCGCTGTCACGCCTTCGCCACTGACCTTCACCCCGCTGAACGTCCCGTCATAGGTCAGCAGATTGCCGCACGACGGGCTGTTGGCCTTGAGCACGGCAATGCGGATGCCGTGCTGTTGCACCCGTTCCAGGGCTTGATAAGCCCCTGACATAAACTGCGCACTGACATCCTCGCCCTCGGTGGTAATCACCGCAGCCTGGCCATCCAGCACTTCACCACCCTGCCCTCCGGGAATTTCCGCCGCCGCCCGTGGCGTAGGCAGGCCACCGGCAACTTCCGGACACAAGGGCACGACCCGACCTTCATCAAGCCACCGTTGCAGCTGATCGAACGGCCCGCTGGCACCGCCGTCATAACGTACGCGGTGACCCAGCAGGCAGCGGCTTACCAGTACTTTTTGCATGATCAGAACGGCTCGTTGCCGCGACGCCGGAACCAGCCGGTCAACGACAGGCGCTCACGGCTCGCAGGCAGGACCTCATGGGGGACCTCTCCCGACAGGAATACCACCAGGCATCCACCGATGGGTACTACATCGTATTGCGCACCTTCGTCCAGGTACATACGCAACTGACCACCCTGCTCAGGCAGCCAGGCATCGTTGAGGTAGACCACCGCCGACACCATGCGCCGGTCGTCGTCTCGGAACCGGTCGACGTGCTTTAGGTAGAAAGCGCCAGGCGGGTACATCGCGAAATGACTCTCAAAGTCCTCCAGCCCCAGGAACAGGCCACGGTTCAACGCCTCGCGCAGGCTGTCCATCAACGCCAGATAACTGTCGCAGACCTCGGCCTGGCCGGGCTCGATCCACTGGATATGATCGCCGCGAATCCTCTCGCGTATCTCCGAGGACGGCCCTCGACCCACGGCAGCCGGGGCCAGCTCACCTTCGGCCGCACGTTTACGGCACTCGGCCGCCAGCGCTCGGGTCAGATCCTGAGAGAGGAAAATATTCTGCTGCGACCAACCGCTGGTGGCCAGGTCGTCGACGATTTGTAACAGCAGCGGGTGATCAGAAGGTATTTGCATGGCGCGCATAGTATTCCTGCGCCTGGAAATCCGACAGAGCCATGCAGCGGGTTGATACGAATTCTCGACAAGACTGTATGCCACACGGAGAATAGTCGCCTGCTGACAGGAGTCCCTATGCGCCGTTTGCTTTTCTCCCTGCTGATGCTCTGTGTTATGCCCGCTTGGGCAGACGGCCACGACCAACTGTACAAGGTCGCCGGCTGGCCAGAACAACGCGCGCATTTCAACGACGCCCTCTCGGCCGCTCAACAGCGATACCAAAGCAGCCTGCCACCGGCAGTTTTCCAGGCGTTGATCGACAACAGCAACCAGCGTTTCGCCCCCAACGCCGTGGACCAGCGTGCCGAAGCGCAACTGCGCAAGAATCTCGCCGATCCAAAGCCGGCGCTGGCGTTCTTCCAATCGCCGCTGGGCAAGAAAATCGTCGCTGCCGAATTGCTCGCGACCCGCCGCGATCAATTGGCGAAAAACGCCAAGGGGCTGCCCAAGATGCAGGCCAGCGACAGCCGCCTGCTGATCATCGGCCACCTGGCCCAGGCCCTGCCCGCTCGCGAGGCGGGCGCGGAAGTCAGCCTGGCGATTGCCGGTGTCGCAGCCGACAGCCTCAGCTCGATGATCCCAGGCCTGCTCGGCGCCGGCCAGACCCAAAGCATGCTGAATGGGCAGCGTCAGCGCTTGATGGACCAGATCGGCAGCGACCTGAACAACACGCTGCTGTACGTCTATCGCGACCTGTCGGATGAGGAGCTGGAAGAATTCGCCACGTTTGCCGAGTCGGCTGAAGGCAAGGCCTATTACCAGGCGGCGCTGGCGGCGATTCGGGCGGGGTTGGCAGTGGGGCAAAGCACTTCGAATCTGGCCCAGTAATTTTCAGCGTCTGTTGGATCGCTTTCGCGAGCAAGCTCGCTCCTACAGATTCCGCCCCTTGATTCGCTTGGTCAAAAACCCGAAATACTCCCCTCGCAACACTTGCGCCTCATTCGCCAGGTGATGCCGCGCCTCGGGCAACATCAGCACTTGAGGCCGGTCGAACTTGGCACGCAGCACCTCAAGGTTGTGCTGCCAATCCACCGTCATGTCCGCTTGCCCCTGCACAATCAGCGGTCGCCGAGGGCTGGTGGGGGCTGCTTCGACACGCTTGATCCAGCGCGCCAACGCACCGACCCATGCCGTCGGCAGTCGCAGCGGCTGCAACGGATCGGCTTGCAGGAACGGCAAGAAATCCGGGTCGTTGGAGTTCTCGCTGAAGCGCCGCGCAATGGCGTTGACGAAAGGCCTGAGCAGGTAATAGCTCAGTTGCGACCAGCCCCATGCCCGTGGCCGCACCAGCGGCGCCAACAGGATCACCTGACCCTGGGCCGGGCTGCCCGCCCCCGCATTGAGCACATGATCGATCACGATGGCGCCACCGGTACTCTGTCCGCACAGGTGCCAGGGTTGTGGCAAGTCGAGCGATTGCGCCTCGGCAAACAACCCTTGCAGGGTGTCCTGATACTCGGCGAAGTCCTTGATGCTCGCCCGCTCGCCACTGGAAAGCCCATGGCCCGGCAAGTCGCAGGCAATGACGGCGAAGCCTTGCTCCAGCGCCCACTCGATCACATGCCGGTAAAGACCGGTGTGATCGTAAAAACCGTGAAAGACAAACAATGTCGCCTTCACCTGCTCTGGCCACCAAACCTGGCTGACCACCTCATAACCATCGACCTGGAAACACCCCAGGGCGCTGCGTATGTTACGCGAGGAAAAATCCAGTCCATAAAAACGCTGATAAGCCTGGGCCTCCGCTGACAACGGCTGCCCTTGCGCCAGCGGCCGCAGGCTGGCACGCAGATGATCGGGATCGAAGGTCACTGACATGGGCATTCCAAAGGGTGAAGCGGACTTTATAGACCTGCGATATTCATCTGTCGCGGCAAGCATGGCAAGCTAGCCGCCCCACAAGGAGTGACCCCATGCGCTCGCCCTATCGCGCCACCCTGATCGCCAGCCTGCTTGCCCTCGTGTGCGCCGGGGTGCTGTGGGCCGCCTACGATTGGTTTCAGGGGCGCTATCTACGGGCGTTCAGCGAGCACACGGCGATGTTCTCCGGTGATCCGTTGCGCCTGCCCGATAACCTTGCCGGCCCCGGTCCCATCCGCCTCGTGCATTTCTGGGACCCGGCCTGCCCGTGCAATGTCGGCAATCAACAACACCTGAGCGAACTGGTCGAGCGCTATGTCCCACACGGCGTAGAGTTTTATGCGGTGCAGAAGCCCGGCAGCCACGGCCAACTGCCCGGCACCCTCAGCAGCCTGAAAGCCATCGACGTCCTGCCCGGCTCCGAACAGATTCCCGCCAGCCCCGCCGTGGCGATCTGGGACCGCAACGGCAGGCTGGCCTATTTCGGGCCCTACAGCGAAGGCCTGACCTGCAATTCCAGCAACAGTTTTATCGAACCGATCCTGCAAGCATTGAACGAAGGTCGCGAAGTGAGTGCCACGCACACACTGGCCGTGGGGTGTTACTGCCCGTGGCCTGTCGTCCCGACGAGGTAACCCGGACAGCAAACGAGAATCCCTCCTACGGGCGATGGGCCAAACCGGCTGGTCGTGTTAAACAGTCTCGCCAGGGAATTGCTGTCACCAATAAGAATAAGGAGTCACCATGAAACGTAGCCTGACCGCGCTCGGTTTGCTGATCGTCGCGCTCGCCGCCGGTGCCGGCTGGTACGTCTACAGCAAGCAGCCGTCACGCCAGGGCATGGTGGAACTGCAGCATCTGCAAGGTTCGGTCACCGTGCGCTATGACGAGCGCGGCATCCCGCACATCCGTGCCGACAACGAAACCGACCTGTATCGCGCCCTCGGCTATGTCCATGCTCAGGATCGGTTGTTCCAGATGGAGGTTCTGCGTCGCCTCGCCCGTGGCGAACTGGCCGAGGTGCTCGGGCCGAAACTGCTCGACACCGACAAGTTGATGCGCAGCCTGCGCATTCGCGAACGTGCCGAAATCTACCTGGCGAACATGGACAAGCAATCGCCCGCCTTCCTTGCCCTGCAGGCTTACCTGGACGGCATCAACCAGTACCAGGAAAGTCACGCCAAACCCGTAGAATTTGATGTACTGGGCATTGCCAAGCGTCCGTTCACGGCGCAGGACACCATCAGCATCGCTGGTTACATGGCCTACAGCTTTGCCGCGGCGTTTCGCACCGAACCGCTGCTGACCTATGTGCGCGATCAATTGGGCGCCGACTATCTGAGCGTCTTCGATCTCGACTGGCAGGCCAAGGGCGTGCTGGCGTCCCCACACAGCGCTGCCCCGTCGCCCCTCGCCAGCGCCGACTGGAAAGACCTCAACGCCCTCGCCCGCCTGAGCGAACAGGCCCTGGCCGACAATGGCTTGCCGCAGTTCGAGGGCAGCAATGCCTGGGCGGTTGCCGGCAACCGCACCAAAAGCGGCAAGCCGCTGCTGGCCGGTGACCCGCACATCCGCTTTTCCGCGCCGTCGGTGTGGTACGAGGCGCAGCTCTCGGCGCCGGGCTTCGAACTCTATGGCCATTACCAGGCCCTGATGCCGTTCGCTTCGCTGGGCATGAACCGGGACTTCGGCTGGAGCATCACCATGTTCCAGAACGACGACCTCGACCTGATTGCCGAAAAGGTCAATCCGGACAATCCGAATCAGGTCTGGTATCGCGGCAAGTGGGTGGACATGGTCAACAGCGAACAACAGATCGCGGTCAAGGGCCAGGCACCGGTCACCCTGACGCTGCGCCAGTCACCCCATGGTCCGATCGTCAACGATGTGCTGGGCAACAGCGTCGGTAAAACACCGATCGCCATGTGGTGGGGTTTTCTCGAAAGCCAGAACCCGATCATCGAAGGCTTCTACCAGCTCAACCGCGCCGACACCCTGGCCAAGGCCCGTAGCGCTGCCGCCAAGGTCCAGGCTCCCGGCCTGAACATCGTCTGGGCCAATGCCAAGGGCGACATCGGCTGGTGGGCCGCGGCGCAATTGCCCAAGCGCCCTGCCGGGGTGCGGCCGTGGTTTATCCTCGATGGCAGCACCAGCGATGCCGACAAGGACGGCTTCTATCCGTTCAGCGCCAACCCGCAGGAAGAGAACCCGGCACGGGGCTACATCGTCTCGGCCAACTTCCAGCCGCTGTCGCCGACGGGGATGGAGATCCCCGGTTATTACAACCTCGCCGATCGCGGCCAGCAGCTCAATCGCCAGCTCAGTGACAAGAACGTCAAGTGGGATCTGGAAAACAGCCAACAGCTGCAACTGGGCACCACCACCGCCTACGGCCCGCGGCTGTTGGCGCCGCTGCTGCCGACCCTGCGCGAAGTGGTCAGCGACCCTGTAGAGCTCAAGCTGGTGGAGCAATTGGCCCAGTGGAAAGGCGACTACCCACTGGAGTCCACCAGCGCCACGCTGTTCAACCAATTCCTGTTCAACCTGGCTGACGCGACGATGCACGACGATCTGGGCAATGACTTTTTCGAAACGCTGCTCTCGACCCGGGTAATCGATGCCGCACTGCCGCGCCTGGCAGCGACGCCGGACTCACCGTGGTGGGACAACCGCAATACCCTCGGCAAGGAAACCCGCGCCGATACCGTCAAGGTGGCGTGGCAGGCCAGCATCGCCCACCTCAAGGCCACCCTGGGTGCCGATTTCTCGCAATGGCAATGGGGCAAGGCGCACACGCTGACCCACGGCCACCCGCTGGGGCAGCAAAAGCCGCTGGACCGGATCTTCAATGTCGGCCCGTTCGCGGCCCCCGGCACCCATGAAGTGCCGAACAACCTGTCGGCCAAGATCGGTCCGGCACCGTGGCCGGTGACGTACGGCCCGTCGACCCGGCGCCTGATCGACTTCGCCGACCCGGCCCACAGCCTGACAGTCAACCCGGTCGGCCAGAGCGGCGTGCCATTCGATAGCCACTTTGACGATCAGGCCGAGGCGTACATCGAGGGGATTTATTTCCAGGCGCATCTCAATGATGAAGAGGTGACGGCCAATACGCGCAGTACGTTGAAGCTGTTGCCCGCGCGTAGCGCTCAGTAAATATGCATTGGCTGGACTGGCCTCATCGCGAGCAAGCTCGCTCCCACAAGGATCTCCAGTGAATACAGATTTTGTGTACGGCACAAAACCTGTGGGAGCGAGCTTGCTCGCGATGAGGCCCTGTGAGGCGACATCGCCGCAAAATTCTGCCTGAACTGCTGCGCCCCACGCAGAGCGTGGGAACGATCACCTCAGACTTACGCCGCTTCCGGCTGCGCGCGACGCACGTCCGGTTGCTTCCACGAGTCGGCAGCGCTTTCTTCGATGGCTTGCTGGATCGCACGCTTGCGCGCTTCTTCGGCGCGACGGCTGAAGAACCAGACCAGGAACGTCATCAGCGACACCGCCAGCAGGATCAGGCTGGCCACGGCGTTGATCTCGGGTTTCACGCCCAGGCGCACCGCCGAGAACACTTCCATCGGCAAGGTGGTGGAACCCGGGCCCGAGACGAAGCTCGCCAGTACCAGGTCATCCAGCGACAGGGCAAACGACATCATGCCGCCGGCGCCCAGGGATGGCGCGATCATCGGAATGGTGATCAGGAAGAACACCTTCCATGGCCGTGCGCCCAGGTCCATGGCCGCTTCTTCAATGGACAGGTCCAGCTCACGCAAGCGCGCCGACACCACCACTGCCACATACGCCGCACAGAACGTGGTGTGGGCGATCCAGATCGTCACGATGCCACGTTCCTGTGGCCAGCCGATCATCTGCGCCATGGCCACGAACAGCAGCAACAGCGACAGACCGGTGATCACTTCGGGCATCACCAATGGCGCCGTGACCAGGCCGCCGAACAGCGTACGGCCCTTGAAGTGGGTGATGCGGGTCAGGACGAACGCGGCCAGCGTTCCCAGTGCGACTGCCGCCACCGCCGTGTAGCAGGCGATTTCCAGCGAGCGCACCACCGAGCCCATCAGTTGCGTGTTGTCCATCAGGCCGACGTACCACTTGATCGACCAGCCGCCCCACACCGTCACCAGTTTCGAGGCGTTGAAGGAGTAGATCACCAGGATCAGCATCGGCAGATAGATGAACAACAGACCCAGTACCAGCATCAGGCTGGAGAAACGGAAGCGTTTCATTCTTTACCCTCCATTTCCTTGGCCTGACTGCGGTTGAACAGAATGATCGGCACAATCAGGATCGCCAGCATCACCACCGCCAGGGCGGATGCCACCGGCCAGTCACGGTTGTTGAAGAACTCTTGCCAGAGCACTTTACCGATCATCAGGGTCTCCGGACCGCCGAGCAGTTCCGGGATCACGAACTCACCCACCACCGGGATGAACACCAGCATGCAGCCGGCGATGATGCCGTTTTTCGACAGCGGCACGGTGATCTTCCAGAAGCTGTTGAAGGTGCTCGAACCGAGGTCGGATGCGGCCTCCAGCAGACTGGTGTCGTGCTTCACCAGGTTGGCATAGAGCGGCAGGATCATGAACGGCAGGTACGAATACACCACGCCGATGTACACGGCGAGGTTGGTATTGAGGATCTGCAGCGGCTCACTGATCCAGCCCATGCTCATCAGGAAACCGTTGAGCAGGCCGTTGTTGCTGAGGATGCCCATCCACGCGTAGACGCGGATCAGGATCGCGGTCCAGGTCGGCATCATGATCAGCAGCACCAGCACCGTTTGCAGCTCTTTGCGGGCGCTGGCGATGGCGTAGGCCATCGGGTAGCCGATCAGCAGGCAGAGGATGGTGCTGATCAGCGCCATCTTCAAGGAGCCGAGGTAGGCGGCGATGTACAACTCATCGTCGCCGAGCATCGCGTAGTTGCCCAGGTTAAGCAGCACCTGCAGCTTCTGTTCGGCGTAGCTGTAGATTTCGGTGTAGGGCGGAATGGCCACGTCGGCTTCGGCGAAGCTGATCTTCAGGACGATGAAGAACGGCAACATGAAGAACAGGAACAGCCAGATGAAGGGAACCCCGATGACCATCTGGCGGCCACCGGGAATTATTCGATTGAGGCGGCGTTTGAATTTGCGCATGTTCATGAGCGAAGTACCACGCCGCTATCGTCTTCCCAATACACGTACACCTGGTCACCCCAGGTCGGCCGCTGCCCACGACGCTCGGCGTTGGCCACGAACGACTGGACGATCTTGCCGCTCGGCAGTTCGACGTAGAACACCGAGTGACCACCGAGGTAGGCGATGTCGTGCACCTTGCCGCTGGACCAGTTGTATTCACAGGTCGGCATGGTCGGGGTCACCAGCAGTTTTTCCGGACGGATCGCATAGGTCACCGACTTGTCCTGCACCGAAGTGCTGATGCCGTGGCCCACATAGATCTTCCGATCGAGGTCCTTGCAGGTGATGATCGCGTGCCCCTCGGCGTCGTCGATCACTTCACCGTCGAAGATGTTGACGTTGCCGATGAATTCGCAGACCAGGCGGCTGGTCGGGGTTTCGTAGATGTCGATCGGGCTGCCGATCTGGGCGATCCAGCCCAAGTGCATGATTGCGATGCGCTCGGCCATGGTCATGGCCTCTTCCTGGTCGTGGGTCACCATGACGCAAGTTACGCCGACGCGCTCGATGATCTCCACCAGCTCCAGCTGCATTTGCGAACGCAGTTTTTTATCCAGCGCACCCATTGGCTCGTCGAGCAACAGCAGCTTCGGTCGCTTGGCCAGCGAACGGGCCAGGGCCACACGCTGACGCTGGCCGCCGGACAACTGATGCGGCTTGCGCTTGGCGTACTGGGTCATCTGCACCAGCTTGAGCATATCGGCCACACGGGCATCGATTTCGGCAGCGGGTAGTTTGTCTTGCTTGAGGCCGAAGGCGATGTTTTGCGCCACGGTCATGTGCGGGAACAGCGCGTAGGACTGGAACATCATGTTGATCGGCCGCTCGTACGGCGGCATGTCGGTGATGTCCACGCCGTCGAGGAAGATCCGCCCTTCAGTCGGTCGCTCGAAACCGGCGAGCATGCGCAGCAGGGTGGACTTGCCCGATCCCGAACCGCCGAGCAAGGCGAAAATCTCGCCTTTCTTGATTTCCAGGGACACGTCGTCCACGGCAATCGTCTCGTCGAACTTCTTCGTGACCCGGTCGATTTTGACCAGCACCTGTTTAGGTGACTGGTCGCCCTCGAGGGCTTTCTTATAGGCGCCGGAGGCAACTGCCATTTACGAAACTCCCAAAAAAAAGAGTGCAGTTCGCTCAAGGTGAGCCAACCTTGGATAGTTTGAGCCTTGAAGCTATTTGCCCGACTTGACCTTGGTCCAGCTGCGGGTCATCAAACGTTGAATGTTTGGTGGTAACTCGATGGACACGTAGGTCTTGTCGAGTACCGCTTGCGGTGGATAAACCGCTTCGTCGGTGCGAATGGACTGTTCCATCAGTTTGTCCGACCCCGGGTTAGGGTTGGCGTAGCCGACGTAATCACTGACCTGGGCGATCACCTCAGGCTTGAGCAAATAGTTGATGAACGCGTGCGCTTCCTTCACGTTGGCCGAGTCCTTCGGAATCGCCAGCATGTCAAACCACAGCGCACCGCCCTCTTTGGGAATCGAGTAGGCGATGTTCACGCCTTTCTTGGCTTCGGCCGCACGGTTGCGGGCCTGGAACATGTCGCCGGAGAAACCGATGGCCACGCAGATATCGCCATTGGCCAGGTCTGCGATGTATTTGGAGGAGTGGAAGTAGGTCACGTAAGGCCGCACCGCCAGCAACTTGGCTTCGGCCTTTTTGTAGTCTTCAGGGTTGGTGCTGTTGGCATCCAGGCCCATGTAGTTGAGGACCGTCGGCATCATTTCATCGGCGGAATCAAGGAACGCCACGCCGCAACTTTGCAGTTTCTTGATGTTCTCCGGTTCGAATACCGCAGCCCAGGAATCGATCTTGTCGACGCCCAGCACAGCCTTGACCTTGTCGACGTTGTAACCGATGCCGTTGGTGCCCCACAGGTACGGCACGGCGTACAGGTTACCCGGATCGTTCTGCTCCAGACGCTTGAGCAGTACAGGGTCGAGATTCTTGTAATTCGGCAATTGAGACTTGTCGAGCTTCTGGAAAGCGCCGGCCTTGATCTGTTTGCCAAGGAAGTGGTTGGACGGCACGACTACGTCATAACCGGTACGCCCGGCCAGCAACTTGCCTTCCAGGGTTTCGTTGGAATCGAATACGTCATAAACCGGTTTGATGCCGGTCTCTTTCTGGAAGTCGGCCAGGGTGGTCTCGCCGATGTAATCCGACCAGTTATAAATATGCACTGTGCCAGCCGCCTGAACATTGACGGCAAGCGTCAATCCGGCAGCGACCAGCATGGCATTGCGCAACAAAGAAAAAATAGGCAAGTGGAGGTCCTCTAAAATGAGTTGGGCTCAAGTTGCCCCGCGTTACATGACAGCCATGGCTGCCTGACAACAAAACCGGCGCGCAACTTACCCTCGAAAAACCGTTCCAGCAAAACTTTCTGTCATTTAATTGATCCTGTAGTCGCCGCCGCGCAGGTGGCGACTACAGGTTATTGCATCAAACCGGCTTATTTACCGGATTTGATCTTGGTCCAGCTGCGGGTCATGATCCGCTGGGTCGCGGCCGGCAAGTCGGCAATCGCGTACAGCTTGGCCAGCACATCCGCCGGCGGATAGATGCCTGGGTCGGCGGTGATTTCTTTATCAACCAATGGTGTGGCGGCCGCGTTACCGTTCGGGAAACGCACGGCGTTGGTGATTTCAGCCATGATTTCCGGCTTCTGCAGGAAGGTCATGAACTTGTAGGCGCCTTCGACGTTTTCGGCATCTTTAGGGATGGCGACCATGTCGTAGAAGCTGCCGGCACCTTCTTTTGGAATGTTGTAGCTGACTTTCACTTTGTCACCGGCTTCGGCGGCACGCGCCTTGGCCTGGTAGATGTCGCCCGAGTAGCCCACGGCCACGCAGATGTTGCCGTTGGCCAGGTCGGAGATGTACTTGGACGAGTGGAAGTAGCCAACCGAAGGACGGATTTTCAGGAACAGCGCTTCGGCTTCGGCCAGTTGTTTCTTGTCCTGGCTGTCGGTTGGATAGCCCAGGTAGTGCAACGCCACCGGAATCATCTCGGTAGGCGAATCGAGGAAACTGATACCGCAAGATTTCAACTTGGCGGCGTTTTCAGGTTTGAACAGCAGGTCCCAGGAATTGGTTGGCGCGTCGGCACCCAGTGCTGCCTTGACTTTCTCGGCGTTGAAGCCGATACCGATCGAACCCCACATGTACGGGAAGGCGTGTTCGTTGCCCGGGTCGCTGACCGAAACGGCCTTGAGCAAGTCAGTGTTCAGGTTTTTCCAGTTAGGCAGCTTGGACTTGTCCAGCTTCTGGTATACGCCGGCCTTGATCTGCTTGGCCAGGAAGTTGTTCGACGGCACGACAATGTCGTAACCGGATTTGCCTGCCAGCAACTTGGCTTCAAGCGTTTCGTTACTGTCGAAGACGTCGTAGACAACCTTGATCCCCGACTCTTGCTCAAACTTCTTCACGGTGTCCGGTGCAATGTAGTCGGACCAGTTATACACGTGCAGAACCTTGTCATCCGCCTGAACTGCGCCCGCCATAACGCCCATCAGGGACATGGCGAGGAGGGTCTTGCCAGCAAGCTTTTTTCCTAATGCCTTCATGCGTAATGCTCCAAATTTTTCTTTTTTGAACCACTTTGTTCAGCGGCCGAACCCGGACAACTGGAACCGCGGCTAGTCTGGCAAGATCCGAGGCGGTCTTTCAAGAAAAGGCCAACCTTTCTGACTGCCCTGAGCGAAAGTTTCATCACTCCCGCTCAGAGCCTAGCACTTAGGCCTGCAACGCACTCAGGGTCAGGTCCAGGCACTTGCGTGCCTTGGTCACCAACTCATCGATTTCCGCAGGCGTAATCACCAGCGGTGGCGCGATGATCATGGTGTCCCCCACGGCACGCATGATCAGCCCGTTATCGAAGCAGAACTGCCGGCAAATCATGCCGACGCCCTTGCCTTCATAACGCTTGCGAGTGGCCTTGTCCTGAACCAGTTCGATCGCCCCCAGCAGACCTACCCCACGAACTTCGCCCACCAATGGGTGATCATTCAGTTCGCGCAGACGTTTCTGCAAATACGGTGCCGTTTCTGTCTTCACGCGCTCGACAATTTTTTCGTCGCGCAGGATACGGATGTTTTCCAGCCCTACAGCCGCCGCCACCGGGTGCCCGGAGTAGGTGAAGCCGTGGTTGAAATCGCCGCCTTCGTTGAGCACGTCGACCACTTCATCGCGCACGATCAGGCCACCCATGGGGATGTAGCCGGAGGTCAGGCCTTTGGCGATGGTCATCATGTCGGGCTTGAGGTCATAGAAATCGCTGCCGAACCACTCCCCGGTACGGCCGAAACCGCAGATCACTTCGTCGGCCACGAACAGGATGTCGTACTTGGCAAGGATTTCCTTGATGCGCGGCCAGTAGCTGTCTGGCGGAATGATCACGCCACCGGCACCCTGGATCGGCTCGGCAATAAAGGCGCCGACGTTGTCCACGCCCACTTCCAGGATTTTCTCTTCCAGCTGATTGGCCGCCCAGATCCCGAACTCTTCCGGGGTCATGTTGCCGCCTTCGGCGAACCAGTACGGCTGGGCGATGTGAACGATGCCCGGAATCGGCAAGTCGCCTTGTTCGTGCATGTAGGTCATGCCGCCCAGGCTCGCGCCGGCCACGGTGGAACCGTGATAACCGTTCTTGCGGCTGATGATGACTTTTTTCTTCGGCTGGCCCTTGATCGCCCAATAGTGACGAACCATTCGCAGCATGGTGTCGTTGCCTTCAGAGCCGGAACCTGTGAAGAACACGTGGTTCATGCCGTCTGGCGCGACATCGGCGATGGCCTTGGCCAGCTCCAGTACCGGCGGGTGGGCGGTCTGGAAGAACAGGTTGTAGTACGGCAGCTCGCGCATCTGCTTGCTGGCGGCGTCGGCCAGCTCATCGCGGCCGTAACCGATGGCTACGCACCACAGGCCGGCCATGCCGTCGAGGATCTTGTTGCCTTCGCTGTCCCACAGGTAGACGCCCTTGGCGTTGGTGATGATCCGCGGGCCCTTCTCCTTCAGCTGCTTGAAGTCGCTGAACGGGGCCAGGTGGTGATCGCTGCTCAGGGTTTGCCATTCACGGGTTTGCGGGTTGTTGCTGGTCATACCAATCTCCTAAAAAGTCCAGGTGAGAGCGCCACCCGACAACGGCGGCGCCCGGCGCATCAGACGGCAAAAAGCAGGAATTCCCGTTCCCACGAACTGATCACGCGCTTGAAGTTTTCATGCTCGGCCCGCTTGACCGCGACGTAGCCAGTGATGAAAGTCTTGCCCAGGTAGCGCTCGATGGTTGCGCTGTTTTCCATGCGCTCGAGCGCGTCTTCGATGGTCAGTGGCAGGCGCAGGTTGCGGCGCTCATAACCACGGCCCACCACCGGTGCGCTCGGGTTCAGGCCTTCGACCATGCCGATGTAGCCGCACAGCAGGCTCGCGGCAATGGCCAGGTACGGGTTGGCATCGGCACCCGGCAGGCGGTTTTCCACGCGCCGGTTTTGTGGCCCGGCATCCGGTACCCGCAGGCCCACGGTGCGGTTCTCTTCGCCCCATTCCACGTTCACCGGTGCCGAGGTGTCCGGCAGGAAGCGGCGGAACGAGTTGACGTTGGGGGCGAACAGCGGCAATAGCTCCGGAATCAGCTTCTGCAAACCACCGATGTGGTTCAGGAACAGCTGGCTCATGGTCCCGTCTTCATTGGAGAAGATGTTCTTGCCGGTCTCGATGTCGATGATGCTCTGGTGCAGGTGCATCGCGCTGCCAGGCTCGCCGGTCATCGGCTTGGCCATGAAGGTCGCGGCCACGTTGTGCTTGAGTGCGGCCTCACGCATGGTGCGCTTGAACACCAGGATCTGGTCCGCCAGGGACAGGGCGTCGCCGTGACGGAAGTTGATTTCCATCTGCGCCGTGCCGTCTTCGTGGATCAGCGTGTCGAGGTCCAGTTCCTGCAATTCGCACCAGTCATAGACGTCCTCGAACAGCGGGTCGAACTCGTTTGCCGCCTCGATGGAGAACGACTGGCGGCCGATTTCCGGGCGGCCGGAGCGGCCGATCGGCGGCTGCAACGGATAGTCCGGGTCGTCACTGCGCTTGGTCAGGTAGAACTCCATTTCCGGCGCCACGATCGGCTGCCAGCCTTTGTCGGCATAGAGTTTGAGGACCTTCTTGAGCACGTTGCGCGGCGACAGCTCGATCGGGTTACCTTGCTTGTCGTAAGTATCGTGGATGACGATGGCGGTCGGTTCGATGGCCCATGGCACCGGGTACACCGCGTTCTGGTCGGGACGGCAGATCATGTCGATGTCAGCCGGGTCGAGCAGCTCGTAATAGATGTCGTCTTCGACGTAATCGCCGGTCACGGTCTGGAGCAGCACACTCTCTGGCAGACGCATGCCTTTTTCGGCGATGAACTTGTTGGTCGGCGAAATCTTGCCCCGGGTAATCCCGGTCAAGTCGGCGATCATGCATTCGACTTCTGTGATCTTGTGGTCTTTCAACCAATCGGTGAGCTGGTCGAGGTTGTTACTCATAAATGCCTCTAGGCTTTGAGTTTCCTGACGCTTGAGGTCAGGCGGTAGTTGACGCATCGGCGTCGCGGTGAAATGCAAGTTTGCGCCAGGCTATCGCGCTTGTGTGTACTTCTGCGCATACCGGGCCTGCAGAATCGCGAGCGGTGCCCTGCACGAAGGCCGAGCCGCTATTGTGAATCGGTTCTATATTGAATGGAGTAACCGTAATGGGTGTGCCGTCGAAGCCGTCCAGAATAACGGACAGGGACGGTTGATCCGCCAGGGAAGGGAAGATCACCGACAGGCTCTGGGCCAATGCGGCCACGGCGTTGATGTGGATGTCGCCACTGATGTGATAAGCATTCAGACCGGTCTGCGAAGAGCAGGCGGTGACGCCGATTATCGGCAGGCGAGACATGAAGCACCCCGGTATTATTGCTGTTATGGGTTTGATTCGAGCTTAGCCTTGTTCATTTTTTTACACAACACCCCCGTAAAAAATACAACACGGCCCGCTCAAGCCTGCGGGCGTCAAACGGCCAAGGGGTATAAAAACGCCCCAAAGCGCCTCAAAAAAGCCACACGAGCGCTTTTTTAGGGCAAAAAAGGCCTCACTTGACTTCGGCATGCCGTTCGGGTTGACTGGAATCCGAAAAGATCAATGATTGATATTTTTAACAACAAAGGTGTTGCATCATGTCGGTACCCCCGCGTGCCGTTCAGCTTAACGAAGCGAACGCGTTCCTTAAGGAACATCCTGAGGTTCTGTACGTTGACCTTCTGATTGCGGATATGAATGGTGTGGTGCGCGGCAAGCGCATCGAACGCACCAGCCTCCACAAGGTTTACGAGAAAGGCATCAACCTGCCGGCCTCTCTATTTGCCCTGGATATCAATGGCTCCACGGTGGAAAGCACCGGCCTGGGCCTGGACATCGGTGATGCTGACCGAATCTGCTATCCAATCCCCGATACCCTGTGCAACGAGCCATGGCAGAAGCGCCCGACCGCGCAACTGCTGATGACCATGCACGAACTCGAAGGCGAGCCATTCTTCGCTGACCCGCGCGAAGTGCTGGCCAATGTGGTGCGCAAGTTCGACGAAATGGGCCTGACCATCTGCGCCGCGTTCGAACTGGAGTTCTACCTGATCGACCAGGAGAACGTGAACGGTCGTCCGCAACCACCTCGCTCTCCGGTTTCCGGCAAACGCCCGCACTCGACACAGGTCTACCTGATCGACGACCTCGACGAATACGTCGACTGCCTCCAGGACATCCTGGAAGGTGCGAAAGAGCAAGGCATCCCGGCCGACGCCATCGTCAAGGAAAGTGCCCCGGCGCAGTTCGAAGTGAACCTGCACCACGTGGCCGACCCGATCAAGGCTTGCGACTATGCAGTACTGCTCAAGCGCCTGATCAAGAACATCGCCTACGACCATGAAATGGATACCACCTTCATGGCCAAGCCTTACCCAGGCCAGGCGGGCAACGGTCTGCACGTGCACATTTCGATTCTCGACAAAGACGGCAAGAATATTTTTGCCAGCGAGGATCCCGAGCAGAACGCCGCGCTGCGACACGCGATCGGCGGTGTGCTCGAGACCCTACCGGCTCAGATGGCTTTCCTCTGCCCGAACGTCAACTCCTACCGTCGTTTCGGCGCGCAGTTCTATGTGCCGAACTCGCCGTGCTGGGGCCTGGACAACCGCACCGTAGCGATTCGCGTACCGACCGGCTCCGCCGATGCCGTACGTATCGAACACCGTGTGGCAGGCGCCGATGCCAACCCGTATCTGCTGATGGCTTCAGTTTTGGCAGGCGTGCACCACGGTCTGGTCAACAAGGTCGAACCTGGCGCCCCAGTGGAAGGCAACAGCTACGAGCAGAACGAGCAGAGCTTGCCGAACAACCTGCGCGACGCCTTGCGCGAACTGGACGACAGCGAAGTCATGGCCAAGTACATCGATCCGAAATACATCGATATCTTCGTGGCCTGTAAGGAAAGTGAACTGGAGGAGTTCGAACACTCCATCTCCGACCTTGAGTACAACTGGTACCTGCATACCGTTTAATCGGTTGCAGTAAAACAAACGCCGTCGGCTGATAAGGCCCGCGGCGTTTTTTTATGGCCGCCTGCGGCAGATCGCTGGCAAGCCAGCTCCCACAGTGTCTTGTGTCGCATGCGGATAACGCTTCCACAACAGATCCCTGTGGGAGCTGGCTTGCCAGCGATGGCGTCCTGGCAGACAACATAGATGCCTGCTCGTACAATGCCCCCTGCCCCGCAGGAGACTCCGATGACGCGCACCGCCACCCCCCGCAAACCCCGTGCACGCAGCCAGGCCCGGATCGATTCGATACTCGATGCCGCCCGCACGCTGCTGGCCGCCGAGGGCGTGGCCAGTCTGTCGATCTACAGTGTCGCCGAACGCGCGCAGATCCCACCCTCATCCGTCTACCACTTCTTCGCCAGCGTCCCGTCCCTGCTCGAAGCGCTGACAGCCGACGTCCACGCGGCCTTTCGCGCCTGCCTGCAAGCGCCCATCGACCATGACGCATTGAGTGGTTGGCGTGACCTGTCGCGACTGGTGGAACAACGCATGCTTGAAATCTACAGCGAAGACGCCGCCGCCCGCCAACTCATCCTGGCCCAGCACGGCCTGACTGAAGTCACCCAGGCCGACCGCCAGCACGACATTGAGCTGGGCGACCTGATGCACAAGCTGTTCGATCACCATTTCGAGCTGCCACGGTTGCCGGAAGATGTCGATGTGTTTGCGCTGGCCATGGAGCTCGGTGACCGCGTCTATGCGCGTTCGGTGCAGCAGCACGGGCAGATCACGCCGCGCATGGCTGAGGAAGGGATGCGGGTGTTCGATGCGTATCTGGGGCTGTATCTGCCGCCGTATTTGCCGAAGAGAGCCTGATCGTTCCCACGCTCTGCGTGGGAACGATCCGCGAACGACTCACAACTTGGCGATCGACACCTCGGTGGATTTCACGAACGCGATCACTTCGCTGCCCACCGCCAGTTCCAGCTCTTTCACCGAACGGGTGGTGATCACCGACGTCACGATGCCGGAAGCGGTCTGTACGTCGATTTCCGAGAGCACGTCACCGAGGACGATTTCCTTGATCGAGCCTTTGAACTGGTTGCGAACGTTGATGGCCTTGATAGTCATGATGTTGATTCCTGTCGTTGGGTAAGACTTGAGTTATTGAGCCCAGCGCAACTGCGTAGGCAAGGGTGAAACAGGTTCCGGTTCCGGTGGCTGGCCGGGCAGTGACAGCACGCGGTTGAGGACTTCGGTTTCCAGCGCCGCCAGCCGATGGGAACCGCGAACCCGAGGGCGCGGCAGTTCCACGTGCAGGTCGAGGCCGACTTCGCCGTCTTCGATCAGGATCACCCGATCGGCAATCGCCACCGCTTCACTGACGTCGTGGGTCACTAGCAACACCGTGAAGCCGTGCTGTTGCCAGAGCCGTTCGATCAGCTGCTGCATTTCAATGCGGGTAAGGGCATCCAGCGCACCCAACGGCTCGTCGAGCAACAGCAGGCGCGGTTGATGGATCAATGCACGAGCCAGCGCCACACGTTGCTTCTGCCCTCCGGACAAGGCCGCCGGCCATTCATTGGCGCGATCCGCCAGGCCGACCGCTTCCAACGCTTGCAGCGCTTGCGGGCGCCAGTTGCCCTTGAGCCCGAGGCCGACGTTGTCGATGATCTTTTTCCACGGCAGCAGACGCGCTTCCTGGAACATCAGCCGGGTGTCTTGCCGCGCCTCGCTCAGCGGCGCGGAGCCGGCCAGCAAGTCACCGCCCGTAGGCTGGTCGAGCCCGGCCAGTAGACGCAGCAAGGTACTTTTGCCACAGCCGCTGCGACCGACCACCGCGACGAACTGACCGGCCGGAATGTGCAGATCCATCTCGCGCAGCACTTGCCGCGAGCCGAAGGTTTTTTGCAGCTTGCGCACTGCCAGCGGAATCCCGCGCAGCAGGCGTGGAGGTTGCTCCGCGGTCATGCGGCACCTCCCTTGACGACCTGATAAGCCGGATGCCAGCGCAGCCACACACGTTCAAGCCCACGAGCCGCGAGGTCGGCCAGTTTGCCGAGCACCGCGTACAGCAGAATCGCCAGGACCACCACGTCGGTCTGCAGGAACTCCCGGGCATTCATTGCCAGGTAGCCGATGCCGGAGCTGGCGGAAATGGTTTCGGCGACGATCAGGGTCAACCACATGAACCCCAGGGCAAAGCGCACACCGACCAGGATCGAAGGCAGCGCCCCCGGCAAAATCACTTGGCGGAACAGGCTGAAACCGGACAGACCGTAGCTGCGCGACATTTCCACCAACGCCGGGTCGACGTTGCGGATGCCGTGATACGTGTTGAGGTAGATCGGAAACAAGGTGCCCAGGGCCACCAGGAAAATCTTCGCCGACTCATCGATGCCGAACCACAGGATCACCAATGGAATCAGCGCCAGGTGCGGTACGTTACGGATCATCTGCACCGAGCTGTCGAGCAGGCGCTCGCCCCATTTCGACAGACCGGTGATGAAGCCCAGGGTCAGGCCGATGCCGCCGCCAATGGCGAAGCCCAGCGCCGCGCGCCAGCCGCTGATGGCCAGGTGCGTCCAGATTTCGCCGCTGCGCACCAGTTCCACACCGGCTTCGATCACGGCAACGGGCGCCGGCAGAATCCGCGTCGACAACCAGCCCGCCGACACCGACAACTGCCACACCGCCAACAGCAAGACCGGCAATGCCCAGGGCGCAAGGCTGTGAATGATCTTCTTCATGGCGCGCCTCAGCTCTGGGACGCGGCTTTAGGGAGAATGTCGTTAGCGACCATCTCGCCAAACGGGCTGACGTAGCCGGCGCTTTTCGGCAGCTCGGGACGCTCGATATCCAGGTGCGGGAACAGCAGCTCAGCGACGCGATATGACTCTTCCAGGTGTGGATACCCGGAGAAGATAAAGGTGTCGATACCCAGGTCCGCGTACTCCTTCACCCGGGCAGCCACGGTTGGACCGTCACCCACCAGCGCCGTGCCGGCACCGCCGCGCACCAGGCCAACACCGGCCCACAGGTTGGGGCTGACTTCCAGGTTGTCACGATTGCCACCGTGCAACGCAGCCATGCGTTGCTGGCCCACGGAATCGAAGCGCGCCAGCGAAGCCTGGGCACGAGCAATGGTGTCGTCGTCCAGGTGCGAGATCAGTCGATCCGCCGCTTGCCAGGCTTCGGCGTTGGTTTCGCGCACGATCACATGCAGACGAATGCCGAAGCGCACGGTACGACCGAGCTTGGCGGCCTTGGCGCGCACCTGGGCGATTTTCTCGGCAACAGCGGCCGGTGGCTCGCCCCAGGTCAGGACCATTTCGACCTGCTCTGCCGCAAGGTCCTGGGCCGCTTCCGACGAGCCACCGAAGTACAGCGGCGGACGCGGTTGCTGGATCGGCGGATAGAGCAGCTTGGCGCCCTTCACGCTGATGTGCTGACCATCGTAATCGACGGTTTCGCCTTCCAGCACCCGACGCCAGATGCGGGTGAATTCCACAGAAGCCTGATAGCGCTCTTCGTGGGTCAGGAACAGACCGTCGCCAGCCAATTCTTCCGGATCACCGCCTGTCACCAGGTTGAACAGCGCACGCCCGCCGGACAAGCGATCGAGGGTCGCGGCCTGACGCGCCGCCACGGTCGGGGAAATGATTCCGGGGCGCAGCGCGACGAGGAATTTCAAACGCTGGGTCACCGGGATCAGCGACGCGGCCACCAGCCACGAGTCTTCGCAGGAACGACCGGTGGGAATCAGCACGCCGCCGAAGCCCAGGCGATCCGCCGCTTGCGCGACTTGTTGCAGGTAACCGTGGTCGACGGCGCGAGCGCCTTCGGCGGTACCAAGGTAATGGCCGTCGCCGTGGGTAGGCAGGAACCAGAAGATATTGAGGCTCATGGAGTGGTCTCCTTAGGGAATCGAATTACTGTGCTTTAGCAACGGCCGCCGGTGGCGTCCAGATCACATCCTTGATGCGCAGCGGCTTGGGAATCAGCTTGAGCTGATAGAAGCTGTCGGCGATTTTCTGTTGCGCGGCGACCACTTCCGGGGTCAGGAACAGCGCGCCGTAGCCTTGGCGTTTCACCGACGTCAGGGTGATGTCCGCCGGCAGGCCGAGCAGTGGCGAAACCTGTTTGGTCACATCCTCCGGATTGGCCTTGGACCATTCACCGACCGCACGCACTTCTTCCACGAGGGTCTTGATCACCTCAGGGTTTTTCTGCGCATAGGGCTTGGTGGCCAGGTAGAACTGGTGGTTGTCGACGATGCCCTGGCCATCGCGCAGGGTGTGCGCTTGCAGCTGCTGTTCGGCGGCGGCCTGGTACGGGTCCCAGATGACCCAGGCATCGACGCTGCCACGCTCGAACGCGGCGCGGGCATCGGCCGGCGGCAGGAATACGGTCTGGATATCGGTGTACTTGAGGCCGGCGTCTTCCAGGGCGCGGACCAGCAGGTAATGCACGTTGGAGCCTTTGTTCAGGACGACTTTCTTGCCCTTGAGGTCCTTCACCGATTTGATCGGCGAGTCCTTCGGTACCAGGATCGCTTCGCTGTGCGGCGCTGGCGGTTCGTAGGCGACGTAGAGCAGATCAGCGCCCGCTGCCTGAGCGAACACTGGCGGGGTTTCGCCGGTGACGCCGAAGTCGATGGAGCCGACGTTCAGGCCTTCGAGCAGTTGCGGGCCACCGGGGAATTCCGTCCATTGCACATCGACGCCTTGGGCGGCGAGGCGTTTTTCCAGGGTGCCTTTGGCTTTGAGCAGCACCAGGGTGCCGTATTTCTGGTAGCCGATTCGCAGAGTTTCAGCTTGAGCTTGAGTAATGGCGCCGAAGGTGACAGCCGCAGCAAACAGAGCGACCAGACCGCGACGCAAAATGACAGGGCGCATGGCGCTCTCCTTTTTGCAGTTGGGTTTTTGGCTGCACCTGCTTGCCCGTTAGCGGGCGAGTAAGGCGAGTACATCAATTTTCGGAAGGGCTTAAATGCTCCAGCGAGCACTCAACAAACGATCATTCAACAGGTTCGGATCGAGCGGCCGGGGCCGTCGTGCCATGGCGCTGAAAAACAACTCCAGCGACTCATCCAGTCGTTGCTCCAGCTCCGGCGCCAACTGCGCCAGCGCGCTGCCTTCGCCGTAAGCGATCTGGCTGTCGACGGCGAAAATCCCCTGCAGCAGCTCCTGGGCCTTCAATGCCGACAACACCGGCTTGAGCGCATAATCCACCGCCAGCATGTGGGCAATGCTGCCCCCCGTGGCCATCGGCAGCACTACCTTGTGGCTCAGGGCACGCTCAGGCAGCAGGTCCAGCACGGTTTTCAAGGCCCCGGAAAACGAAGCCTTGTACACCGGCGTGGCGATCAGGAGGCCATCGGCGTTTTCAATCTGTTGCAGCAGATCGACGACCTTCGGGCTATCGAAGCGGGCGTGCAGCAAGTCTTCGGCCGGGAAGTCCCGTACCTGATAACTCACGACCTCCACGCCGCGCTTTTGTAACCAACGTCGGGAGCGATCCAGCAGCACCCCGGAACGGGAGCGCTGGCTGGGACTGCCACCCAGTGAGACGACCAGCATTCAGATACTTCCTTAAACGGAGTTGGCGATTCGCGACTTGCGATCTCGCTTTGATGGAATGACCTTAACAGGTGATTTATATATCCATAAATCATATTTATTCATTTGGTTATACGCTTTAGATATATAAATTCCATTTCTTCCAGACGAAAAAAAGGCCGTCGAAACGGCCTGAAATCCCCTGCTTTATGTCCTGCGAGATCGTTCCCACGCTCCGCGTGGGAACGATCATGTAAGGATTACCGATTCGGCTGCGGCGTCAGGCGCAGGTACGGTTTCACCGCGCGATAGCCCTTGGGAAAACGCTGCCTGATTTCTTCTTCATCCTTGAGCGAAGGCACGATCACCACTTCATCACCGTCCTGCCAGTTGGCCGGGGTGGCCACCTTGTAGTTGTCGGTGAGCTGCAGCGAGTCGATCACCCGCAGAATTTCATGGAAGTTGCGCCCGGTGCTCGCCGGGTAGGTGATGGTCAGCCGAACCTTTTTGTTCGGGTCGATCACGAACAGCGAGCGCACCGTCAGGGTGTCGTTGGCGTTGGGATGGATCAGGTCGTACAGGTCCGATACCTTGCGATCGGCGTCATCGAGAATCGGGAAGTTGACCACGGGTTCTGGGTTTCGTTGATGTCTTCGATCCACTTGTGGTGCGAATCCACCGGGTCGACGGACAGCGCGATGGCCTTGACCCCACGCTTGGCGAATTCATCTTTCAACTTGGCGGTAAAGCCCAGCTCGGTGGTGCACACCGGCGTGAAGTCGGCCGGGTGGGAGAACAGCACACCCCAGCTATCGCCCAGCCACTGGTGGAACTGGATAGCACCAGCGCTGGAATTCTGTTCGAAATCGGGGGCGATATCGCCCAGTCTGATGCTCATGGTGCTGCTCCTGATGAGTGCTGGTTGAGATCAACTGTGCCTGTATTTCTTATCTATTAAAAAGAATAAATATCGATTTATTTAGACCTAAAGGAAATATTAAACATCTCTTCACTGGACGCGCGAACTCATCGCGCCGAACATCGCCCACAAGGTTCGAGAAGGCCTTGAGTTGCTGCAAAAGAGGGGACTTTCCAGGCGGGTTTACGGGGGTGAGCCCGCCTCGAAAACGCATAAGCCCCGCCCGGCGTGATGCCGGGCGGGGCTTTTTTTGCCTGGGTTCCGAGCGCTATTACAACAGCGGGATCGAGTAGCTGACGATCAGGCGGTTCTCGTCCTGGGAGCGAGTGTTCGGCAGATCGGTGCGCCAGGTGGCGTTTTTCCACATCACGCCGAGGTTTTTCAACGCACCGGACTGGACGACATAACCCACGGTCAGATCGCGCTCCCACTCGGAAGCGCCGCTGGCCGCTTCACGACCGGCCGAGTTGACGGTATCGATGTCGTCGCCATGCAGGTACACCACGCCCGCCGTCAGGCCAGGCACGCCGACCTTGGCGAAGTCAAACGAGTAGCGTGCCTGCCAGGTGCGTTCGCCGGCACGGGCGAACTTCTGGATTTGCGAGTCGGTGATGATGTAGGCCGACGATCCGTCGCCCTGGTTCAGCCACGGGAAATCGCTGCTGCCATTGCTGACCTGATAACCGCCACCGAAGGTGTGACCGGCAACGGTGTAGAGGAACAGGCCGCTGTACAGATTGTTGTCGACCTTGCCTTTACCGCTCGGAGCGTTGTAGTTGCCAGTGGAGTAGTAAAGTGGGTCGTGACCGTTGGCACCGTCATCGGAGCTGTTGAAGTAGCGCAAGTCCGACTTCAACACACCCGGACCGATTGCCCAGTTGTGCACCAGACCCAGGAAGTGTTGCTTGTAGAACTCTTCGAGGTTGCCGTAGTAGTACTGGGCAGTCAGGTCCTTGGTGAGCTTGTAGTCACCACCGGCATAGATGAACTTGTTGCTGTCTCGACCTGTTGCGGCACGGCTGTTGGCGCCCGAGATCGACAACTGTTCGTTGTTGCTCGAGTTACGACCTTTTACCTGCTCGATCTGGCCACCGATCAGGGTCAGGTCCTTGATGTCGCCCGAGGTGAGTTGGCCACCCTGCCAGGTTTGTGGAAGCAGACGGCCATCGTTGGTCACGATCACTGGCAGTTTTGGTTGCAGGGTGCCCAATTTCAGCTCGGTCTGAGAGATCTTGGCTTTGGCAGTCACACCCAGGCTGGAGAAGTTATCAACCGCTTCGCCGTTGGACTTGCTTGGGAAAACAGTGCCGCCATAAGAGTTGTTGGTAGCACCGTTGGTGCCGCCGCCCGAATCCAGCTTCACGCCCAACAGACCGATCGCATCAATACCGAAGCCAACAGGGCCCTGGGTATAACCGGAGGTGAAACGCAAATCAAAACCCTGGCCCCACTCTTCGTTTTTGTTCGGACCGGTACCGTCACGGTAGTCGGTGTTGATGTAGAAGTTGCGCAGCCCCAATGTTGCCTTGCTGTCTTCGATGAAACCGGCGGCGCTTGCCTGCTGCGCCAAAACCCCTACGGTCACAGCCAGGGCCAAGGTGGACTTGTTCATTGTTTCGCTCCTATCGTTCTCTAATTTCTTGGTCCTGGGTCGAATGCCCTGGATCCGCAAGCGCCATTCGCGCCAGACCGTCTGGACCGGTCGTTTTTTTGGGCCGCGCAGAATACTCCTTCATAATCCTAAAAAGAATTGATAAATTACTTTTAATCGCATTTAGGAATATACCTCGACAGCGCAGACCCGAGGTATCGGCGACAAACCGATGCCTGGATTTTTTTTGAGTTCGGGGGAGTTAAAGCTTTATCCGAAGCTTACGGTGCGTATCGGACGGCTTTACTTTAAGCGCTTGAGAAAGAAGCTAAAAAGAATAAAAAATAATCACATGCATCGTTTATGGAATATGAAAACGGACGCGAAAAAAGCCTCGTCCGTTGACGAGGCTTTTTGCTACGGCTTACTTGAAGGCGTAGGTGTAGTTGAAGATCACACGGGTCTGGTCTTCATCAAGGGTACTGGTATTGCCACGATACATACCGTGGCGCAGCGTGGTACCGAACCCTTTGAGCGGACCGGTTTGAATCACGTAATCCACACGCAGGTCGGTCTCGCGCTCGTTCAGGTCCTTGCCAGTACCGTTGGTGGCCTTGATGTCCTGGCCGTACAGGTAAGCGGCCGAAGCTTTCAAGCCTGGTACACCCAGCGAAGCGAAGTCGTAGGAGTACTGACCGTACGTGGTGTTTTCACCGGCACGGATAAAGCTGCCCACGGTGGCATCGGTGAACGAGTAGAAGCTGGCGCCGCCGGCACCTTCGTTGCGACCGTTGCCATCGACAACGTTGGCCTGGTTGAGGAAGACGAAGCCGCCGTCGTCGTTGACACGCTGATGCCCGAGCAGGAATGCACTGCCACCCAGGGTATAGGTGAACGTGGCGCTCCAGGTCTTGTTATCGACCTCGCCCGGGGTCTTGGCGAAGCCGTTGTTGTTGTTGAACCGGTAGCCCGCCTGGCCGCTGCCGTTCTTGCCATCGGAGCTGCTGTCGAAGTAACGAATGTCAGTCTTGAACGACTGGTTAGGCGCGATCGGGTAAACGTGCACCAGGCCGAGGAAGTTCTGCTTGTAGAAGTCTTCCAGGTTCGCGTAGTAGTACTGCAGCAACAGGTCTTTGGTGACTTTCCAGTCAGCACCGGCATAACGGAACTGGTTGCTGTCCTGAGTAGCGCCAGCCACAGACAGGCCAGTGCTGTTCGAGGAGGCGCGACCTGTCGCGTGCTCGAGTTGACCGACGTTGAAGGTCACGTTGTCGATTTCCTTCGAGGTGATGGTGCCACCTTCAAAGGTTTGTGGCAGTACGCGACTGTCGTTCGCGATCAGGATCGGCATGTTGGGCTGCAAGGCACCACCGTAGTGGGCCTCGGTCTTCGAGAAGCGTGCCTTGACGTTGCCCGCCAGACGGCTCCACGAACTCTCTGCCGAACCATCGGAATCACTAGGGGAGAAGGAGTTGTTGTCCGGGTGATGGCCCTTGCCGCCGTCCAGATGGATGCCGACCAGTGCCTGGGCGTCGATACCGAAGCCGACAGTGCCTGGGGTGAAGCCCGACTGGTAATCGAACTTCAGACCCTCGGCAGCTTCGCGCTGCCGGTTAGCAGGTGTCGACGCACCTTCACGCTTGTCCGAGTCGAAATAATAGGTACGGGAACTGACGGAAGCCTTGCTGTCTTCGATGAAACCCGCGGCGCCTGCCTGCTGCGCCATAACCCCTACGGCCACGGCCAGCGCCAAGGTGGACTTGTTCATTGTTAAACTCCTCTCGTTTCTAATTCTTGTATTCCTGGCCCGGAATCGATGTCCCGGATCCTAAGATGCGCGATTAGCGCCAGAGCGTGACCCACAAGTCAATCGTAACTTTGTGTGTCTACGACCATAGTCTAATCCCCTGTTTTTTGGTCCCTGCCGGGTCATGAGCTCGTCATAAACCTGAAAAGAATGATCGGATTCTTTCCTCATACCCTTTAGGAATTTAGCTCACCGTCTCACCGCCCTCGGGATAGAGCGGCTGGCTCATAAGCTAATTCCTAAATGGTATTTATTAGGCGTTTTTTAGATCGATTAGGTTTAGAAGCAATTCCGAAACAAAACCTATCGAAAAGGCCGACGCCATGACGAACAAGCGCGCACTATCCCGTCCATTTGTTACAGTTTGTGTATCGTTGATGGTCTCTTTTTCCGCCCATGCGGCGAACCTCACGGTGGGCTACCAGACCGGTATCGACCCGAGCAAAGTCCCCCAGGCGGATGGCCTTTACGAAAAAACCATTGGCGAGAAAATCGACTGGCGGCGCTTCAACAGTGGTCCGGAAGTGGTCACCGCCATTGCCTCCGGTGATGTACAGATCGGCAACCTCGGTTCCAGCCCACTGGCTGCCGCGGCCTCGCGCAATCTGCCGATCGTCGCTTTCCTCGTTTCCGCGCAGATCAATGCCGCCGAAGCCCTGGTGGTGCGCAACGGCAGTGGCATCGATAAACCGCAAGATCTGATCGGCAAGACCATCGCCACGCCGTTCGTTTCCACTTCCCACTACAGCCTGTTAGGCGCGCTGAAGCACTGGGGGCTGGACGCCTCGAAAGTCAAAGTGGTGAACCTGCAACCGGCGGAAATTGCCGCCGCCTGGAAGCGTGGAGACATCGACGGCGCGTTCGTCTGGTCGCCGGCCCTGGGGGAAATTCGCAAGACCGGCAAGACCTTGACCGATGCCGCGCAGGTCGGCCAATGGGGTGCACCAACCTTCGAAGTCTGGGTAGCGCGCAAGGATTACGCCCAGAAGCACCCGGAGGTCATCGCCCGGTTCGCCAAGGTGACCCTCGACTCATTTGCCGACTATGCGGCGCATAAGGACAGCTGGACCGCGGATTCGGTACCGGTGCAAAAAATCGCCAAACTGACCGGTGCCAACGCCGTCGATGTGCCGGAACTGCTGGCCGGTTCCGCGTTCCCGGATGCCAAGGCACAACAGACCAGCGCACTGCTGGCCGGCGGCACGGCGCAGGCGATTGGCGAGACGGCGAAGTTCTTGAAGGAACAAGGGAAGGTTGAGACGGTGCTACCGGATTATTCGCCGTATGTCAGTGCGAAGTTCGTGCAGGAATAACGCAATGATCGTTCCCACGCTCCGCGTGGGAACGATCATCAACAAGGGCATCGTCGTTACAGGGCTTTTTCGAAGATCTTCGAATTACGCTGATAGTTGTACAGCGACGCCCGCGCCGACGGCAGGCGATCGACGCTGCTCGGCACGAAGCCGCGCTCGCGGAACCAGTGAGCCGTGCGAGTGGTGAGGACGAACAAGGTTTTCAAGCCCTGGGCCCGTGCGCGGGTTTCAATGCGCTCGAGCAGTTCATCACCGCGACCGCCATGACGGTACTCCGGGTTCACCGCCAGGCACGCCAGCTCCCCGGCATCGGAATCGGCGATCTGATACAACGCCGCACAGGCGATTATCATGCCCTCACGCTCGACCACGCTGAACTGCTCGATCTCACGCTCAAGCACTTCACGGGAGCGGCGTACCAGAATGCCCTGCTCTTCCAGCGGGCTGATCAAGTCCAGCAAGCCGCCGACGTCTTCGATGGCCGCTTCGCGCACCACCTCGAATTGCTCCTGGGCCACCAGCGTGCCGCCACCGTCACGGGTGAAGAGCTCGGTCAGCAGCGCACCGTCTTCGGCGTAGCTGACGATATGGCTGCGGGCCACGCCGCCACGGCAGGCTTCAGCAGCAGCATCCAGCAGCTCGGCCTGGTAGTTGCTGCCCAGACGTTGCAGATGTGCCGGCACCTGTTGCGGACGCAGTTCGCGTACCAGCCGGCCGTGTTCATCGATCAAGCCCAGGTCGGCGCCAAACAGCAGCAGTTTGTCTGCGCCCAGGTCAATGGCCGCGCGCGTGGCGACATCTTCACAGGCGAGGTTGAAAATTTCACCGGTCGGCGAGTAGCCCAGTGGCGACAAGAGCACGATGGAGCGCTCGTCCAGCAGGCGATTGATGCCCTTGCGGTCAACCCGACGCACTTCACCGGTGTGGTGATAGTCGACACCTTCAAGCACGCCGATAGGCCGCGCGGTCACCAGGTTGCCGCTGGCCACCCGCAGGCGCGAGCCCTGCATCGGCGACGACGCCATGTCCATGGACAGCCGTGCCTCGATGGCGATGCGCAGCTGGCCGACCGCATCGATCACGCACTCCAGGGTCGCGGCATCGGTGATGCGCATCCCGTGATGGTAGTGCGGGGTCAGGCCGCGAGCCTCAAGGCGCGCTTCGATTTGCGGGCGCGAACCATGGACCAGGACCAACCGCACGCCCAGGCTGTGCAACAACACCAGGTCATGGACGATGTTGCCGAAGTTCGGGTGCTCAACACCATCGCCGGGCAGCATGACGACAAAGGTGCAATCGCGGTGGGCGTTGATGTAGGGCGAAGCGTGACGAAGCCAATTGACGTATTCGGGCATGAACCTGGGCCTGTAATAAATAGCAGCCGAAAAAAGGGCGGAACAGAAAACACACAGCGGGCTGATGGTTATCGTCGGAACAGGCTTGGCGACACGCGCGCTCTCCTCATGAATACGGGTTGGGACACCGGCAATTTATACATCACACCTGCGTTTGGGCCGGCGTCAGGCAGTAATGTTCAATCAACTGTCGTAATAGATGCACCGTAGGCTGCAAACGTGACATTTCGAGGAATTCCCCCGGTTGGTGGGCGCAAGCGATATCGCCGGGGCCGAGCACCAGTGTTTCGCAGCCAAGTTGCTGAAGATAAGGCGCTTCGGTGCCGAATGCCACTGCTTCGGCGGCATGGCCGGTGAGCTTTTCGGCAATGCGCACCAGTTCCGCATCCTCAGCCTGCTCGAAAGGCGGCACTTCGGCGAACAGGGGCGCGTAATCGATCTTGACCTGATGCCGCTCGGCAATCGGCCTGAGCTTCTGCAAAATCTCGGCACGCAGGACCTTGGGGTCCATACCTGGCAACGGCCGCAGATCGAATTCCAGCGAACACTGCCCGCAGATGCGGTTGGGATTGTCGCCCCCATGGATGCAGCCGAAGTTCATTGTCGGCATGGGCACACTGAACTGCGGATTACGGAATTCGCGCTGCCACAACAAGCGCAGGCCGCGCAGTTCACCGATGGCATCGTGCATGGCTTCGAGCGCGCTGTGCCCCAGACGCGGGTCCGAGGAGTGGCCGCTCTGCCCGAGAATATCGATGCGTTCCATCATGATGCCTTTGTGCATGCGGATCGGCTTGAGCCCGGTCGGCTCGCCGATCACCGCCGCACGCCCCAGCGGCTTTCCTGCCTGGGCCAGCGCCCTGGCACCGGACATCGAGCTTTCTTCATCGCAGGTGGCAAGGATCAGCAGCGGCTGCTTGAACGGTTGGTCGAGCAGCGGCCTGACGGCTTCGATGGCCAGGGCGAAAAAGCCCTTCATGTCGCAACTGCCCAGGCCGACCCAGCGCCCGTCGACCTCAGTCAGCTTCAGAGGGTCGGTCTGCCACAACGCGCCATCGAACGGCACCGTATCACTGTGACCGGCCAGCACGAGCCCGCCGGGGCCACTGCCAAAACTGGCCAGCAAGTTGAATTTGCCGGGGCTGACCTGCTGGATATCACAGGCAAAGCCCAGGTCACCGAGCCAGGCGGCCAGCAGGTCGATCACCGGACGATTGGATTGATCGAGGCTTGGCTGGGTGCAACTGACGGACGGCGCAGCGATCAGCGCAGCGAACTGATCTTTCATGGACGGCAAAGGCATCGCTGACTCCAACTCCCGGATTGAAGTCCATCATAGAGCCATCCGGTGACAGGAATAAACCGTCGCAGGGCGAAGGCAGGTTGAGTCCTGTACACTGCACGGCCTTGGCAGCCACCCATTCCCCCGGCTGCGCTCCCGATCCTGGATTTTCCGGCCATGCAGAAAGAAACCGAAATCAAGCTCCGCGTCAGCCGCGAAACCCTCGCCGCCCTGCGCGAGCACCCGTTACTGAAAAAACGCAACAAAAGTGGCTGGGAACGCCGTGAGTTGATGAATCAATATTTCGACACCCCGGAGCGTGACCTGGCCCGGGCCAAAGTCGCCCTGCGCCTGCGCAAGGATGGCGAAGAAGTGATTCAGACCCTCAAAACCCGCGGCCAAAGCGTCGCTGGCCTGTCCGTACGTAACGAGTACGACTGGAACCTGCCCAAAGCCAAGCTCGACCTGAAAAAACTGGACGGCGAATGCTGGCCCGAAGAGCTGGCTGAGCTGGACAAGAAAACCCTGAAAGCCATCTTCACCACCGATTTCGTCCGCGAGCGCGCGGAAATCGCCTGGGGCCGTGGCAAGACCAAAGTGGTCATCGAAGCGGCACTGGACCTGGGCCACGTGGTCGTCGGCAAGCAGAAAGAAGAAATCTGCGAACTGGAACTGGAATTGCGCGAAGGCGAACCCGCCGCGCTGCTGGAACTGGCCGCCGAACTGGCTGAAAAACTGGCGCTGATGCCATGCGACATCAGCAAGGCCGAACGCGGCTATCGCCTGTACGACGCCCACAGTTACTCGCTGAGCCTGCCGGCACCCCAGATCAGCGCCGAAACGCCCTTGGACGACGCCTTCGCCGCGCTCAGCTGGCACTTGCTGGGCAGCAGCCAGCGCCTGGCCGAGCAGTATCGTTTCAATGGCCACTGGCGCCTGTTGCAGGACTGGGTCGAGAACCTGGCTGAAATGCGCGCGCTGATCAGCAGCCTTGGTCAAGCCGCACCGCGTCAGTCGACCCACGATTTGCGTGTCGCGCTCGACGCTCTGCTGGAAGACTGGCGCCCGCTGGTACAGGCCGGCCTGGACGATGAAGACGTTCGCAAAGCCGCGCCGGAGCAGTTCCTCGAAGAACTCGAAGACCCGCGTTGGGGCCTATTCTCCCTGAGCACCTCGCGCTGGTTGCTGGCCCGCACCTGGACCGCCGAGCGCAACACCCGCGGCAATCGCCAGGGCGCCGCGCAATTGGGCAGCTGGCTGCCACGCCTGCTCGGCGAAGAAGCTACCTCGCTGCAATTGCAGCGTTACCAGCAACAGCCGGAAGACCTGGCCGAACAACTGCCGCGCATCGAGCGCATCCAGGTCTGGCTGCACCACGCACGCAACGTGCTGGAGATCCCGGAAATGGATCGCCTCTACGGCGAGCTGAACAAGTTGGCGCAACTGGCCAACGAACCGATCACCGACGAAACCCTGGATGCGCGCAAGCAACAGGCGATCGCGGTGTATCAGAATCGCGCCTGGAAGATGCTCCTGCGCCTATAAGATTGCTATCGCGGGCAAGCCCGCTCCCACAGGACCGTTGGCGAACACAAAACTTGTGTACGACCGTTAATCCCTGTGGGAGCGGGCTTGCCCGCGATGAGGCCAGCAAATGCACCGCAAATCTTCAGACCGGCAAACTCGTCGTTGATTTGATCTCCGATAACGCCACGATCGAATTCACTTCCTGAATCCCCGGCACCAGCGACAGCTTCTCGAAGAAAAACCGCTCGTACGCCTCGATGTCCGCCGCGACGATCCGCAGCATGAAATCCACCGCCCCCATCAGTACATAACACTCCAGCACCTCGGGAAAACCTCGAATCGCCTCGGTGAATTCGGTGAAGTTCGAACGGCCATGGGCGTTGAGTTTTACCTGGGCAAAAATCTGCGTGTTCAAGCCGATTTTCTTGCGGTCGAGCAAGGTGACCTGGCCGCGAATGATCCCCTCCTCCTTCATCCGCTGAATCCGCCGCCAGCAGGGCGACTGCGAAAGCCCCACCTGTTCGGCGATCTGCGCGCTTGAGAGCGAAGCATCCTCCTGCAGCAAGGCGAGAATCCTGCGGTCGTAACTGTCCAGCTCGCTGCGCATAAAAAAACCTTAAAATGATAATCCTGTGAATTACACGATTCGCCAGATCTGTAATACGGCTAATCATAGATAAGAAATACCCGCCACCGAATGTAAAAATTTCTCCAATCATTCTGGAGACCGAACATGCCCTACCTGGAAGCCGTCAATACCTCGCCCACCCGTGCCGATGCCTGGAATGCCGGCAACGCCCATTGCCGCGTTCACTACCAATTGCTCGCCGAAGCCGAACCGGACCTGCTGTGCCGCGCGCTCAACCTGTTCGCCCTGCAGTTCCTGACACCGCAACAGGTGAATGTGCAGCGCCAGGACGACTTGCTGGCCATCGATGTGGTCATCGACGGATTGAGCTGGCATCGCGCCCAGGTAATTGCGGAAAAACTTCGAAACCTGATCAGCGTGTGCTCGGTCGATCTGCAAACCGCTGATTCTGCGTGGGTCGAAGCGGCACTGGCGGCGGGCTGAAAAAACCCGATACGGCTTCGTCGGGTAGTGGCCCAACAGCCTGCGGGGTCACGGCTATCCTTTGCGCACTGTTGTTCAAAAGGAGCCCGCATGTCCGTTCAAATCGCCTTTCAGGACCGCTGGCTGGACCTCAATGATGTGCTGCGCGAACTGGTCGCCCAGGGCTTTGTCAGCCAGGACTCGGCCGAACAGGCGCTCAACGCCCGACGCCGGCACGCCGCCAATGGCCAGATGCACCCGCTGGAGTTCATCGCCAGCCAACACCTGGACGACCTCAGCCGTCCCGGCAAGCACCTCGACCTTGAAAGCCTGACCCTGTGGCTGTCCCAGCAGGCCGGCCAGCCTTACCTGCGTATCGATCCGCTGAAAATCAACGTCGCGGCTGTTACCCCGCTGATGTCCTACGCCTTCGCCCAGCGCCACAAGATCCTCGCGGTGTCGGTCGATCGCGACGCGGTGACCATCGCCAGCGCCCAGCCTTACGTCACCGGCTGGGAAGCCGACCTGACCCATGTGCTGAAGCTGCCGATCAAGCGTGTGGTGGCCAACCCGGTGGACATCCAGCGTTTCAGCGTGGAGTTCTTTCGCCTGGCCAAATCGGTCAGCGGCGCGAGCAATGCCGATCAGCAGGTCAGTACCCTGGGCAACTTCGAGCAGTTGCTCAACCTCGGCGCCAGCGATCAGGAGCCCGATGCCAACGACGCGCACATCGTCAATATCGTCGACTGGCTGTTCCAGTACGCCTTCCAGCAGCGCGCCAGCGATATCCACATCGAGCCCCGGCGCGAACAGGGCACGGTGCGCTTTCGCATCGACGGCGTGCTGCACAACGTTTACCAGTTCCCGCCACAGGTAACCATGGCCATTGTCAGTCGCCTGAAAAGCCTGGGGCGAATGAACGTCGCGGAGAAACGCAAACCCCAGGACGGCCGGGTGAAAACCAAGACCCCGGATGGCGGTGAAGTCGAGTTGCGGCTCTCGACCTTGCCCACGGCCTTCGGCGAAAAAATGGTCATGCGGATCTTTGACCCGGAGGTGCTGCTCAAGGATTTCGACCAGTTGGGTTTTTCCGCGGACGACCTGCGGCGCTGGCAGGACATGACCCGCCAGCCCAATGGCATCATCCTGGTCACCGGGCCGACCGGGTCGGGCAAGACCACCACGCTCTACACCACGCTGAAAAAACTGGCAACACCCCAGGTCAACCTCTGCACCATCGAAGACCCAATAGAAATGGTCGAGCCGGCGTTCAACCAGATGCAGGTCCAGCACAACATCGACCTGACCTTTGCCGCCGGGGTCCGGGCGCTGATGCGACAAGATCCGGACATCATCATGATCGGCGAGATCCGCGACCTGGAAACCGCCGAGATGGCCATCCAGGCCGCCCTCACCGGGCACCTGGTGTTGTCGACGCTGCACACCAACGATGCGCCCAGCGCCATCAGCCGCCTGCTCGAACTCGGCGTGCCGCATTACCTGATAAAGGCCACTGTGCTCGGCGTGATGGCCCAACGCCTGGTGCGTACCCTGTGCCCATACTGCAAGGCCCCGCAAGCCCTGGGCGAGGAAGACTGGCAAACCCTGACCCGGCCCTGGCAAGCGCCGTTGCCTGGCAATGCCCAGCGCGCCATTGGCTGCCTGGAATGCCGCGATACCGGCTACCACGGTCGTGCCGGGGTGTACGAAATCATGCAACTGAGCGACGGTTTGAAGACGCTGATCAATCCCGACACCGACTTGCTGGCCGTGCGGCGCCAGGCGTTCAAGGAAGGCATGCGCAGTCTGCGACTATCAGGCGCGCAGAAAGTGGCGGCGGGTTTGACCACGATTGAGGAGGTGTTGCGGGTCACGCCACAGAGCGAGCAGAAGTAGGTGGGCCGTTATGGAACTCGATGAGGGGCGGACAATCCAACATCGCAGTTAAATCAGTGGAGTCACCCATCATGCGTTTCAAAGTTGCTGTCGCTACCATCGCCTTGTTGTCCCTGCCTGTCGGCTCGGCGATGGCTGATAGCTTTTGGCGTAACGTCCTTACCTCCGGTGCAACCACCGGTTCGACCTACCTGACGTTCAAGGATAACAAGGTGATCGTCGCTGCCCAGGACGATGCCGGCAGCTTCGTCGCCAGTGACGGCGGCATCCGCGGCCCGTACCTGGAAGCGGCAATGCAAAAAGTCCGCGCCGACAACCCGGGGCTGCAGGCCACGGATATGGAACTGGCGAATGCGATCCTGGCGAAGAACGCCGTGGCTTCGGAATAAGCCCAGGTTACCGAACAAAAAATGCCGCTCACATGAGCGGCATTTTTTATGACCTACGCAAACCCCTTGTAGGAGCTGGCTTGCCGACGAAGAGGCCCTGGCATTGAGCATCCGTGTTGACTGTTACACCGCTTTCGCTGCGATGCGGCGACCCGACAAGCCAGCTCCTACAGGGGCGTGTGTTGTTCAGCGGTACTCGTCCAACGGCACACACGCACAAAACAGGTTCCGGTCCCCATACACATTGTCCACCCGGTTCACCGCCGGCCAATACTTGTGCGCCTTGGTGTGAGCATCCGGTGTGACCGCCTGCACGATGCTGTAAGGCCGCTCCCACACGCCAGTGATGTCCGCCAGCGTATGCGGCGCTCGCTTCAACGGGTTGTCCTCGGCTGGCCAGTTGCCGTTTTGCACCTCGGTAATTTCCGCGCGGATGCTCAGCATCGCGCCGATAAAACGGTCCAGCTCTGCCTTCGACTCACTTTCAGTGGGCTCGACCATCAACGTCCCCGGCACCGGGAACGACATGGTCGGTGCATGGAAGCCATAGTCCATCAGACGCTTGGCAACGTCTTCTTCGCTGATGCCGGTCAGCGCCTTGAGGGGTCGCAGGTCGAGAATGCACTCGTGGGCCACCCGCTCGTTGCGGCCGGTGTAGAGCACTGGAAACGCGCCGGAGAGGTGCCGCGCCAGGTAATTGGCCGCCAGGATCGCCACTTCACTGGCGTCGGCCAATTGCGGCCCCATCATGGCGATGTACATCCAGCTGATCGGCAGAATGCTTGCACTGCCCCAGGGCGCTGCGCTGACCGCGCCATTCTGTGGCTGCGGCCCTTCGATAGGCACCACCGGATGATTGGCCACGAACGGCGCCAGGTGGGCGCGCACGCCAATCGGCCCCATGCCCGGCCCACCGCCACCATGGGGAATGCAGAAGGTCTTGTGCAGGTTCATGTGTGACACATCGGCGCCGATGTCCGCCGGGCGCGCGAGGCCCACCTGGGCATTGAGGTTGGCGCCGTCCATGTACACCTGGCCGCCATGGCTGTGGACAACTTCACAGATTTCGCTGATGCCTTCCTCGTACACGCCATGGGTCGACGGATACGTTGCCATCAGACAGGCCAGTTTATCCCCGGCCTGGGCGGCCTTGTCTTTCAGGTCCTCCAGATCGACGTTGCCCGCCTCGTCGCACTCGACAATCACCACGCGCATCCCGGCCATCTGTGCCGAGGCCGGGTTGGTGCCGTGGGCCGACGAAGGAATCAGGCAGATATCCCGCCCGCCCTGCTGGCGGCTCTCGTGGTATTTGCGGATCGCCAGCAGCCCGGCGTATTCGCCCTGGGCCCCGGAGTTGGGCTGCATGCAGATCGCATCGAAACCGGTAATCGCGCAGAGCCAGCGCTCCAGTTCTTCGATCATCAATGTGTAACCGAGCGCCTGCTCCCTGGGCGCAAACGGATGCAGGTTGGCGAACTGCGGCCAGGTAATCGGGATCATCTCGCTGGTGGCGTTGAGCTTCATGGTGCACGAGCCCAGCGGGATCATCGATTGGTTGAGCGCCAGATCCTTGTTTTCCAGTTGCTTGAGGTAGCGCAGCATCTCGGTTTCGCTGTGGTGGGCGTTGAACACCGGGTGGCGCAGATAGGGCGAGGTTCGCGCCAGCGTGTCGGGAATGCCGCCAGCCAGGGTTTCAGCGTCCAGCTCGTCGACGTTGAGCCCATGATCAGACCCCAGGAACAGGTCGAACAGTTTCGTTACCGTGGTTTCGTCAGAGGTTTCGTCGAGGCTCAGCCCCAATTGCCCACGCCCCAGAATGCGCAAGTTGATCTGCGCGGCCTGGGCGCTTTCGATGATCGCGGTCTGGGTGCCACCGACCTCCAGGGTCAGGGTGTCGAAGAAGTGCTGGTTGACGCGAGTAATGCCCTTGCGCTCAAGGCCTGCGGCAAGGATGCAGGTCAGCCGGTGCACGCGCTGGGCAATCCGTTTCAGCCCTTCCGGGCCGTGATAAACCGCATAGAAACTGGCGATATTGGCCAGCAGCACTTGCGCGGTGCAGATGTTCGAGTTGGCCTTTTCACGGCGGATATGCTGCTCGCGGGTTTGCAGCGCCATGCGCAGGGCAACGTTGCTGCGGGCGTCTTTTGACACGCCGATGATGCGGCCGGGAATCGCCCGCTTGTACTCGTCACGACTGGCAAAAAACGCCGCGTGAGGGCCGCCGTACCCCATGGGCACGCCGAAACGCTGGGATGAGCCGAACACCACGTCGGCGCCCAGCTCCCCCGGCGGGGTGAGCAACAGCAGGCTCAGCAGATCGGTGGCGACACACGCCAGCGCCTGCTGGGCATGCAGATGATCAATCAGCGGGCGCAAATCACGGATCTCGCCGTGGGTGTCGGGGTATTGCAGCAGCGCACCAAACACCTGGTGCTGTTTCAAGTTATCCACAGCGTCGACGATCAGTTCGAACCCGAAGCCTTCGGCGCGGGTTTGCACCACGGAAATGGTCTGCGGGTGGCAGTTTTCGTCGACGAAGAACAGATTGCTTTTCGACTTGGCGACCCGCTTGGCCAGCGCCATGGCTTCCGCCGCCGCGGTGGCTTCATCCAGCAGCGAGGCGTTGGCCAGTTCAAGGCCCGTAAGGTCGATGGTCAATTGCTGGAAATTCAACAGCGCTTCGAGCCGGCCCTGGGCGATTTCCGGTTGATAGGGTGTGTACGCGGTGTACCAGCCGGGATTTTCCAGGACGTTGCGCAGTATGACGGCCGGCGTCAGCGTGCCGTGATAGCCCATGCCGATCAGGCTGGTCCAGACCTGGTTTTGCTCGGCGTAACCGCGCAGCTTGGCCAGCGCGGCTTCTTCGTCGAGGGCCGGGGGCAGATCGAGTGGTCGGTTCAGGCGGATTCCCGGCGGTACCGTCTGCTCGATCAACTCGACCCGGCTACCGAGGCCGAGGCTGTCGAGCATCGCCTGTTGCTCGGCGGCATCTGGCCCAAGGTGGCGGCGAAGAAAGGCATTGGGGTCGCGTAACTGGCTCAAGGACGGCAACTTTGACATGACGGGCTCTCTCTTGACTGGCGCTCGGCGTCGATGCAACACGGTCAAACCAGCATAGCAGTCACTTGTAGGAGCGAGCTTGCTCGCGATGGTCGTCAACGATAACGCTGCAAGCCTGACACCCCGTGGAGTTCTCAAGTTCATCGCGAGCGAGCTCGCTCCTACAGGGGAAATTCGCCCGGTAAAAATAAAAAAGCCCCGACAAGTCGGGGCTTTGGGGTGACGCTGAAGGCTTATTCGCCGATGGCGGCCTTGTAACCCGCTGCATCAAGCAGCTTGTCCAGGTCAGCCGCGTTGCTTGGCTTGAGCTTGAAGATCCACGCGCCGTACGGGTCGGAGTTGAGCAGCTCAGGCTCACCGCTCAGAGCTTCGTTGACCGCGATCACTTCACCGGCAACCGGGGAATAGATGTCGGAAGCGGCCTTGACCGACTCCACCACACCCGACTGATCACCGGCGGCGAAGACGTTGCCGACTTCGGTCAGCTCAACGAACACCACATCACCCAGCGCTTCCTGCGCGTGATCGCTGATGCCCACGGTGACGGTACCATCGGCTTCCAGGCGAGCCCATTCGTGGCTCTCGGCAAAACGCAGGTCGGCAGGGATATTGCTCATGTTCTGTGTCCTCAGGAAAATTGTCGGCGGTCAACGCCCGCCGGAAAAGATTAGATCAAGGTTTTGCCATGGCGGACGAAGGTCGGCTTGACCACTCTGACCGGGTACCACTTGCCACGAATTTCTACTTCCGCGCGGTCGGCAGTGGCCATCGGCACGCGCGCCAGTGCAATCGACTTGCTTAGCGTAGGAGAGAAACTACCACTGGTGATCTCCCCTTCGCCAACATTGGCGATGCGGACCACTTGATGAGCGCGCAAAACCCCGCGTTCCTCAAGGACCAACCCCACCAGTTTGTGTTGTACGCCACCGCTGCGTTCTGCTTCCAGCGCCTGGCGGCCGATGAACTGGCGAGCGGCCGGTTCCCAGGCGATGCTCCAGGCCATGTTGGAGGCCAGCGGGGAAACGTCCTGGTGAATATCCTGACCGTACAGGTTCATGCCCGCCTCGACCCGCAGGGTGTCACGCGCGCCCAGGCCAATGGGAGAAATACCCGCCCCCACCAGATCGTTGAAGAACCCCGGCGCCTGCTCGGCCGGCAGAATGATTTCCAGGCCGTCTTCACCGGTGTAGCCGGTGCGTGCGATGAACCAGTCACCGTCGGGCCGGCCTTCGAAAGGCTTGAGTTTCTGGATCAATGCGCCGCGCGCCTGGCTCACCAGCTCGGCAATCTTTTGCCGGGCGTGGGGGCCCTGGATGGCCAGCATTGCCAGTTCGGAGCGCTCGTTGAGCTGCACGTCGAAACCGTCGAGATGTGCCTGCATCCACGTCAGGTCCTGATCGCGGGTAGAGGCGTTGACCACCAGACGGTAAGCGCTTTCGAGGCGATAGACGATCATGTCGTCGACGATACCGCCGCGCTCATTGAGCATGGTGCTGTACAACGCGGTACCGGGTTTGTGCAGGCGTTCGACGTCGTTGGCCAGCAAATGCTGGAGCCATGCCTTGGCCTGGGGGCCGTCGACATCGATCACGGTCATGTGGGATACATCAAAAACACCGCAATCGCGGCGCACCTGATGGTGCTCCTCGACCTGGGATCCATAATGCAGAGGCATATCCCAACCGCCAAAATCGACCATCTTCGCGCCGAGGGCGAGATGAAGGTCATACAGAGGCGTACGCTGTCCCATGGGTTTCTCCTTCCGGGCGTGGCGAAGGTGCGGACGAGTGATCGTTTGTGCGGGAACCTTGAAATAAAAGGCTTCCAGCCGTTTTCACTACCTTGTCTGTCAGACCGACCGCACCGAATGCCGCGCATTGTAGCCGCAAGGTGTAGGACTGACACCTAGCTGTTTCGATGCGCCGAACGTCGTATCAATCCGATGACCGGCAGCAGCCCGACAAAAACCAGGGTCAAGGCCGGCAAAGATGCTCTCGCCCACTCGCCTTCACTGGTCATTTCGAAGATCCGCACCGCCAGCGTGTCCCAGCCAAAGGGGCGCATCAGAAGGGTCGCGGGCATTTCCTTGAGCACATCGACGAACACCAGCAAGGCCGCGCTCAACGAGCCGGGGAGCAGTAACGGTAGATACACTTTGAAAAACAGTCGTGGCCCACTGACCCCCAGGCTACGTGCCGCTTCGGGCAAAGATGGCCGTATTCGCGCCAGACTGCTTTCCAGCGGACCGTAAGCCACGGCGATGAAGCGCACCAGATAGGCCAGCAGCAACGCCAACAGGCTGCCCAGCAACAACGGCTTGCCAGCCCCGCCGAGCCAGCCGGAGAGCGGGATTACCAGCACGCGATCCAGGTAACTGAACGCCAGCATGATCGACACCGCCAACACCGATCCGGGCAAGGCGTAGCCAAGATTGGCCAGGCTGACCCCGGCGCGGATCCCCTGGGTCGGTGCCAGCCGCCGGGCAAACGCCAGTACCAGGGCGACACTCACGGTGATCAGCGCCGCCATTGTCCCCAGGTACAAGGTGTGGATAATCAGGCCGGTGTAACGCTCATCCAGATCCAGGCGCCCGCGCTGCCAGAACCACACCACCAGCTGCAGCATTGGAATGACAAAGGCGCAGGCGAACACCAGGGCGCACCACCCCGTCGCCAGCAGCGCCTTGAGGCCGTGCAGGTGATACAACGCCTTGACCCGTGGCCGTTCGTTGCTCGCCCGGTTGGCGCCGCGGGCTCGACGCTCGCCGTACAGCACGAGCATCACCACCAGCAGCAACAGGCTGGCCAGTTGCGCGGCGGTTGAGAGGCTGAAGAACCCGTACCAGGTCTTGTAGATGGCGGTGGTGAAGGTGTCGAAGTTGAACACCGACACGGCACCGAAATCCGCCAGGGTTTCCATCAGCGCCAGGGCCACGCCAGCACCGATGGCCGGGCGCGCCATGGGCATTGCCACGCGCCAGAACGCCTGCCACGGGGATTGACCGAGCACTCGCGCCGCTTCCATCAGGCCCTTGCCTTGGGCCAGGAACGCGGTGCGGGCCAGCAGGTAAACGTAAGGATAGAAGACCAGCACCAATACCAGGATCACCCCGCCCGTGGAGCGCACACGCGGTAAACGCAGGCCGCCGCCGAACCACTCCCGCAGCAGGGTCTGCACCGGGCCGGCAAAATCCAGCAGCCCGACGAAGACGAATGCCAGCACGTAGGCCGGAATCGCAAAGGGCAGCATCAACGCCCAGTCCAGCCAACGCCGACCGGGGAATTCGCAAAGGCTGGTGAGCCAGGCCAGGCTCACCCCCAGGACCGTCACGCCAACGCCGACACCGAGTATCAAGGTCAGGGTGTTGCCCAGCAGGCGCGGCATCTGGGTCTCCCACAGGTGGGACCAGATCTGCGGGTCGATGGCTTGCCAGGACAGCAGCAGGACGCTCAGGGGCAGCAGGACCAGCGCAGCGATGGCGAAGACCAGGGGATACCAGCGGCGTTGGGCGGGGTGGGCCAAGGTATAGCTCTCAAGCAGATGAGGAGATAACAAACCCTTGTAGGAGCGAGCTTGCTCGCGATGAACGTTAACGATAACGCGGGGTGCCTGACGGTCAGCGGTGTCGTGACGCTCATCGCCAGCAGGCTCGCTCCTACAGGGTCAGAGGTACCTGCGCAAAAACAAAACGCCCCGCACAGGCGGGGCGCAGTATATCGGGTGACTCAGTTCCAGCCAGCGCGATCCATCATGCGAATCGCTTCGGCCTGGCGTTTGCCGGCGACTTCCACCGGCAGGGTATCGGCAATGAACTTGCCCCAGGCAGCGACTTCGGCCGATGGCTGCACAGTCGGGTTAGCCGGGAATTCCTGGTTCACGTCGGCGAAAATCTTCTGCGCCTCCGGTGTGGTCATCCACTCCACCAGGGCCTTGGCCGCTTCCGGGTGCGGCGCGTGCTTGATCAGGCCGATGCCCGAGAGGTTGACGTGCACGCCGCGATCCGCCTGGTTCGGCCAGAACAGTTTAACCGGCAGATCCGGCTTCTGTTTGTGCAGGCGGCCATAGTAGTAGGTGTTGACGATACCGACGTCGCACTGGCCGGCATTGATGGCCTCGAGCACTGCCACGTCGTCGGAGAACACGTCAGTGGACAGGTTGTTGACCCAGCCCTTGAGGATCTTCTCGGTCTTCTCGGCACCGTGTACTTCGATCATGGTGGCGGTCAGGGACTGGTTGTAGACCTTCTTCGCCGTGCGCAGGCACAGGCGACCTTCCCAGTTCTTGTCGGCCAGTGCTTCGTAGGTGGTCAGTTCGCCCGGTTTCACCCGATCGGTGGAATAGGCGATGGTCCGCGCCCGCAGGCTCAGGCCGGTCCAGGCATGGGAGGCCGCACGGTATTGCAGCGGAATGTTGGTATCGATGGTTTTCGAGGTGAAAGGCTGGAGGATGCCCATCTGCTCGGCCTGCCAAAGGTTACCGGCATCGACGGTCAGCAGCAGGTCGGCGGGCGTATTCTCGCCCTCGGCCTTGATCCGCTGCATCAGCGGCGCTTCCTTGTCGGTGATGAACTTCACCTGGGTGCCGGTTTTCGCGGTGTAGGCATCGAACACTGGCTTGATCAGTTCGTCGATGCGCGAGGAGTAGACCACCACCTCGTCAGCGGCCTGGGCGGCGGTGCTGCCGATCAGGGTCAGGGCCAGTGCGGTCAGTAGACGCTTCGGTGCCAACATGGGAGCGGTCTCTCGATTGAAAAAGTTAGGCCAAATGATAAGGACTCACATTTCCCTTCTCAATCGAACACTTTGCGGAGGAGTTACCAGATGTTGCACGAGGAGAGGTTTGCAGTGACTGTGCCGCCGCCATCGCGAGCAAGCTCGCTCCCACAGGGTCTCATATGTATTCACATAATCTGTGAGCACTGGAGATAACTGTGGGAGCGAGCTTGCTCGCGATGGGGCCATAAGCCTCAACAAAAATCTCAAGCCTTGGCCAGCGCCGGCAAATCCCCCATCAACCCCAGCGCCTCACGCACGAACAGCGCCTTGGCCTCGGGCATCCGGTCGACCAGGTTCAACCCGGCGTTACGCAACAAGCGCACCGGCAACGGATCCGCTTGGAACAGCCGCTCAAAACCTTCCATCGCCGCCATCAGCGCCAGGTTATGCGGCATGCGCCGACGTTCGTAACGGCTCAGCACCTTCACATCCGCCAGGCGCTCGCCACGGGTCGCCGCGTTCAATAGCACTTCGGCCAGCACCGCGGCATCGAGGAAACCGAGGTTCACACCCTGCCCGGCCAACGGGTGAATGGTGTGCGCGGCGTCGCCGATCAAGGCCAGGCCTTCTGCCACGTACCGCTTGGCATGGCGCTGACGCAGCGGCACGCACAGACGCGGATCGGCACTCAGTACCGTGCCGAGTCGACCTTCGAAGGCCCGTTCCAGCGCACGACAGAAACCCTCGTCGTCCAGCGCCATCAAGTGCGCGGCTTCGCTCGGCGTGGTCGACCAGACGATCGAGCACCAATCCTGCTGACCGTCGCGCTCAAGCGGCAGGAACGCCAGCGGGCCATTGTCGGTAAACCGCTGCCAGGCAGTCGCTTGATGCGGTTTGGCGCTGCGCACACTGGTGACGATGGCGTGGTGCAGGTAATCCCACTCCCGCGTGGCGACACCGGTCAGGCGCCGCACCGCCGAGTTGGCGCCATCCGCCGCGATCACCAGCGGCGCGCGCAAGGTTCGGCCATCGGCCAGGGTCAGCAGCCAGTCGTCGCCGGAGCGGCGCATCTGCTCCAGGCGTGCGTTGGCCAGCATGCCCAGGTCACAGTCGTGCAAACGGTCGAGCAAGGCGTCCTGAACCACGCGGTTCTCGACGATATGGCCCAGCGTATCGGCATGCACGCTGGCCGCCGAAAAGTGGATTTGCCCGGTGCCGCTGCCATCCCAGACCTGCATCTCGCTGTAGGGGCTGCTGCGCCGGCTGGCAATGCCGTCCCAGACACCCAGGCGTTCGAGAATTCTCTGACTGGCAATCGACAATGCGCTCACGCGCGGCTCGAACGGCGCCTGCGGGTCAAAGGGTTTGACGCTCAACGGGCTGCCATCGAGCAGCAGGACTTCCAGCCCGCTGTCCTGCAACGCCAGCGCCAGGGCGCTGCCGACCATTCCGGCCCCGACAATCAGCAGATCTGCGCGCATTTCCATGCTTTAAGCCTGTCTCGCTTGCGGCTTGAGCCGCACGTAAAGGGTTTTTCCGACGCGCGCCACCAGGTTGCCGGCGCCGTCATGAATATCGACCTGCAATTGCGGCAGGTACTTCCTGCCCTCCGCCGTCTGCCGGCGGATCTCGTCGAGCAAGGTGTCATCGATGTTGAAACGGGCGAACACCGGACCTTTGCCCGGCGCGATGAAGTCAATGTCGGCGGCCTTGTCCCAGACGATGTACTCGCGACCGAGATTTTCCATCAACATCAGCATGAAGAACGGGTCGACCATCGAATACAGGCTGCCGCCGAACTGCGTGCCGACGTAGTTGCGGTTGTACCAACTAAGGCCCATGGACACCTGGATGTCACGGAAGTCATCGCTGATGTGCCGCACCCGAACCCCGGCGCCAAGGTACGGCGGATAGAGGTTCATGAACCGGCACATCAAGCGGGCCTTGCCAAACTTGCGTGTCAGCCAGTTAAACATCAGGGCGGGTACCCAGGCCCATGGCTTGCCGGGCGAACCAACGCTTGGCCGGTGGCAGCAGGTCAAGGCCAAGCAGGCCCAGATTGCGCCCCAATGACACCAGCGGCTGAGTACTGCCGAACAGGCGCGTGACCTGATCGGAGAAGCCCACGGTGAGGTTCTGGTCCAGTCGCTGGCGCTCGCGGTAATCCTGCAAGGTGGCGAGGTCCCCCGGCAGGTGTTCACTGGCGAGCAGCGCATCGGCCAGCGCCTGGGCATCGCGCAGTGACAGGTTGAACCCCTGGCCGGCAATCGGGTGCAGGCTGTGGGCAGCATTGCCGAGCACCACCAGGTGCGAGCGCACCTGCTCTTCGGCCTCCACCAATGCCAGTGGATACAAGTGCCGCACACCGACTTGCTTCAAGGTGCCAAGGCGATAACCGAACACGCCCTGCAGCTCGCTGAGGAAACTGCGATCATCAAGCGCGGCCAGCCGTTGCGCATCCATGCCCAGACGGGTCCAGACCAGCGCACAACGGTTGTCCGGCAATGGCAGGAACGCCATCGGGCCATCGTCGGTGAAGCGCTCGAACGCCATGCCGCCATGGGCTTCGCTCGGGGTGATGTTGGCGATCAGCGCGCTCTGGTTGTACGGGCGCTTTTTAATGCCGATGCCCAGTTGCTCGCGCAAGCCTGAACGGCCGCCATCGGCGAGCACCGCGAGATCGCAATCGAGTGTGGTTTCGTCATTCAGGGTCAGGCGGTAGCCGTCGGTGAGCGGTTCCATGCGCGTGACTTCCGCCGGGCAACGCCAGCTGATCACATCCTTGTCCAGACCCTGCCACAGGCAATGGCCGAGCCAGGCGTTTTCCACCACGTAACCCAGCGCTGGAACGCCCTCCTCCATCGCCGACAGTCGTGCCGTGGAAAAACGCCCCCGGTCAGAGACGTGAATCTGCTTGATCGGCTCCGCGCGGCGGGAGATTTCCTGCCAGACACCCAAGCGCTGGTAAATCTGCCGCGCACCGAAGGACAACGCCGTGGAACGCGCGTCGTAACTAGGCTGCCAGGTGTCACCGGGGGCAAACGGCTCGATCAGTACGATCTTCCAGCCACGGGCCTTCGCCCCGGCCTGCAAGGCCAACGCCAGGCTGGCGCCGACCAGGCCTCCACCGATAATCGCCAGATTGACTCGATTCATGCCGCTTGTGTCCGTGCTTGCGCCATCAGGGCCTCGATCTCGGCGACGGTTTTCGGTACGCCTTTGGTCAGGATTTCACAGCCGGTCTTGGTGACCACGACATCGTCCTCGATGCGCACGCCAATGCCGCGCCATTTCTTCGCCACGCTCTGGTTGTCCGGAGAAATGTAGATCCCCGGCTCCACGGTCAGCGCCATGCCCACCTCCAGCACACGCCATTCGCCGCCGACCTTGTACTCGCCGACGTCATGCACATCCATGCCCAGCCAATGACCGGCGCGGTGCATGTAAAACGCTTTGTAGGCTTCGCTGGCAATCAGTTCGTCGACGTCGCCCTGCAACAGTCCCAGCTCGACCAGGCCCGAGGTAATCACCCGCACCGTGGCTTCGTGGGCCTGGTTCCAGTGTTTGTTCGGGGCAATCTCGGCAAACGCGGCTTCCTGGGCGGCCAGCACCAATTCGTAGATCGCCTTCTGTTCTGCAGAGTATTTGCCGTTGACCGGCCAGGTACGGGTGATGTCGCTGGCGTAGCAGTCGATCTCGCAACCGGCGTCGATCAGTACCAGGTCGCCGTCCTTGAGCAGCGCGTCATTCTGCTGGTAGTGCAGGATGCAACTGTTGCGCCCCGCCGCGACGATCGAGCCGTAGGCCGGCATCTTCGCCCCGCCCTTGCGAAACTCGTAATCGAGCTCGGCTTCCAGGCTGAACTCATGCAACCCGACACGGCTGGCCTGCATTGCACGCACATGTGCCTGGGCGGAAATCCGTGCGGCTTCGCGCATCACCTTCACTTCTGCCGCCGATTTATACAGGCGCATGTCGTGCAGCAGGTGATCCAGGGCAACGTATTCGTTCGGCGGCTGGGCGCCTAGGTTGGCCTTGGAGCGGATCACGTTGATCCATTCCATCAGGTGCCGGTCGAATTCCGGGTTGCTGCCCATGGCGGAATACACCCGGTCGCGACCTTCGATCAGGCCGGGCAGGATGTCGTCGATATCGGTGATCGGGAAGGCGTCGTCGGCACCGAAGTCGCGAATCGCGCCCTCTTGCCCGGCCCGCAGGCCGTCCCACAACTCGCGCTCGGCGTTGCGTTCACGGCAGAACAGGATGTATTCACCGTGCAGACGCCCCGGGATCAGGACCAACACGGCCTGAGGCTCGGGAAAACCGCTGAGGTACTGGAAATCGCTGTCCTGGCGATAGACGTGCTCGACGTCGCGGTTGCGGATGGCTACCGCGGCGGCGGGCAGGATGGCGATGCTGTTGGGTTCCATCTGCGCCATCAACGCCTTGCGACGACGGCTGTATTCCGACTTAGGGATATGAATCATGGGCAGATGGCTTTCCCTGGCTTTTTGGTCAGTGCAGCGACGGCTTGGCGGCAGCCGCTACGTCTTTCTTTGTTTCCGAGAACAGCAGCAGCGGCGCGATGCGCACGTACTCCATGACTTCCATATAGTCGCTTTCGCCGTCGTCGGACTCTTCCAGAGCGTCTTGCACCTGGGAAATGGCCGCCAGATCCTGCAACACTTCGGTGGCCTCGTTGCTCAGCATGCTACTGTCGCGGCAGTTCAAGCCAAAACCACTGAGGAAGCCCTGGCACCATTGGCCCAGTGCCGCGGCGCGTTCGGCCAGCGGAGCGTCGTCGGTCGGCAGCAACAGGACCACGGTTACGTCGTCGCCGGTGAGCTCACCCTTGACCATCTCCTGCAGGCCGATCAGGGCCGCGCGGACGTTGTCCTGGGGCTCGCTTTCGAGCAGTTCGGCGGCGTCGATCAGCCAGCCTTCGGCATCGAAACCGGCGCCGGCGCAGCTGCGGCCAAGCAGCAGGCCGTGCAGTTCGGCAGGCGAGACGTTATGGCCGCTGGAGGTCAGCAGGGTGGCGAAGCCTTGGTACGGGGAATTCTGAATGGTCATGGGCAGCTAGGCGCCAGACGGCGCTATGTCTAGAATGAAGGCCTTGTATCCTACATCGACTACCCCTGTAGGAGCGAGCTTGCTCGCGATGCTCGTCAACGATAACGCTGGGGTCCTGACACCCCGCGGCGTTCTCAGGTTCATCGCGAGCAGGCTCGCTCCTACAGTCCGACTCCCATCAGACAGTGAAAACTATGGAAGACACCGACCTGCAAGCGCTGATGGCCAGACTCGAACTGCTGATTACCCGAGTCGAGCAACTTAAGAGCCAAAACGGACTCTTACTAGCTCAGGAAAAGACCTGGCGCGAGGAACGCGCGCACCTCATTGAAAAAAACGAAATCGCTCGGCGTAAGGTCGAATCGATGATTTCGCGCCTCAAGGCCCTGGAGCAAGACTCATGAGTTCAAGCAATAGCGTCACCGTGCAGATCCTCGACAAAGAATATTCGATCATCTGCCCCCAGGAAGAGCGCAGCAACCTGGTGAGCGCCGCTCGCTATCTGGACGGCAAAATGCGCGAAATCCGCAGCAGCGGCAAAGTCATCGGCGCCGATCGCATTGCCGTGATGGCCGCGCTGAACATCACGCACGACCTGCTGCACAAGGAAGAGCGACCGGACATCCAGGCCAGCGGTTCGACCCGCGAACAGGTGCGCGACCTGCTTGATCGTGTCGACCTGGTGCTTGCCACTGATCCGGATGTCACCAAAGGCTGATTCGCGTCACCGCTTGCGGTATACTCTGATCACTCCCTGGGGTGCTTGCCAGTTGGCGATGTCCCTGAGCCGATTTGCTATACCCTGGAGGTCGCACGTTGGGCTGGTGTGCATGTCCGCTAGACGGAAAGCCTTAAAGCCTACTGCGTCTTCCACCTTGAACTTTCGGGTTCAAGGGCTAAGTCGACAGCGGTACATCCGGGGAGCCTGATTCCAGTCCGATGCCGGTTTTAATACCGGCATCGGCGTTTTTACAGCTCTGCTTTTTTACAGATACGCTTTACGAACGCGTATAGCCGAAGCCCGAATTCATGACCGAACCTGCGCTGCTCCCTCGACCGCAACTTCGACGCATGCTGCGCAAGGCCCGCCGCGCACTGACACCCAGTCAGCAGCGCCAGGCGGCTCGCGGGCTTTACAAACAATTGGCCCAGCAACCGCTGTTCCGCCGCGCCAAACACATCTCTCTTTATTTGCCCACCGACGGTGAAATCGATCCGCGCCTGTTGCTGCGCGCGGCTCAACGGCGGGGCAAGGCCACTTATCTACCGGTGCTCAGTGCCTGGCCGCGAACCAAAATGGTGTTCCAGCGGATTCGCCCCGGCGAAAAGCTCAAGCCCAATCGCTTCCGTATCCTCGAACCCAGGCACAACCTCGCCCGGCAACGCAAAGTCTGGGCGCTGGATCTGGTGCTGCTGCCATTGGTGGGGTTTGACGATGTCGGCGGACGCCTGGGCATGGGCGGCGGCTTCTATGATCGAAGCCTCGCCTACCTGGCGCGCCGTAATGACTGGCGCAAGCCGACATTGTTGGGGCTGGCCCATGAATGTCAGAAGGTCGAGCGACTGGCTCAGGCTAGCTGGGATGTGCCGTTGCAAGGAACGGTGACGGACAAGGCCTGGTATTACTCAGGCTAGACGCCACCGGGATCAGCGGCGTCGAAAAGCAAAGGTCAGCGTTTGAAGGCTGTCGACTGTTGCTGCAATGCCGAGATTTCGACCGGTGCATCGGTCTTGTTGACCCAAAGGCTTTGGGCATAGCCAGTGGTCACGACGCCGAGGCCGAACAAAATGACCAGAATCCATAGTAAATCCGGTTTGCGTTTCATCGATTGCCCCCCAAAGGCATATCAACACGATGACAGCAGCGGTTTCCGTTTGTAGGCCGTGCAGCAGCGTCAAGCTTGAAAGGCCGGCATTTTGCGACAACGTGAACCGCCACGCAAATGCTGACGTCAACCGACTGTCGGTTTGTCATAAAATTGCCGGACAACCTCTCCACCCACTTTGCAAGGAGCCGAACAATGGCCTATTGGCTGATGAAATCCGAGCCCGACGAACTCTCGATCAAAGGCCTGGAACAGCTTGGCAAAGCGCGCTGGGACGGGGTTCGCAACTATCAGGCGCGGAATTTTTTGCGCGCCATGGCGGTGGGGGACGAGTTCTTTTTCTATCATTCGAGCTGCCCGGAACCGGGGATTGCCGGGATTGGCAAGATCGTCGAAGCGGCGTACCCGGACCCGACGGCGCTGGAACCTGAGAGCCATTACTACGACCCCAAGGCAACCCCTGAGAAAAACGCCTGGAGCGCGATCGATGTCGCGCACGTTGAAACGTTTACCAAGGTGTTGAAGCTGGATTATCTAAAACAGCAACCGGCGCTGGCCGAGATGCCACTGGTGCAGAAGGGCTCGAGACTGTCGGTGATGCCGGTGACAGCGGATCAGTGGGCAGCGGTGATTGCCTTAAAGACTTGAGTCATTTATCGCCTGTACTGGCCTCATCGCGAGCAAGCTCGCTCCCACAGGGTTCTGTGGTGAACATGTGATTGTGCTTCTACACAATCCACTGTGGGAGCGAGCTTGCTCGCGATGGCGCCCGCTCAAGCAATAGAAGTCTTATTGAATGATCAAGTTGTTGAACAACAGATCCTCAACCACCGGCTTGCCGGTTTCATCGTTCATGATCTGCTGGGTTTGCTTCAGGGCTTCCTGACGCAGTTTTTCCTTGGCCTCGACATTGTTCATCGTCTCGCTGGACTGCTGGGCAAACAACGCCACCAGTTGATTGCGAATCAGCGGTTCATTGGCCTTCACCGCTTTGGTGGCCTCGTCACCGGTCACGCGCAATGCCACATCCGCCTTGTAGACCTTGAGCTTCGGTGTGCCATCGAGCCCATAGTTACCCACGAACGGCGGGCTCAAGGTGACGTAATTGACCTTCGGCGCAGCCTCTTCCTTGGCCTCTTCAGCCACCGCTGCCATAGGCAGGGACAGGGCCAGTAACAACATGATCCACGCTTTCACAATTCGCTCCTTATCCGGTTTGCGGCCTAGCATAACCACCCGCCACGCCAGCACAAGCTTATGGCTGACTATCAGTGCCGAGCATGCTCGTTGACCCGTCGACTCTCACACCTACACTTATCGGCCATCACTCCCAAAGGAATAGCCCTGATGAAAGCCGTGCTGTGCAAAGCCTTCGGCCCCGCCGAATCGCTGGTGCTGGAAGACGTCGCCAGTCCTGTCGCGAAGAAGAATGAAATCCTGCTGGAGGTACACGCCGCCGGGGTGAACTTTCCCGACACACTGATCATCGAGGGCAAGTACCAGTTCAAACCACCCTTCCCGTTTTCCCCGGGCGGTGAAGCCGCCGGCGTCGTCAGCGCAGTGGGCGAAAAGGTCAGCCACCTGAAAGTCGGTGACCGGGTCATGGCCCTGACCGGCTGGGGCAGTTTTGCCGAACAGGTTGCGGTGCCGAGCTACAACGTGCTGCCGATCCCGCCCACCATGGACTTCAACACCGCCGCTGCCTTCAGCATGACCTACGGCACCTCGATGCACGCCCTCAAGCAGCGCGGCAACCTGCAACCCGGTGAAACCCTGCTGGTACTGGGCGCCTCCGGCGGTGTCGGCCTGGCGGCAGTGGAAATCGGCAAGGCCATGGGCGCCCGGGTAATCGCCGCGGCCAGCAGCGCGGAAAAACTCGCCGTGGCCAAGGCAGCGGGTGCCGACGAGCTGATCAACTACAGCGAAACCAGCCTCAAGGACGAAATCAAGCGCCTCACCGATGGCCAGGGCGCCGACGTGATCTACGACCCGGTGGGTGGTGACCTGTTCGACCAGGCCATCCGCGCCATCGCCTGGAACGGTCGCTTGCTGGTGGTCGGCTTTGCCAGCGGACGCATTCCCGAGTTACCGGTCAACCTCGCACTGCTCAAGGGTGCAGCAGTGCTCGGCGTGTTCTGGGGCTCGTTTGCCCAGCGTCAGCCGCAGGACAACGCCGCCAACTTCCAGCAATTGTTTGGCTGGTTTGCCGAAGGCAAGTTGAAGCCGCTGGTGTCGCAGGTGTATCCGCTGAGCAATGCTGCGCAGGCGATCAATGATCTTGGTCAGCGCAAGGCGGTCGGGAAGGTAGTGGTGCAGGTTCGTTAAGCCCGACAATCGGTCTGGACTTCGATAAACGTTGTTCAGACCGTATTTTGCCAGGCCAATTACTAAAGCAACTTTCGAATGTCCTGCGGCAAGTACCTCACGTATCTGGAAACAGGGTTGTTCCGACATTCCCTGACAATGATTGGCACTTTGCGGTTCAGTTGGGCAATCAGTTCCAGTCGTCGTTCGTTCGATAACATGGCTGAAGAAAACGCTTTCGTCAGATAAGCACGGGTGTAGTAGAACGCCGCGGAATCTGTCCATCCGTGTTCCGGGGAGCGAACAAGGGCCTCATTGAGGTCGCGACATCGCAGCTCGTTGAGCCATTTGTTGGTATCGATCGTCATATCCCAATCGTATCCAAACACCATCGGCGCAACCATTTCCTGTTCCGCAGGTTTACCGCCATCGACTGTCCAGGGCTTGAACCGCCACTGTGCTATCGCCACCCTGGTCGCTTCGGCCAGGTCCGGGTGATCGCTTTGCACAATCCTCACCTTGTTGATTGAACCATCTGCCATGACCGTGAACCCGACCCGGACAGTACCGACGATCCCGGCCCTTTGCAGCGCCAGTGGATATATCGGCTTGGGATTGTTCTCCGGTATCACAAAAAATTCTTCAGCCCGGATTTCGCCAGCAACAACCAGGATCAACATCAACGCAAACCACCGCATACCCCCTCCCTCTTGATGCAAATGCCAGTTCCTGGCCGCAAAAAAAAGGCTACAGACCGACGGCCTAAAGCTGAAGGTCGTGGCTTCCGGTAAAGGCGCAGGACATTTCCCAAAGTCCTGCCTTACACCCGCCACACCCTCCGCATCAAAAAGGAACGCAGTAATAATTCCTACAACGCCCTTCATTTACACCTGTGCGACATGTTCATAAAGGAACGCTCGAATTCCAACATTTCCGCTGTTTGGCGAATGCGAACCGGTGCTATTTTCGGTAACGAAACTGTAACATTCGCATCCGCAGTCAAAACAAGAAATTTGGAGCTCTTGAATGTTTGCTTTCTTTCGTCCTGCCGCACATCAGGCTCCCTTGCCTGAAGAAAAAATAGACAGCACCTACCGACGCCTGCGCTGGCAGATCTTCGCCGGTATCTTTATCGGCTACGCCGGTTACTACCTGCTGCGCAAGAACTTCTCCCTGGCCATGCCCTATCTGATCGAAGAGGGCTACACCCGTGGGGAACTGGGCGTGGCGCTGTCGGCGATCGCCATTGCCTATGGTTTGTCCAAGTTCCTGATGGGCATCGTTTCCGACCGCTCCAACCCGCGCTACTTCCTGCCGTTTGGCCTGATGGTCTCGGCGGCGGTGATGTTCATTTTCGGTTTTGCGCATTGGGCGACGTCCAGCGTGACCATCATGTTCGTCCTGCTGTTCATCAATGGCTGGGCGCAAGGCATGGGCTGGCCGCCGAGTGGGCGGACCATGGTGCACTGGTGGTCGCAGAAGGAACGCGGCGGCGTGGTGTCCCTGTGGAACGTGGCGCACAACGTGGGTGGTGGCTTGATCGGCCCGCTGTTCCTGATCGGCATGGGCCTGTTCAACGACTGGCACGCGGCGTTCTACGTGCCGGCGGCGGTGGCCATGGCGGTCGCGGTGTTTGCCTTCATCACCATGCGCGACACCCCGCAATCGGTCGGCCTGCCGCCGATCGAGAAGTACAAGAATGACTACCCGGAAGGCTACGACGCCAGCCACGAAGAAGAATTCAGCGCCAAGGAAATCTTCGTCAAGTACGTACTGCGCAACAAGATGCTCTGGTACATCGCCCTCGCCAACGTCTTTGTCTACCTGCTGCGCTACGGCGTACTGGACTGGGCACCGACCTACCTCAAGGAAGCCAAAGGTTTCACCGTGGACAAGACGTCCTGGGCGTACTTCTTCTACGAGTGGGCCGGCATTCCGGGCACACTGCTGTGCGGCTGGATGTCGGACAAGATCTTCCGTGGCAACCGTGGCCTGACCGGCATGGTGTTCATGGCATTGGTGACTGTGGCAACGCTGGTGTACTGGCTCAACCCGGCCGGCAACCCGACGGTCGACATGATTGCGCTGGTTTCCATCGGCTTCCTGATCTACGGCCCGGTGATGCTGATCGGCCTGCAAGCGCTGGAGCTGGCACCGAAGAAAGCCGCCGGTACGGCTGCGGGCTTCACGGGTCTGTTCGGCTACCTGGGCGGTTCGGTCGCGGCCAGTGCGGCGATGGGCTACACCGTGGACCATTTCGGCTGGGATGGTGGTTTCGTCCTGCTGATCGGTGCCTGCCTGTTGGCGATGGCCTTCCTTGCGCCAACCCTTTGGCACAAACAGGTCGCCAGTCAGAGCCGCGAAGCACTCGCTTGATCATCCTTTGATTTGCAGCGCTTGAGCCGCGCCTCCAGATTCCGGTCTGGCATGGCGTGGCTACGCAGGGCGTGGGCGGTCTGCTCGACATAATCGCGAGTAGTGCCGTAACGCCCGCAAGCGTTTTCGAACACGTGGCTCAGTACGTGATCCGGCAAGTTGCCGGCATAGCTGGGCAAGTGCCGCTCCAGGACAAACCCCAATGCCTGAACCTTGCTGCCGTCTTCAAGCCGGCAGTTGAGCCAGTGCGGGCGATAGGATGGAAACGGCATCTCGCGCTTCCAAAGCGCATACAGTGACGCGTCCAGCTGTTCTTCGGGCAGGCGATAGGCAAAACCGCTGCAGGAGCCGCCGCGATCCAGACCGAATACCAGCCCGGGCATTTCCGGCGTGCCACGATGCTCGTGGGACCACAGGTACAAGCCGCGATGGTAGCCATGTACTCGCCCGCGAACACGCTCGACCGCCGTGCACTCAGGGCGCCAGATCAACGATCCATACGCGAACAGCCACACCGGCCCGCCTTTATGGCGCGCCATGGTCGATTGCATCGAGCTGAGCAATTGTTCGTGCGTGAGTTGCGGCCCCAGATCGAGCTGCGGAGGGTAGGACAGGTTCAAAAACGAAGATTCAATGGCGCTCATGGCGAATAGCGTTCAGCTCCCCGCGAGTAAAACAGTTACTAAATAGAACGCACCGCTGTAGCAATAAGGCACATATGTATTCAAGTAAATGAAGCGCCTTGGCGCAACTCTTAATTAATTACTTGAATGAGATATAACCTACCGACATTTATAAGATCTTATAAATACCGATAGGCTATATACGCAGTTATAACGGCAGGTCCTGCATGGGCAGGCTCAAGCGCGCGGCTCAAGAGCGCGGTGCGTACGCAAACACATCGGCGCGCATCTGGTGCGCGTCCATCCCCGCCTCGACCAGCGCATCCAGGGTGCCGTAGACCATGGCCGGCGAGCCACTGGCGTATACGTGCAGGGCCTTGAGATCGGGAAAATCTTCGCATACCGCTTCATGCAACATGCCGCAACGCCCCTGCCAGCCGCATTGGTCGCTGACGACTTTATGCAGGAACAGATTGGGCAGTTTCAGCCACTCATCCCAATGCTCGACGTCATAGAAGTCTTCAGGACGACGCACGCCCCAATACAGATGCACGGGATGCTTGAAGCCTTGTGCACGGCAATGTTCAATCAGGCCATGGACCTGGCCCATTCCAGTGCCCGCGGCAATCAGCACCAGCGGACCGTCCGGCAACTCGGCCAGGTGCGCATCACCGAACGGCATGTCGACACGCACCATGGCGTTGCGCTGCAGTTGCTCGATCAGGTTGAGCGCACTGGCTTCGCGCGCCAGCACGTGGATTTCCAGATCACGCCCAGCGGAGGGTGCCGAGGCCAGGGAGAAGGACGACTTCTCGCCGTTGTCGCGATGGATCATCAGGTACTGGCCCGCGTGATAACGCGGTGGCTTGCCGGCGGGGGCCCGCAGCCGCACCCGCCAGGTATCGCCGCCGACCTCGGTGCAACTGGTGACCTGACACGACAGACTGCGCACCGGCAACTCTCCCAGCGCGAGCACGCCATCCCACAGCACGATGCAGTCTTCCAGCGGCTCTGCTATGCAAGTGTAGAACTCGCCATGGTCGCGCACGAGACCCGACTGCTCGACGCGCCCTTCCACCAGCAGTGCAGCGCACACATGGCAGTTACCGTTGCGACAGCTTTGCGGGCATTCATAGCCCAGGCGGCGTGCGCCATCGAGAATCCGCTCGCCGGGCAAGATATCCAGTACGGCTCCGGAGGGCTGCAAGGTTACACGCATCAATCTATTCCTAACTGATTCCAGATGGCATCGATCCGCTGGGTCACGGCGTCGTCCTTGACGATTACACGGCCCCACTCGCGCGTGGTTTCACCCGGCCATTTATGCGTGGCATCGAGCCCCATCTTCGAACCCAGGCCGGACACCGGCGAGGCAAAGTCGAGGTAGTCGATCGGCGTGTTTTCGATCATCACCGTGTCACGCTTGGGGTCCATGCGCGTAGTAATGGCCCAGATCACGTCGTTCCAGTCCCGCGCGTTGATATCGTCGTCAGTGACGATAACGAACTTGGTGTACATGAACTGTCGCAAAAACGACCAGACACCCAGCATTACCCGCTTGGCATGGCCTGGGTACGACTTCTTCATGGTCACGACGGCCATGCGGTACGAACAACCTTCGGGCGGCAGGTAGAAGTCGGTGATTTCCGGGAACTGCTTCTGCAGGATCGGCACGAACACTTCGTTCAGCGCCACACCCAGAATCGCCGGCTCATCCGGCGGACGACCGGTGTAGGTGCTGTGGTAGATCGGCTTGATACGATGGGTAATGCGCTCGACCGTGAACACCGGGAAGCTGTCGACTTCGTTGTAGTAACCCGTGTGGTCGCCGTACGGACCTTCATCGGCCATCTCGCCCGGGTGGATCACGCCTTCCAGGATGATCTCGGCGGTGGCCGGTACTTGCAGGTCGTTGCCACGGCATTTCACCAGCTCGGTACGGTTACCGCGCAGCAGGCCGGCGAAGGCGTACTCGGAAAGGCTGTCCGGTACCGGGGTCACGGCGCCAAGAATGGTCGCCGGGTCAGCGCCCAGTGCCACGGCGACCGGGAACGGCTGGCCAGGATGTTTTTCGCACCATTCACGGTAATCCAGCGCGCCGCCACGGTGGCTCAGCCAGCGCATGATGACCTTGTTGCGACCAATCACTTGCTGACGGTAGATGCCGAGGTTCTGCCGGTCCTTGTTCGGACCTTTGGTGACCGTCAGGCCCCAGGTGATCAGCGGCGCGACATCGCCTGGCCAGCAGGTCTGCACCGGCAACGTCGACAGATCGACGTCGTCGCCTTCGATGACCACTTCCTGGCAGATCGCATCCTTGACCACCTTGGGTGCCATCGAGATGATCTTGCGGAAGATCGGCAGCTTGGACCAGGCGTCTTTCAGCCCCTTTGGCGGCTCGGGTTCCTTGAGGAACGCCAGCAATTTGCCGATTTCACGCAGCTCGCTGACCGCTTCGGCGCCCATGCCCAGCGCCACGCGCTCGGGGGTGCCGAACAGATTGCCGAGCACGGGAATGTCAAAACCGGTGGGCTTTTCGAAAAGCAGGGCCGGGCCCTTGGCGCGCAAGGTGCGATCGCAGACCTCGGTCATTTCGAGCACTGGGGACACCGGAACCTGGATGCGCTTGAGTTCGCCGCGCTGTTCCAGGCCGCTGATAAAGTCGCGCAAGTCGCGATACTGCATGCGTGAGCCTCGTGTTGGCCGTGGCGTTCGGGGCAGGCAGTTTAGCGCCGAACCCCTCTATTCAGAACCACGAACTGCCGGTTGAGCAAAAATCAGATAGCAAAAAGCCGGGTTTCCCCGGCTTTTGCTGGCCTATCGACTTACTTGCGCTTCATCGACAGGAAGAACTCATCGTTGGTCTTGGTCGTTTTCAGCTTGTCGACCAGGAACTCGATGGCAGCCACTTCGTCCATCGGGTGCAGCAGCTTGCGCAGGATCCACATGCGCTGCAGCTCGTCGTCGGCGGTCAGCAGCTCTTCGCGACGGGTACCCGAACGGTTGATGTTGATGGCCGGGAACACACGCTTTTCAGCGATGCGGCGATCCAGAGGCAGTTCCATGTTGCCGGTGCCTTTGAATTCCTCGTAGATCACTTCGTCCATCTTCGAGCCGGTTTCAACCAGCGCGGTGGCGATGATGGTCAGCGAGCCGCCTTCTTCGATGTTCCGCGCGGCGCCGAAGAAACGCTTCGGTTTCTCCAGGGCGTGGGCATCGACACCACCGGTCAATACCTTGCCGGAGCTCGGGATCACGGTGTTATAGGCACGGGCCAGACGGGTGATGGAGTCGAGCAGGATCACCACGTCCTTCTTGTGCTCGACCAGGCGCTTGGCCTTCTCGATCACCATTTCGGCAACCTGCACGTGGCGGGTTGGCGGCTCGTCGAACGTCGAGGCAACCACTTCGCCGCGCACGGTGCGCTGCATTTCGGTCACTTCTTCCGGACGTTCGTCGATCAGCAATACGATCAGATGAACTTCAGGATTGTTACGCGCGATATTCGCCGCGATGTTCTGCAACATGATCGTCTTACCGGCTTTCGGCGGTGCAACGATCAGACCGCGCTGGCCTTTACCGATCGGGGCGCACAAGTCGATGACTCGACCGGTCAAGTCTTCGGTGGAACCGTTACCGGCTTCCATCTTCATGCGCACGGTTGGGAACAGCGGGGTCAGGTTCTCGAAGAGAATCTTGTTTTTCGCGTTTTCCGGACGGTCGAAGTTGATCGTGTCGACCTTGAGCAGCGCGAAATAACGCTCGCCTTCCTTCGGAGGGCGGATCTTGCCAACGATGGTGTCACCGGTGCGCAAGTTGAAGCGACGGATCTGGCTCGGCGAGACGTAGATATCGTCTGGGCCGGCGAGATAGGAGGCGTCTGCAGAGCGGAGGAAGCCGAAGCCGTCCTGGAGAATCTCCAGCACGCCATCACCGGAGATTTCCTCGCCGCTTTTCGCGTGCTTTTTCAGCAGGGAGAAAATCACGTCCTGCTTGCGCGAACGGGCCATATTTTCTATGCCCATCTGTTCGGCCAATTCGAGCAGTTCGGTAATCGGCTTTTGCTTGAGTTCAGTCAGATTCATATAGGAATGACGTAATCATTTATGGAGGGGGGAAATTAAGCTTTTGGCTTAATGAGGCCGCGCCGCGGAGAAGGCGACAGGATCGCGTACTTATTCGAAAAGGAGAGCGTCGGCGACGGCTAGCAGGGGGCACTGGAGAAACCAGCGCGGGGCCGAATGTAACACTTGAGTTTCGGAGCGTCTAGCCCTCTACAACGAAAAAAGCCCCGCTAATTGCGGGGCCTTTTTCTGACACGCTGTAACGACGCTTAGATGTTGGCGTCGAGGAAAGCCGCCAGTTGCGACTTCGACAGTGCGCCGACCTTGGTCGCTTCAACGTTGCCGTTCTTGAACAGCATCAGCGTCGGGATACCACGCACGCCGTGCTTGGCGGGGGTTTCCTGGTTTTCGTCGATGTTCAGCTTGGCAACGGTCAGCTTGCCTTTGTAAGTCTCTGCAATTTCGTCCAGGACAGGAGCGATCATTTTGCAAGGGCCGCACCACTCAGCCCAGTAGTCGACCAGTACAGCGCCTTCAGCCTTGAGTACGTCGGCCTCGAAGCTAGCGTCGCTAACGTGTTTGATAAGATCGCTGCTCATGGAATTCTCCAGGGTTGTAAGCAAAAAAACGTGGCCCATCATAACGGCCCTTCCCTCGTTCAGGAAGGTGCAGATGATTGAGTCTCGCTATGGTGTTCCATGAGTTTGGGTATAGCCCAGGTCACGCCGTGGCGGGAGCGACGAACGCAATTCCAGTGCGCAGCGACGCGTTGCGCACGTGTTCATGCATGGCCTTTTGCGCAGCCCCCGAGGCCCGGCGCGCCAGCGCGCGAAGGATCTTGCGGTGTTCCTGCCAGGTTTCCATGGCCCGCTCGGCCCGGATGAACGGTAGCTTCTGGCTTTCCAGGAAGATGTCGGCACTGGCGGTCAGGATGCTCACCATCGCCTGGTTGCCGCTGGCCAGCAAAATGCGTCGGTGGAATTCAAAGTCCAGGCGCGCCGCCGCTTCGAAGTCGCCCCGCTTGAGTTCGTCGCGCATGGCGGCGACGTTATCTTCCAGTGCATCGAGCTCATCGGTACTCAAGGTCACGGCCGCCAGCCCCGCAGCGAAGCCCTCCAGTGCATAACGCAACTGGAAGATATCCAGGGGCGAAGCCTGTGCCGCGAACGGCCAACAGGGTGCCGCCTCACCTCTGGGCAGCTCCACGGGCGACTGCACGAACACGCCTTTACCCGGCTGGATACTGATGACACCCAGGGCGCTGAGCGATGACAGCGCCTCGCGCAACGATGCCCGACTGACACCCAATTGCACGGCCAGGTCCCGTTGCGAGGGCAAGGCATCCCCCGGCCCGAAACCCTGTTCGGTGATCAATTTGCGGATGGCTTGCAGCGCCACTTCGGGTACGGCGCGAGAGATCGAATTCATGGTTTTCCAGTCGAACCAGGCCAATGTGCGATCAGTTGTAAAGCTATTCGCCGCGCCCGGCAAGTCGTGCCCCATGGGGGTTCGATTGCATTCACGGCTGCGCCATCGGGGTGCGAAAGACCACCTGACTGTTCAGACCAGTAAGACCGTGCGACGCCAGCAAAACCGCGGCCTGGTGCCCCGAATCCGCCATGTTGGCATGGCCCGTGCTCTGTCCATCCGCAGAAATCACTTCTCGAAGATCCGGAGACTTGCCATGACCCAGCGTTACAGCGCCCTCATCATAGCCTTGTTCGCCAGCCTCGTGCTGAGCCAGGCCCCCGCCCACGCCGACGCTCTGGAAGATGTGGTCAAGCGCGGCGTCCTCAAGGTCGCCGTACCGCAGGACTTCCCGCCCTTCGGCTCGGTAGGCCCGGACATGAAGCCGCGCGGCCTCGATATCGACACCGCCAAACTGCTGGCCGACCAGCTCAAGGTCAAACTTGAACTGACCCCGGTCAACAGCACCAACCGCATCCCGTTCCTGACCACCGGCAAGGTCGACCTGGTGATTTCCAGCCTGGGCAAGAACCCCGAGCGGGAAAAAGTCATCGATTTCTCCCGCGCCTATGCGCCGTTCTACCTCGCCGTGTTCGGTCCGCCAGACGCCGACATCAAAAGCCTGGACGACCTCAAGGGCAAAACCATCAGCGTCACCCGTGGCGCCATCGAAGACATCGAACTGACCAAAGTCGCCCCCGAAGGCGTGACCATCAAGCGTTTCGAAGACAACAACTCGACCATCGCCGCGTACCTGGCCGGGCAAGTCGATCTGATCGCCAGCGGCAACGTGGTGATGGTCGCGATCAGCGAGAAGAGCCCCAAACGCGTGCCGGCGCTGAAAGTGAAACTCAAGGACTCGCCCGTCTACGTGGGCGTGAACAAGAACGAGCCGGCGCTGCTGGACAAGGTCAATCAGATTCTCGTGACCGCCAAGAGCGACGGTGCTCTGGAGAAAAACGCCCTGGCCTGGTTGAAAGAACCGCTGCCGGCCGACCTCTGATCCGGCGCGCAGGAGACACGTTATGGCTTATCAGTTCGATTTCTTGCCGGTGGTGCACAACACCGACCTGCTGCTGCGCGGTGCGTTGTTCACCCTTGAGCTGACGGCCATCGGCGCGGTGCTGGGGGTGGGCCTGGGCATCGTCGGGGCGCTGGTGCGGGCGTGGAACATCCGCCCCTTCGCCGGAATTTTCGCGGTCTACGTCGAGTTGATCCGCAATACGCCGTTTCTGGTGCAGTTGTTTTTCATCTTCTTCGGCCTGCCGTCGCTGGGCGTGCAGATTTCCGAATGGCAGGCAGCGGTGCTGGCGATGGTGATCAATCTGGGCGCCTATTCGACCGAGATCATCCGCGCCGGTGTCCAGGCGATCCCGCGAGGCCAGCTGGAGGCTGCGGCGGCACTGGCGATGACGCGCTTCGAAGCCTTCCGCCACGTGGTGCTGCTGCCAGCGCTGGGCAAGGTCTGGCCGGCCCTGAGCAGCCAGATCATCATCGTCATGCTCGGCTCGGCGGTCTGTTCGCAGATCGCCACCGAAGAACTGAGCTTCGCCGCCAACTTCATCCAGTCACGCAACTTCCGCGCCTTTGAAACCTATGCCCTGACCACGTTGCTCTATCTGTGCATGGCCTTGTTGATCCGCCAGTTGCTGAACTGGATCGGCCACCGCTTCATTGCCAGGAGCAGCCGATGAGCGATTTCACCTTCTGGGACATCGTGCGCAACCTGCTCACGGGCCTGCAATGGACACTGGCGTTGTCACTGGTGGCGTTCGTAGGCGGCGGGCTGATCGGCTTGCTGATCATGCTGATGCGCCTCTCGAACAAATCCCTGCCGCGCAGCTTTGCCCGCACCTACATAGAACTGTTCCAGGGCACGCCGCTGTTGATGCAGCTGTTCCTGGTGTTCTTCGGGGTGGCGCTGGCCGGGGTGGAGATTTCGCCGTGGGCCGCCGCGGCAATCGCCTTGACGTTGTTCACCAGCGCCTATCTGGCGGAGATCTGGCGCGGTTGCGTCGAGTCGATTCCCCACGGCCAGTGGGAAGCCTCGTCGAGCCTGGCGCTGAACCCCCTGGAGCAACTGCGCTACGTGATCCTGCCACAAGCGTTGCGCATCGCCGTGGCGCCGACCGTGGGTTTCTCGGTGCAAGTGGTCAAGGGCACTGCCGTGACCTCGATCATCGGTTTCACCGAACTGACCAAGACCGGCGGCATGCTGGCCAACGCCACCTTCGAGCCTTTCATGGTCTACGGCCTGGTCGCCCTCGGCTACTTCCTGCTCTGCTACCCCTTGTCCCTCAGTGCGCGCTACCTGGAAAGGAGACTGCATGCCTCTGCTTAGAATTTCCGCCCTGCATAAATACTATGGCGACCACCATGTGCTCAAAGGCATCGACCTGAGTGTCGAACAAGGCCAGGTGGTGGCGATCATCGGCCGCAGCGGCTCGGGCAAGTCGACCTTGCTGCGCACCCTCAACGGCCTGGAATCGATCAACGATGGCGTCATCGAAGTCGACGGCGAATACCTCGACGCCGCCCGCGCCGACCTGCGCAGCCTGCGGCAGAAAGTCGGGATGGTGTTCCAGCAGTTCAACCTGTTCCCGCACCTGACGGTCGGCGAGAACGTGATGCTCGCGCCACAAGTGGTGCAGAAAGTACCGAAAACCAAGGCCGCCGAACTGGCGCGACAGATGCTGGAACGGGTCGGGCTTGGGGAGAAGTTCGATGCCTTCCCCGATCGACTGTCCGGCGGGCAGCAACAGCGAGTCGCCATTGCCCGCGCACTGGCGATGTCGCCCAAGGTGTTGCTGTGTGACGAAATCACCTCGGCACTGGACCCGGAACTGGTCAACGAGGTGCTGAGCGTGGTTCGGCAACTGGCCAAGGAAGGCATGACGCTGATCATGGTCACCCATGAGATGCGCTTTGCGCGGGAGGTTGGGGATAAGTTGGTGTTCATGCATCAGGGGTTGGTGCATGAGGTGGGTCATCCGAAGGAGTTGTTTGCCAATCCGCGGACGGTGGAGCTGGCGAATTTCATTGGGACGGTTGAGGCGGCGGGCTGACAGATCTGCGGTGGCTGTCAGGCCCTCTTCGCGGGCAAGCCCGCTCCCACAGTGCCCCGTGTAAATCGACAATTTTGTGATCGACACAAAAACCTGTGGGAGCGGGCTTGCCCGCGATTGAGCGCGCAGCGGTCACCAACTTCCCTGCACTGGATCAAGGCTTTGAACACAACGCGTTGGCGCCAGCCTGTGATCGTGGCACGATGTCGAGGTTAACGACCGAGACCCCCTGACCATGCCGCAATCCCAAGCCAAGAATCTGTCCCTGATCGCCGCAATCGACCTGGGCTCCAACAGCTTTCACATGGTCGTGGCCAAGGCCCAGAACGGCGAAATCCGCATTCTCGAGCGTCTCGGGGAGAAGGTTCAGCTGGCCGCCGGTATCGACGACGAACGCCATCTCAGCGAAGAATCCATGCAACGCGGGCTCGATTGCCTCAAGCGTTTCGCCCAACTGATCAACGGTATGCCCCCGGGCGCCGTGCGTATCGTCGGCACCAACGCCCTGCGTGAAGCCCGTAACCGCAACGAATTCATCCACCGCGCCGAAGAAATCCTCGGTCACCCGGTGGAAGTCATCTCCGGCCGTGAAGAAGCGCGCCTGATCTATCTCGGCGTGTCCCACACCCTCGCTGACACACCCGGCAAACGCCTGGTGGCCGACATCGGCGGCGGCAGTACCGAATTCATCATCGGGCAGCGCTTCGAACCGCTGCTGCGCGAAAGCCTGCAGATGGGTTGCGTCAGCTACACCCAGCGCTATTTCAAGGACGGCAAGATCACCCCGGCCCGCTACGCCCAGGCGTATACGGCAGCACGGCTGGAGATCATGAGCATCGAACACGCCCTGCACCGCCTGACCTGGGATGAAGCCATCGGCTCCTCGGGCACCATCCGCGCCATCGGCCTGGCGCTGAAGGCCGGCGGCCACGGCAGCGGCGAAGTGAATGCCGAAGGCCTGGCATGGCTCAAGCGCAAGCTGATCAAACTTGGCGATGTCGAGAAAATCGACTTCGAAGGCATCAAGCCGGACCGTCGGGCGATTTTCCCGGCCGGCCTGGCGATCCTCGAAGCCATCTTCGATTCCCTTGAATTGCAACGCATGGACCACTGTGAAGGCGCGTTGCGCGAAGGCGTGCTCTATGACCTGCTGGGGCGCCATCATCACGAAGACGTGCGTGAACGAACCCTGACCTCGCTGATGGAGCGTTATCACGTCGACCTGGAACAGGCGGTGCGAGTCGAACGCAAGGCCCTGCATGCCTTCGATCAGGTGGCCAGGGACTGGGACCTGGAAGACGGCGTCTGGCGCGAACTGCTGGGCTGGGCGGCCAAGGTACATGAAGTGGGCCTGGACATTGCCCACTATCAATATCACAAGCACGGCGCCTACCTGATCGAGCACTCGGACCTGGCCGGTTTCTCCCGCGAGGACCAACTGATGCTCGCGCTGCTGGTCCGCGGTCACCGTCGCAACATCCCCAAGGACAAATTTGCCGATTTCGGCGATGACGGCATCAAGCTGATTCGCCTGTGCGTGTTGCTGCGCTTCGCGATCCTGTTCCATCACATCCGCGGCACCCAGCAAATGCCCCAGGTGGAACTGAACGCCACTGGCAACAGCCTGGAAGTGGTGTTCCCGGAAAACTGGCTGGACGAAAACCAGCTGACCCAGGCCGACTTTGAAATTGAAGCGCAGTGGCTGACGCGGGTCGATATTGTCCTGAGCGCTCGATAAACAACCTATAGCCGAAAACGGTCCCTGTAGGAGCCGGCTTGCCGGCGAAGGCGTCATTGAGCCTTGTGTCAAAATCGAGGACGGCTTCGCTGGCAAGCCAGCTCCTACAGGGGGCGGTGGAAACAAAAATGGCGATCCCTTGGGATCGCCATTTTTTTTACAACTAGCCGGCGTTAGCGCACAGCCAGGATCGGGCTGCCCAACCGCTCCAGCAACGTAGCCTGAGCACTGCGCGGGTTCTGGTTGCCGGTCGGCGTGTTACGGATGTATCGGCCGTCCGACTGCAGGCTCCAGCTGTGGGTGTTATCGGTGAGGTACAGCTCCAGCTCTTTCTTTACCCGCATGATCAGCTTCTTGCCTTCCACCGGGAAACAAGTCTCTACGCGCTTGTCGAGGTTGCGCTCCATCCAGTCGGCACTGGACAGGAACATCTGCTCTTCGCCGCCATTGAGGAAGTAGAAGACCCTGGTGTGCTCCAGGAAGCGCCCGATGATCGAGCGCACGTGGATGTTGTGCGACACTCCGGCGATGCCCGGCCGCAGGCAGCACATGCCCCGCACGACCAGATCGATACGCACGCCTGACTGGCTGGCCTTGTACAGCGCACGGATGATCTTCGGATCGGTCAGCGAGTTGAACTTGGCGATGATGTGCGCCGGTTTGCCGTCGAGGGCGAACTGGGTTTCGCGGGCAATCATGTCGAGCATGCCCTTTTTCAGGGTAAACGGCGCATGCAGCAGCTTTTTCATGCGCAGCGTCTTGCCCATGCCGATCAACTGGCTGAACAGTTTGCCGACGTCTTCGCACAGGGCGTCGTCGGAAGTCAGCAGGCTGTAGTCGGTGTACAGGCGAGCGTTGCCGGCGTGGTAGTTACCCGTGCCCAAGTGCGCGTAACGCACGATCTCGCCCGCCTCGCGGCGCAGGATCAGCATCATCTTGGCGTGGGTCTTGAAGCCGACCACACCGTAGATCACCACCGCACCGGCCGCTTGCAGACGGCTGGCCAGTTGCAGGTTGGACTCTTCATCGAAGCGTGCCCGCAGTTCGATCACCGCGGTGACTTCCTTGCCGTTACGCGCCGCATCCACCAACGCATCGACGATTTCCGAGTTGGCGCCGGAGCGATACAGGGTCTGACGCACCGCCAGCACGTGCGGGTCCTTGGCGGCCTGGCGCAGCAGGTCGACCACCGGGGTGAACGACTCGAACGGGTGCAACAACAGGATGTCCTGCTTGCTGATCACGCTGAAGATGTTCTCGCTGTTTTGCAGCAGTTTCGGGATCTGCGGGGTAAACGGCAGGTACTGCAGCTCGCGCTGGCTGTCCAGGCCGGTAATGCTGAACAGACGCGTCAGGTTCACCGGGCCGTTGACCTGATACAGCTCGGTTTCGCTCAGGTTGAATTGCTTGAGCAGGTAATCGGACAGGTGTTTCGGGCAGGTATCGGCTACCTCCAGGCGCACCGCGTCGCCATAACGACGGGAGAACAATTCGCCACGCAGGGCACGCGCCAGGTCTTCGACATCCTCGGAGTCCAGCGCCAGGTCGGCGTTTCGGGTCAGGCGGAACTGGTAGCAGCCCTTGACCTTCATGCCCTGGAACAAGTCATCGGCGTGGGCGTGGATCATCGACGACAGGAACACATAGTTGTCGCCAGCGCCGCCGACTTCTTCCGGCACCTTGATAATGCGCGGCAGCAGGCGCGGTGCCGGGATGATCGCCAGGCCGGAGTCGCGACCGAAGGCATCGATGCCTTCGAGCTCGACGATGAAGTTCAGGCTCTTGTTGACCAGCAATGGGAACGGGTGCGTCGGGTCGAGGCCGATCGGGGTGATGATCGGGGCGATTTCGTCGCGGAAATAGCGCCGGACCCAAGTCTTGAGCTTGGTCGTCCAGTTGCGGCGACGGATGAAGCGGACCTGATGCTTTTCCAGTTCCGGCAGCAGAATATCGTTGAGGATCGCGTACTGGCGGTCAACGTGACCGTGTACCAGTTCACTGATGCGGGCCAGGGCCTGGTGCGGCTGCAAGCCGTCGGCACCGGCCTGCTCCCGGGCGAAGGTGATCTGCTTCTTGAGGCCGGCGACACGAATCTCGAAGAACTCGTCCAGGTTGCTGGAGAAGATCAGCAGAAACTTCAGGCGCTCCAGCAACGGGTAGGACTCGTCCAGTGCCTGTTCCAGCACGCGGATATTGAACTGCAGTTGCGACAGCTCGCGGTGGATGTACAGGCTGCTGTCATCCAGACCTGGAATGGCAATCGCCGGCGCTGCCACGGCGGTTTCGACGACCGCCGCGGGCGGAGCGGGTTCCAGCTCCGGCGGGGTCTCGTCGACTTGCTCCACCACAGGCTGAGCGTCTTTTACGGCAACTTCAGTGAGTACTGCTTCGGTATTCATCGAATGTTCCTGGGAGGGCTATTTTTGCTCTCGTAACAATTGAGCAGCACGAACGGCAAAATACGTCAGGATGCCATCAGCGCCTGCGCGTTTAAAAGCGGTCAGGGATTCGAGGATAACCCCTTCGCTCAACCAGCCATTCTGGATCGCCGCCATGTGCATGGCGTATTCGCCACTGACTTGATAAACAAAAGTCGGCACTTTGAATTCTTCTTTGACCCGGCAGAGGATATCCAGATAGGGCATGCCTGGCTTGACCATGACCATATCTGCGCCTTCTGACAAGTCAGCCGCCACTTCGTGCAGGGCTTCGTTGCTGTTGGCCGGGTCCATCTGATAGGAGGCCTTGTTGGCCTTGCCCAGGTTCAGTGCCGAACCGACCGCATCGCGGAACGGGCCGTAATAGGCACTGGCGTACTTCGCCGAGTAGGCCATGATCCGCACATTGACGTGACCGGCCACTTCGAGGGCCTCGCGGATCGCCTGGATGCGACCGTCCATCATGTCCGAAGGTGCGACCACCTGGGCGCCCGCTTCGGCATGGGACAGGGCTTGCCTGACCAGTGCGTCAACGGTGATGTCGTTCTGCACATAGCCTTCTTCGTCGAGAATACCGTCCTGGCCGTGGGTGGTGAACGGGTCCAGCGCGACGTCGGTGATCACACCCAGTTCAGGGAACTGCGCACGCAGCGCGCGGGTGGCGCGCTGGGCAATGCCTTCGGGGTTCCAGGCTTCGGCGGCATCCAGCGACTTGAGCTCCGGGGGCGTCACCGGGAACAGCGCCAGCGCCGGAATCCCAAGCTCGACCCATTTGGCCGCTTCTTCCAGCAACAGATCAATGGTCAGGCGCTCGACGCCCGGCATCGAGGCCACCGCTTCGCGACGGTTTTCACCGTCCAGCACGAACACCGGCAGGATCAGGTCATCGACGGTCAACACGTTTTCACGGACCAGGCGACGCGAGAAATCGTCACGACGGTTGCGGCGCAGGCGGGTTGCAGGGAACAAGCGGTTGGCGGGGGTAAAGCTCACGGCAGACTCCTGAGCCCGCGCGGATGGCGAGCGTGACAGTTATAAGCGGCCATTATGACGAAGGTATTACAGTTGTGTGCACCCTGTGACAGGTAGCCGCATTCCATTGTCGTTGTAGGAAATGTTCACGTCGAGACACATTTGGACACTTTCCTGAATGTGTACGAAGGGTTAGGCTGCGCGTTCATTTCGCCAGCACCCAGACAATGCTCCAACAATTCCTGCATGACTTCGGCTACTTTGCCCTTTTCCTAGGCACGTTCTTCGAAGGCGAAACCATCCTGGTGCTCGCGGGCTTCCTCGCGTTCCGTGGATACATGGACATCAACCTGGTGGTGGTCGTGGCGTTCTTCGGCAGCTATGCCGGCGATCAGCTGTGGTACTTCCTGGGGCGCAAGCACGGGCGCAAGTTGCTGGCACGCAAACCGCGCTGGCAGTTGATGGGTGACCGTGCGCTGGAGCACATCCGCAAGCATCCGGACATCTGGGTCCTGAGCTTTCGCTTCGTCTACGGCCTGCGCACCGTGATGCCGGTGGCGATCGGCTTGTCGGGCTATCCACCGGGCCGTTACCTGCTGCTCAACGGCATTGGCGCTGCGATCTGGGCCACCGCACTGGCGGCGGCGGCCTATCACTTCGGCGCGGTACTGGAAGGGATGCTCGGCAGTATCAAGAAGTACGAACTGTGGGTGCTCGGTGCCCTGCTCGTCCTCGGACTTGGCCTGTGGCTGCGCCGCCGGTTCAAGAATGCCCGCCTGGCCAAGCAGATCTATGCCGACGAGCAAGCCCTGAAGGCCCAACAGCACAATCCGGGCAACCCTAAGACGCCAGTCGAGTAAACCGGTTTCTGCAGCAGTAGAGCCCGATACCGCTGATCAGACTGTAACTGAGCAGGCCGACCCAGCCCGCCGCGCTGGCCGGCCACAGCCCCACCAGCGGCGCCAGCCATACCAGCGGCACATTCGATGCCAGGCGCAGCAACTCTAGCTTCAGCGCCCACGGGCGATTCTCCAGGGCCACGCCCAGGACGAACAGACCCAGCGCCACCGCTCCCCAGCCCAGCACCAACGCGGCCGTCGACAGACCCGGTTCCAGGTTCATCAAATAGCTGCCCAGTGCGATGTAGACGCAGAACTGCAACAGCACGTAGAGCTGCTGACGCCCGTCCAACGGCACTTCGAATTTGCGGAACTGGCTCAGGTCCGGCTTGTTCATCGGGTACCTGGCCGCCACATCCGCCGGCCGCCAACCGGTGCGCATGAACCAGATCCGCAGCTTGTCCCAGGTGCTGTCGGCCCGCCGCGCATCCGCCCACAACTGGGCGTAGAACTGCACGTTGGCCCACACCGGGTTCCAGCTCGCCAGCGGCGTGGTCACGCCGAAAATCACCGGTTCGTTGTCGTCCTCTTCCTGGAACGAGCCGAATAGACGGTCCCAAATAATGAACACACCGCCGTAGTTGCGATCCATGTAGAGAGCGTTCTGTGCATGGTGAGCCCGATGATTGGATGGCGTGACGAAAAACCATTCGAACCAGCCGAGCTTGGGAATGTGCCGGGTATGCACCCAGAACTGGTACAGCAGATTCAGCGCCGCGACGCTGACGAACACCAGCAACGGCACGCCGACAACGGCCATGGGCAGGTAGAAGATCCAGCTCAGCAGGAACCCGGTACTGGTCTGGCGCAGGGCGGTGGAGAGGTTGTAGTCCTCGCTTTGGTGATGCACCGAATGCGCGGCCCAGAGAATATTGCGCTCGTGGCCCATGCGGTGCAGCCAGTAGTAGCAGAAATCGTAAAGGACGAAGGCGAATACCCAGACCCAGATGCTGTCGGCCGAGAGTTCGAACAGCGCCAGGTGCTTGAGGGCGAACGCATAGGTGACCAACCCCACGCCCTTGGTCAAAAGGCCCGTGGTGGTCGACAGCACGCCGGTGCTGATGCTGTTGATCGCGTCTGCCAGCCGATAGTTGCTGACCCCGCGCCAACGGTCGGCCAGCAGCTCGACAGCGATCAGCACAAAGAAAAACGGCACCGCATACAGAATGAAGTCCATGACGCGCCCTGGTCGGAATCTTGAGGACAGATCCTATGTGTAGCCTCGAATTATCCCTATGGCAACGAGTGACAAATTAGTGGACATTTAACGCCATGAATCTGGAGAAAAGCCCATGAGCAAAAAAGTTGCAGTGATCCTTTCCGGTTGTGGCGTATACGACGGCGCCGAAATTTACGAAAGCGTGGTGACCCTGCTGCGCCTGGACCAGCGTGGCGCGCAGGTGCAATGTTTTGCACCAAATATCGCGCAGCTGCACGTCATCAATCACCTGACCGGCGAAGAAATGCCCGAGTCGCGCAATGTGTTGGTGGAGTCCGCCCGCATAGCCCGCGGTGAGATCAAGGATATCCGCGAGGCCGACGCCGAAGAATTCGATGCGCTGATCATTCCCGGCGGCTTCGGCTCGGCCAAGAACCTCTCCAACTTCGCCATCGAAGGTACCGCCTGCACGGTTCAGCCGGACGTCCTGGCCTTGACCGAAGCCTTTGCCGAGGCCGGCAAACCGGTCGGCCTGATCTGCATCTCGCCTGCCCTGGCGGCGAAAATCTATGGGCCCGGCGTAACGTGCACCATCGGCAACGACGCAGAAACGGCCGCGGCGCTGAACAAGATGGGCGCCACCCACAAGGAATGCGCCGTAAGCGATATCGTCGAAGACAAGGCGCGCAAACTGGTGAGCACTCCGGCGTACATGTTGGCCGGGAGCATCAGTGAGGCAGCGTCGGGCATCAATAAACTGGTTGACCGCGTGCTCGAACTGACCCACGAAAACGACGCCTGACTGAAACCCGAACCCGAACCTGATCGTTCCCATGCTCCGCGTGGGAACGATCAGCGTGAGCGGGACAGACGAGTGAGTATGCGGTCCAGCGCATTGGCAAACGCCTGCTTTTCCCGCTCACCAAAGGGTGCCGGCCCGCCACTCATCTGCCCCTGTTCGCGCAAGTCGGTGAACAGGTTGCGCACGGCCAGGCGATCGCCCATGTTCTGCGCGTCAAACTCCTTGCCCCTCGGGTCCAGCGCGGCAACGCCTTTTTTCACCAACCGGTCGGCCAGCGGCACATCGCTGCAGATCACCAGTTCACCAGGCACCGCGTGTTCCACGAGGTAGTCGTCGGCCGCATTAGGGCCACTTGGCACCACAATCAGCTTCACCAGGGCCAGGCCCGGCTTGCTCTGCGGCTGGCCAGCCACCAGCACCACCTCGAACTGGCGCTTGAGGGCGAACTTCACCACCAGATCCTTGGCCGCCCGGGGGCAGGCGTCGGCATCGATCCATACGCGCATAGATTTTTCCTCCGTTAAAAGCTTCGCGGGCAAGCCACGCTCCTACAGTTCAGTGTCGTACACACAATGGTGTGTCAACATAAAACCTGTAGGAGCGAGGCTTGCCCGCGAATATGAGCGAAGCGAATGCTGTTAAGCCGTAACTCTTCGCTTCTCGGCCACACGACTACGACCATACAGCACAATGATCGCCAGGATCGCCACAGCCTGCGCACTCAGCGAATACGCATCCGCATGAATTCCCAACCAATCAAACTCAAAGAACGCCACCGGCCGCGTGCCGAAGATTCCGGCTTCCTGCAAGGCCTTCACACCGTGCCCGGCGAAGACCACCGACAAGGCACATAGAAGACCGGCGTTGATGCTGAAGAACAGCGCCAGCGGCAGTTTCGCCGAGCCGCGCAGGATCACCCAGGCCAGGCCGACCAATAACACCAACGCCGTCGCACCACCGGCCAGCACTGCGTCATGGCCCGCAGGCCCGGCCTGCAACCACAGGGTTTCGTAGAACAGGATCACTTCGAACAGCTCGCGATACACCGAGAAGAACGCCAGGATCGCAAAACCGAAACGCCCACCACCGCCCACCAGGCTGCTCTTGATGTAATCCTGCCAGGCCGCGGCATGACGACGGTCGTGCATCCACACACCGAGCCACAACACCATGACGCTGGCGAACAGCGCCGTCGCGCCTTCCAGCAACTCACGCTGCGAGCCGCTGACATCGATCACATAAGCCGCCAGCGCCCAGGTACCCAGACCGGCCAACAATGCCAGGCCCCACCCGACGTTGACGCTGCGTACCGCCGACTGTTGGCCGGTGTTACGCAGGAAGGCAAGGATCGCCGCCAGTACCAAAATCGCTTCCAGGCCTTCGCGCAGCAGAATCAACAGGCCGGAAATGTAGCTCAGCGACCAGCTCAAACCATCGCTGCCCAACAAATCGGCAGACGTCTTCAATTTGGCCTTGGCCGCCTCCAGACGCTGCTCGACCTGGTCTACCGACAGACCATCCTGCAACGACTGCCGGTAAGCCATCAGCGATTTCTCAGTGTCCTTACGCACGTTGGCATCGACGTTGTCCAGGGAGCTTTCGACCAGCTCGAAGCCTTCCAGGTACGCCGCCACCGACAGGTCGTAGGCCTGATCGTGATCGCCAGCGCGGTAAGCCGCGACGCTCTTGTCCAGGGTGGTGGCGGTGTAGTCGAGCAACTGCGCCGGGCCACGCTTGGCCTGCGGCGGCTGAGCCCGTTGCGCGCGGAAAGTCGCGGCAGCCTGCGGGCCGTCGGTTGCCTGCACTTCAGCCGGGGTCTGGCGGGCCAGATCGGCAATGTTGTAGGTCTTGTCGCTGCTGGCGGTCTGCGGATCAGCGCTGAAGCTGGCGACATAGGTAGCCAGATCCCAACGCTGACGATCATCCAACTGATCGCCGAAAGCCGGCATGTCGGTGCCTTCGACTCCCAGGCCTACCGTGTTGTAGATCGCGTAGAGGCTCAGGTGATCCAGGCGCGCGTTGTCACGCAAATTGGCCGGAGGCGGGGTCAGCCCCACACCCGCCGGACCGTCGCCAGCACCTGTATCGCCGTGACACACCGAACAATGCTGGGCGTACAGTGGCGCACCGCGAGTCGGGTCCGGGGTAATGATCGGGGCCTGGCTGACTTCATAGGCCACGGCCAGTTTTGCGCCGAGCTGTCGAGCCTGTCGGGCAACGTCTGCGCCGTCCTGACGCGCGGTGACTGCCTCGTGCAGCTGACTGATGCCCTGCTCCAGCCCGGTCTTTTCCGGTTTGGCCGGCATGCCGGCAATCAAGCCTTGCAACGCCTGGGTGAACTCCAGCTGTTCGCGGTATTCGGATTCGTTGACGACCTTGCCTGCCTGCACCGCTTGCGGGTAGTCCGCGCCGATGTAATCAAGTAAGTGCAGCGCTTGGGGTGCGCCTTCCACGGTGTCGGCCAGCAGATTGAAACTGCACAGGGCAAACACCGGCGCTATCAGCCAGGCCAGGAATCGGGACGGGGCAATCATGAATGAATCTCAATTGGAAATACGAAGTAACATATTGTTCCCTCCCAATCACTTTCACTCAAGCTTTGTCGTAAGTTGTGCAACAGGCCTTAAACGAAAAAGGCGACCTGAAGCGGTCGCCTTTTTTATGCCTGATGGTTCAAACCGCGACTTTACGCAGGGTGGCCATGAACGCCGCCGCGCCGATGAACAGCCCGGCAAAGGTACGGTTCATGCGTCTTTGCTGTTTCGGTGTACGCAACATACGCAACACCTTGGAAGCCAGCCCGGTGTAACCGGCCATGACAATCAGGTCCACGCAGACCATGGTGACACCGATGATCACGTACTGGATCAGCAGTGGCGCGTGCGGATCAATGAACTGCGGCAAAACCGCAAGCATGAACACCAACGCCTTGGGGTTGCTGATGTTCACCAGAAAGCCTCGGAACACCAGGGCCATCGGCTTGCCAATCTGCCGGACCGCCGCGTCATCGCTCATGTCGCTGGGCAGTGCACGCCATTGTTTGATGGCGAGAAAAACCAGGTAGGCCACACCGAACCATTTGATCGCATAGAAGGCGGTGGCGGATGCCGTGAGAATCGCGCCAACACCGGCGCCGACAATCGCAATCTGCACTGCAAGGCCCAATTGCAGGCCCAGGGCGTTCCAGTAACCGCGCCAGAAACCGTACTGCAAACCACTGGACATCGACGCAATGGCGCCGGCACCGGGAGACAGGCTAATCACCCAGCAGGCGGCAAAAAACGCCAGCCATGTTTGAAGCTCCATTGCACACCTCGACTCAGACTCGTGACAGATGTCTAAGCTAATGCGGCTTTGGGCTGGTGACTACCGATTTTTTGCGTACGCCAAAAGCAAAAGATCGCAAGCTGGCTTATTTCTCAAACCCGCTCGAAGGAAACACATCGCTGCCGCGCCAACGCCGAACCGAACGCTGGAAGAACAGGCTGTTGGGCACCTGCACCATGGCGCTGCCGGTACCGAGCTCTTCAGCTTCGATCAGCGTGGTGTACAGAAGATTGATCGCTATGACCCGGCCTTTGACGCCGGGCTTGTCGGTGGTGTCCACCAACTCGACCACATCACCCAGGCGAAACGGCCCGACGGTGAAGATCAGGATCGCGCACAACAGATTGGAGAGCACGCTCCACATGGCGAAAAACGCCACCGCCGCCACCGCGACAAACCCCGACAGCGCGGTCCAGAGCACCGTGGCCGAAACCCCGAGGCGCTCCAGCACGAAGATCAGCGCACTGCCCATGATCAGCCAACGCAGCCCGCCGCGCAGCGGCATCAGCAACTGTGGCGGGAACGGGTAACGCTCACCGAGGCGGGTCAGGCACTTGGCAACGAAGCGTTGGGCGATGTAACCCGCCAGCAGGATCAGCAGGATTTGCACACCGAGCCAGATCGGCTCGGCCCACATCGCCGGCAGCGGCAGCTTGAAGGCCTCCATCAGGACAGAGCCTCCAGCTCCGCCTGCATGCTTTCCAGCAGTTCCAGGGCTTCCATCCAGGCTTCTTCGAGCTGCGCTTCACGCACCTTCAGCTTGGCCTGCTCGGCCAGCAGGTCGCGCAACTCATTCTTGCGCAACGGTTCGTAGATGTCGCTGTCGCCCAGGCTGGCATCGATCTTCGCCAGTTTCTCGTGCAGCTTGCCCAACTCGGCTTCGAGCTTGTCAGCCTCGCGCTTGTGCGGCGCCAGTTGCTGACGCAACGCAGCGGCAGCCTGACGCTGGGCTTTCTTGTCGGTCTTGTCCGGGTTGACCGGGGTGTTGCTGACCGGGGTGTTGCGCTGACGGTACTCCACCAGCCAGCGGGTGTAGTCCTCGAGGTCACCGTCGAATTCTTCGACCTTGCCGTCTGCCACCAGGTAGAAATTGTCGGTGGTGCTTTTGAGCAAATGGCGATCGTGGGAGACCACCAACACCGCACCACTGAATTCCTGCAAGGCCATGGTCAGCGCCAGGCGCATTTCCAGGTCCAGGTGGTTGGTCGGTTCGTCGAGCAGCAACAGGTTCGGCCGGTCCCAGGCGATCAACGCCAGCGCCAGGCGCGCCTTTTCGCCACCGGAGAAATTCAGCACCGGCTCGTCGATCCGCGCACCGCGGAAGTCGAAACCACCGAGGAAGTCGCGCAGGGTCTGCTCACGTTCGGTCGGTGCCAGGCGCTGCAAGTGCAGCAACGGGCTGGCCTTGGCATCCAGGGAATCCAGCTGATGCTGGGCGAAGTAGCCGACGACGGTGTTCTCGCCACGGGTCAAGCGGCCGGCCAGCGGCGAGAGCTCGCCGGCAAGGTTCTTGATCAGGGTCGATTTACCGGCGCCGTTCGGGCCGAGCAAGCCGATGCGCGCACCGGGGGTCAGTTGCAGCTTGACCTTCTCCAGCACGGTTTTCTCGCCGTAACCCAGGCGGGCATCGGACAGGTCGATCAGCGGGCTGGAAATCTTCTGTGATTCGCGGAAGACGAAGTCGAACGGCGAGTCGACGTGCGCCGCGGTCAGCTCTTCCATCCGCTCCAGGGCCTTGATCCGGCTCTGGGCCTGACGGGCCTTGGTCGCCTGGGCCTTGAAGCGGGCGATGTAGCTTTCCATGTGCGCACGTTGCGCCTGCTGCTTCTCATAGGCTTGCTGTTGCTGGGCCAGGCGTTCGGCACGGGCACGCTCGAAGGCGCTGTAGCCACCGCGATAGAGGGTGATCTTGCGCTGATCGACGTGAGCCACGTGATCGACCACGGCATCGAGGAAATCCCGGTCGTGGGAAATCAACATCAAGGTGCCGGGATAGCTCTTGAGCCACTCTTCGAGCCAGATGATGGCGTCGAGGTCCAGGTGGTTGGTCGGTTCGTCGAGCAACAGCAGGTCCGAAGGGCACATCAAGGCCTGCGCCAGGTTCAGGCGCATCCGCCAGCCACCGGAGAAATCGCCGACCTGGCGATCCATCTGCTCGTTGGTGAAGCCCAGGCCCGCCAGCAACTTGCGCGCCCGTGCGTCGGCGGTGTAGCCGTCGGCGCTATCGAGCTCGGAGTGGTAACGGGCCTGTGCGGCACCGTCATGGGCCGCTTCGGCTGCCGCCAGGTCACGTTGCACCTGGCGTAGGCGAAGGTCGCCATCGAGCACGTAGTCGACCGCCAGGCGTTCGAGCGTGTCGACCTCCTGGCGCATGTGGGCGATACGCCAGTCGGCCGGCAGGAAGCAATCACCCGAGTCAGGGTGCAATTCGCCCCTGAGCAAGGCGAACAGGCTCGATTTGCCGGTGCCGTTGGCACCGATGAGGCCGGCTTTCTGGCCGGCGTGCAGGGTCAGCTCGGCGTCTTCTAGCAGACGTTGCGGGCCACGCTGTAAAGTCAGGTTCTGAAGTCGAATCATAATGGCGGCGGAGTCTACCAGCTTCGCTCGCAACTGGCGCGAGTAGCACTATGTCCTCTGACCTGTGGAGCTTTTCCCTGACCCTTTATGCCCGTCCGGGCGTCGAACAGGCGTGCCTGCGATTGCAGGCGGCCGGTGTCAGTGTGTGTCTGCTGCTGTGCGCGGCATGGCTGGGACAACGGGGTATCGCCTGCGATGAGCAACGCCTGGAGCAGCTTCGCGGTGTGGCGCAGGCCTGGGACGCCGATGTCGTGCAACCGTTGCGGGCACTGCGCGTGCAATGGAAAGTTGCCGCCACACGGGATGCCGAGCTGCACTCGCTACGCGAACAGGTCAAGGCACTTGAATTGGAGGCCGAGCGAAATCTGTTATTGCGCCTGGAGCGATCGGCTCAGGATTGGCCGAAAGGTGACGCAACCGATCTGGCGATCTGGCTGGAAGGTGTGACGGCAGGCGCCGCCAACCTGGACCGCGACGCGCTGCATCAGCTGCGCGTCGCGGTATCCGGCACTTAAGAAGCGCTGGTTGGGGTGGTTGGTGCGATCGATGCGGCGGCCGGCGTTGGCGCTGGCGTGGCTGTCGAGGTGGCTGCTGCTAAAGCAGACGTTGCTACCGGAGCCGGGTTGGCTGGCTTGGCAACTGGCGCGGTGGCCGGCTTGGCGGCAACCGGTTTTTTCACTGCAGGTTTGGCCGGTGCTTTTGCAGCTGGCTTGGCTGCGACTGGTTTGGCAGCAGGTTTGGCTGCGGCAGGTTTAGCCGGTGCTTTTGCAGCACCCGGTTTGGCAGCAGCGGCAGGTTTCGTCACAGCAGGTTTGGCGGCTGGTTTTGCTGCTGCTTTTGCCACCGGTTTGGCAGCGGGTTTGGCAGCGGCAGTTCTAGCCGCTGGTTTGGCGGCTGCGGTTTTCGCTACGGCAGGTTTCGCAGCCGCGGTTTTGGCGGCTGGTTTAGCAGCCGGTTTCGCGGCAGCTGTTTTGGCAGCGGTTGTCTTGGCAGCAGGTTTGGCAGCTGCAGTTCTGGCAGCCGGTTTTGCAGCACTGGCCGCGACAGGTTTTTTCGCTGCAGAGGTTGCAGCAGGTTTGGCTGCGGCTTTCACCGGTGCCTTGGCGGCAGGTTTGGCGGCAGGCTTGGCCGGTGCTTTTGCGGCAACCGGTTTGGCAGCGGCTTTCTTCGCAGGAGCCGCAGCAGGCTTGGCCGAACGCAAGGACAACGCCTTGCCGACAGCCTCTTTTACGCGACCAACACCTTGGGCCAGTTTCAGGCTTTCCTGGGCATCGCGCTTGAGTTGCAGGATGTAGCCGCGAGTTTCCGATTGACGATCCTTGAGGGCATCAAGCAGGTCCTCGAGCTCTTTCACCGCGTCCTTGGCCTTGGTTTGCGCCTTGGCCTTTCCGGCCGCCGCTGCGTCCTGCAATTTGGTACGGGATTTGTGCAATTTCTCTTGCGCTTTTCCGCGCTGCTTTTCCAGTTTGGCGAGCAGTTTTTCAGCATCAGCCAAAGCTTCGGAACAAGCGTTTTCCAGATGCTCGAGCAAGCTGCCCGAGAGTTGTTGGAGCAAGTGCAACGGAGTACTTACAGGCTTCTTGGTGGCCGACATGGTTTACCTCCTGGCTGACGTGAGTGCGGCTCATACTAGACCTCTGCTGCTACCGCCGCTAGGGCATCTTGACAGTATCCAAAGCGCTGCGTTGCAACGAATTGAAAATGTTCTGCGTTGGCGCAAAAGCAGTTCACCGTTGAACGCATTCACGCTGGCATAATCGCCCGCAACTCAGGCTGGAGAGTGCCCATGTCGCGCTACCTTTTTTTATCGTTCTGCGTGATATTTTCCGTGGCCAACGCCACTGAAAAAAACCAGGAAAAAGACGCTCACGATCTCGCTTACAGCCTGGGCGCAAGTCTTGGCGAACGCTTGCGCCAAGAGGTTCCCGACTTGCAGATCCAGGCACTGGTCGAAGGACTGCAGCAGGCCTATCAAGGCAAGCCACTGGCGTTGAAGGACGAGCAGATCGAACAGATTTTGCGCGAGCACGAAACGCAGGGGACCCTGCAAACGCCCGCACCGCAAAACGAGCAGGCACTTAAAAACGAGCACGACTTTCTCGCCAGGGAAAAAGCCAAACCCGGCGTTCGTGAATTGGCGGATGGAATACTGCTGACCGAGTTGTCACCGGGTACTGGCGCCAAGGCCGGACCCAACGGAAAGGTCCAGGTGCTTTACGTCGGTCGACTCCCAGACGGCACAGTGTTCGACCAGAACAACCAACCGCAATGGTTCAGTCTCGACAGCGTGATCAGTGGCTGGCGCAGCGCGCTGCAAGACATGCCCGTCGGTGCCAGATGGCGCCTGGTGATTCCATCGGCACAGGCTTATGGTTCCGACGGTGCAGGCGACCTCATCGCCCCCTTCACTCCCCTGGTGTTCGAGGTCGAATTGCGCGGTGCCACCAGCTGAAAGCACAAATGAAAAACGGTGCGCCATGGCGCACCGTTTTCAGGTCTTGCGGGAAGAACGATCAGGCCTGAACCGAATCTTCTTCCTTGTGAGCGGTATGCAACACTTCGATCAGGCAGTCTTCCAGTTCGAAGCGTTCATGCAGCAAGCCACCCAGCGTCTTGAACTCATCAGCAACACACTTCCCGGCATCGCACAGGTCGTTGAACGCGAGGAGTTTCTCGGTGATGACGTCGATGCGCGGGTAGATGGTCTCTGCGAGCTCCAGGCCACGCTTGTCGTTGAAGGCCTTGGCCTCCCCCGTCAACTGTTCGTAGATCTCGAAGTGGCCGGCGGAGACGTAATCGACCAGCACGCCGCAGAACTCTTGCAAGGGTTTGCGGTTCTCGGACAGTGCCTCAGGTTTTGCTCCGAGCTTGTCGTACGCATCGATCAGCTCTTTACGCTCCTGCAACCAGCGGTCAATCAGCAGATGAACTCCACCCCAACGTTCCTGAGCATTCTGACAACTTTCGAGCATGGCGGTCTCTCTTCCCTTGTGGGTCATGCTGCTCTACACCTGTCGCACACTTGAGAATCAAGATTCGACCAGGCAGAGCGTCATCGAGCAACATAAATCCAATGACACGTGCGGGCCAGATTATGCCCGCGCGACGGTGGCTTCAAGGTACGCAGACGATAAAGTTCATACAAGTGTTTAATCTTTGGCAAGCACCCGATCCGACGACTTGTCGCCGAGTGGTCGTCGTAGAGCACTCAAGACCAGGCGTATCAGCTGATAAATACTCGGAATCATCACCGCAACGAAGAACAGCAGACTCCATTCCGGGATACTCAAATCGAACAACGTCCAGGCGATCCGCGGGCAGTCGACGGCACCCTGGAACATCATCTGCATGAAGCGTAGCCACGGGGCGCCTGTGAATACCTCGGCCAGGTCAGGTGAGCAGGAGGAAAATTGATACACAGGATCGGTTTGCAGCAACACCTGACGCCAGGCCGTGAAGGTCCCCAACAGGCCACAGAGCAGTGCAACCAGCCAATACACAAAGGCTCCAAGGCGACCGGGACCGTGCACTGAAGCCATCAGGCACAAACCGCTTAGCAGCGCCAGGCAAGCCCGTTGCAACAGGCACAAGCCACATGGCTGGAGGCCGACCGCATATTCCAGGTAATAGGAAACGCCCAGGGCCAGGGTGCCTGCGATGAACACAGTAAAAAACAGGGAGCGTGGGCAGGCCAACGGCATGGCGTTTCCGTAACAATAAGAGTCCGACGGCTACGGTAGTGGAAAGCGCGCAACCCTTTCAAGGCGGGCAGGTGCAGACATTTCAGCAAATACATTGGGAATTCCCGACAGACATCACAGGATCAGACGTAGTGGTCTGTAGGACTTTGCTGAAGCAGCCTTGCGAAGGGAGAATTCCGACAAGCTTTGGAGCAGCGGATCGCCCATTCGAGCGATCCGTCACTCAGTGATCAAACGTGAGCCAACGCCGGCAGCGGTGCCGCAAGCAAGCGCTCATCGAGCAAACCCAGGCCTTCCTGGAACAGCTGGTTGCTACGCTCGGTGTCTCCCATCTGGGCCAGCAGGCGTGCCAGTTCGGCGCAGGCTTCCGGGTTGCGCTGTATTCGCAGACTGCTTTCCAGATAATCCCGGGCCTTGCCCCACAGGCTGCTTTGCAGACACAGGCGACCCAGCGTCAGCAACAGGCCTGGATCGGTCGGATGATCTTTCAGCCAGCCCTCGGCGAGTTGCAGTTGGCGAGCCGGGTCACTGCCGCGCACCAATCCATAGAGGCGTGCCAGATGGCTGTCGTAGTTTCGTTTCAAAGCCGTGCGCAAGACCTCTTCGGCCTGGATCTGGGCCCCCAGTTGCCGCAGTTGCTCGGCATAGGCGAGTACCAATTGCGGCTCTTGGCGCTGAGCCGATGTCAGCTGTTGCCATGCGCGATCGAGCGCTTGCAAACCGAGCGTCCCTTCCTCTTCCTGATGCGCCGCCAGGGACAGGTTCTCACCCCAGGCTCGGCGCTCCAGTTCGGCCAGTTCAGCCGCCGGCAGGACTTTGTCCTTGCGCAGCTCGGGCAAAAGGCGGATCACTGCCGACCAGTCACCTCGCTGCTGATGCAGGCGCTGCAACTGACGCAGGGTTTGTGCGTTATGGGGGTGGCGCTCGCGCATCGCCTGCAGGGTCGCCAGGGCGCCCTCGGTATCACCGCGATCGGTCTGCAATTGCGCGTGGTTCAAGGCTATCGCCAACTCGGCCTGGGGCTGACGCTCCAGGGCACGCTCCAGCAGATTGTCACTTTCTTCGTAGCGACCTTGTTCGTTCGCGGCTCGCGCCGCCCCGAGGTAGTAAAACAGCGGCTGACGCTCGGCTTCCGCAGCCCGATGCAAGTGACGCTGCGCGCTGGCCCAGCGACCTTCGGCCAGGTCCAGTTGCCCGTGTTCGATCGCCACCTGGACCCGGCGACTACGATTGCGCCGTGACCACGGATTGACCACGCCACCGGAGGTCGTCACCAGTTCGACCAACGCCTTGATACCCCAGAAGACCAGCAAGAGTACGGCGATCAAAGCCAGCGTTGCCCAAAGGCTCGATTCGTAGCGAAAGCTCTTGTAGGCGATCAGGACGTAACCCGAATGCTCGGCGATGGCCAAGCCCAGCGCAGCCGCAGCCGCAATGGCCAGGAACACGATCACATAGAGGCGTTTCATGGGGTGGCCTCCTGCGCGGCATTCGCGGCAGGCTTGGCCAGCGGCTTGATCGAGTCCTCGGCGTTCACGTTACGCCGCTCCAGATAGCCCTGGACCGCACTTAGGGTCGCGGTCAGGTCCGGGGTGACCACAGAGACCGGCTGCTTGCTCAGTTCCGCCACCTGTTCGAGCATCACTTTGCTCTGAGGATTGTCCGGGTTGAAGTTGCCCTTGAGCACATCCCGCGCCTCTGCCAGCGCTTGCGCATACACCGCCGCCTGACCGTTGAGCGCAGCCCATTGCGCCTGCTCCAGCGCCAGGCTCAGGGCAAGGCGAACCTGGCTCAGGCTCTGCCCGGCCAGCAATGGGCGGACATTTTTGTCGGCGTTGAAATCGATACGTATGTAGCGCGAGATCTGATCCCACCATTGCGCCCAGCGACTGGCGCCGTCGCCATCGGCGGTCAATCCCAGCAGGGATTCGCCACGGTCCTTGTACTCGGGCGCCAGCTCGGTGAGGCTGATCACCTGATCGCGCAACGCCCCCAGCCGCAGGAACAAACCGGTGCGATCCGGCTGCTCGGTGCTGCGCAAGGCCACCAGGGTCTTGGCCACTTGCTCGCGAGCGGCGAAGGAACCGGGGTCATTCTGCTCACGGAGGATTTCATCGGCGCCCTGCACCAAAGCCTGGGCGCTGCTAATGTCCTGCAAGGCCGAAAGTCGCAGGCTGGCCAGGCGCAGCAAGTGCTCGGCCTCAGCCAGGCGCCAGTCCTTGCGGCTGGCACCGAGGACGGTTTCCAGGCGTTGATTCAAGCGTTGCTGGTCGCCCTGCAACTGAATCACCAGGCGGCTGCGCTCCTCCAGTACATCGGCATTGGGCAGTTGTTCCAGGCGCGCACTCAGGCGCTGCTCGTTCAGCTTCAGGCTCTGCGCCTGATCGTTCAAAGCCTGCACCTGGCTCAATTGCTGCTGGGTATTGGCTTGCAAGTGACGCACCTGCCAGACTCCCCAACCACCTACTGCGACACCGGCGGCGCCCAACAGCAGCGCGACGATTGCCAGCCCATTGCCTCGGCGTTGCTGCTCAGCTGGAGGTGGTCGCAGTTCATCAGAAGGTGCATCAACCGGTGCATCGAGCACTGGCCGCGAGTTATCTTTAGGCAAGGCTGTTTCGCTCACGTATCCATCCTTTGCATTTAGAGAACGGGCACGGGATGCTCCCGTAACGCCGTCAGCAAAGCCGCGGCACTGGCGCCACGACAATCCACAACTGTTTGGGCACCGGCAGCACGTGCCAGCTCGGCGACCCTGGGGCTTGGTACAAACAACGGCAACCGCGCCAACTGCGGCCAGGCATCGCCAGCCAATTGATGCAGGTGCTCAAAACCTTGTCCACTGCTGACCACCAGCGCATTCAGGCGTTCCGCTTCGATCCGCTGTTCCAGGGCTGCCGAAGGGTATTGCGGCAGCTCGCGGCGGTACAATTCCAGATACTCGACACTAGCACCTGACTCGCGCAATCGCTCAGCCAGCAGTTCACGCCCACCTTCCCCGCGCAGGATCAGCACACGCGGATTGGGTCGGGCGAGAGACTCGCGCAAACTCGCAAGTTCAAGCAAGGCTTCGCTGTCATCGCCTTCATCCGGGAAGCTCACGTCCAGGCCATGACCCTGAAGAATTCGTGCCGTCGCCGCGCCGACACTAAACCACTTCACACACGGTGCTTGAACGCAAAAGCGCTGGAGCAGTTCGACGCCAATTCGCGCGGCGGGCTTGCTGACCACGATCACTGCGCTGTAGCGATCCAGTTCCCGGATAACTTCGCCGATTGTGTCAGAGACCGGGATCGGCACTATGTCCAAAAGCGGCAAGCTGCTACTGAAAATCCCCTGATTGGCCAACAAAGTGCCCAACGCCGCCGACTCATCCGCCGGACGCGTCAGCAGCAGGCGCCAGCCCGTCACTCGTGACCTGCCTCGCCGTAGACCGCTTTCAGAATATCGGCGGCGCCCTGGCTCAAAAGGTCTTCGGCCACTTGCACCCCCAGAGCCTCGGCATCGCCACGCGGCGCTCGGGCCTGGGCACTGAGTAACAGGCCGCCGCTCGGATCACCCACCAGGCCACGCAACCAGACCTGCTCACCCTCAAGCACGGCGTAGCAGGCGATCGGCACCTGGCAGCCGCCATTGAGGTGTTTATTGAGAGCACGCTCGGCGCTCACACGGGTCGCGGTGTCCTGGTGATGCAGCGGCGCGAGCAGTGCGTGAATTTCGCTGTCCGCGGTGCGGCATTCGATCCCCACTGCGCCTTGGCCACCGGCCGGCAGGCTGTCGTCGACGCTGATGGCCGAGGTGATGCGATCTTCAAAGCCCAGCCGGATCAAGCCGGCGGACGCGAGGATAATGGCGTCGTATTCGCCGGCGTCGAGCTTGGCCAGGCGCGTGTTGACGTTGCCGCGCAGGAAGCGGATTTCCAGGTCTGGACGACGGCTCAGCAACTGGGCCTGGCGGCGCAGGCTCGACGTGCCGACGATGCTGCCAGGTGGCAACGCTTCAAGGCTTGCGTAGGTATTGGAGACGAATGCGTCGCGTGGGTCTTCGCGCTCGCAGATACAGAACAGACCGAGGCCTTCAGGGAAGTCCATCGGCACGTCTTTCATGGAGTGCACGGCGATGTCGGCTTCGTTTTCCAGAAGCGCAGTTTCCAGCTCCTTGACGAACAGGCCCTTGCCGCCGATTTTCGACAGGGGTGAGTCGAGCAGCTTGTCGCCGCGACTGACCATGGGCACCAAGGTCACGAGCAGACCCGGATGGGCCTGTTCCAGACGGGCTTTGACGTATTCGGCCTGCCACAGGGCAAGAGCGCTTTTGCGGGTGGCGATGCGGATCTGGCGAGAGGACATGGATCAATCCGTACTGAATAGATACGGCGGATAATAACAGCTCAGCCAAATCCACTTTGACTTGTATCAGAAACTACTCGGCCTCCCTGGCCCCGGATATCCGGCAATCGGGTGTGAAGTCCGCCTTGCAACCCGCGAATCAAAGCTGTTGCATCATCTTCCGCACGCCGGCCACATGACGTCGGCTGACGATCAATGCATCACCATTGAGACCCTTAAGGAACAGCTGGAAATGCCCCAGCGGTGTTCGTTGCAAGCGTTCGATACGCTCGCGAGCGACCAGTGCGTTGCGGTGGATGCGCACGAAGCGGTCGCCGAATTCATCCTCGAGGGCTTTGAGTGGCTCATCCAATAGCACCTCACCACTTTCGTGGCGCAAGGTCACGTACTTGTGGTCGGCGATAAAGTAGACCACCTGATCCAGCGGGATCAGCTCGATCCCCTTGCGGGTACGGGCACTGATATGGCTGCGCGGGCCGTTGCCACTTTCGGCGGCAGGGCGAGTCAGGGCGGCGAGCTGGCCACGATTGGGCCGTTCGGCTTTTTTCAACGAGTCATGTAATTGTTCAGTTCGCACAGGTTTCACCAGATAGCCTACGGCGCTGGCCTGTAAGGCTTCCACGGCAAATTCATCGGGCCCCGTGCAAAACACCACGGCAGGCGGGGTTTCACGTTCGCACAATCGCGCGGCCACTTGCAGGCCATCGAGGCCTGGCATGCGGATATCGAGCAGCACGATATCCGGCTTGTGGCTGTCGATCAGTGCCAACGCTTCATCGCCGTTCGTGGCGCTGGGCTCCAGGACACTGTATCCCTCGAGCTCGCCAACCATTCGGCTCAGGCGCTCGCGGGCTTGGGGGTCGTCATCAACGATCAGGACATTCATATTGCGCTGGATTCCTGCGTGAGTCTCGCACAAGGATAGCGTAGACAGGTGAAGTGACGTCCGTCACCGCGATCCACGCTAAGACTAGCGCGAGCGTCAAAAAGTGCCGCTGGTCGGGCAGCTAAATTTTCATCTGCCGGGCGATTAGCGGCCCAGGCCCGCATTGGCGACACATCGCCACAGGGTTTGCTGATACGCAATATGAACACCCCTCTTCTTATAGTCCTCTTTCGCACCGAGAAGTGCGCTCATCCTACTGTCCAACTGTAGACGGTTGCCGGAACGATATTGCTCAATTGAAAAATATCGTTGTGCAAATTGTTCACGCCCAGGCTCAGACACCCCGGGCAATGAAAACCAGTCGACCAGTGCCAGCGACAGGATTGGCAACCCTGTTATTATCCGCGGCAGCTTTCAACGCCATCTTTCTTCAGCCGATACGAGCGAATTCATGAGCACTGACAAGACCAATCAGTCCTGGGGCGGCCGCTTCAGTGAACCCGTCGACGCCTTCGTCGCCCGCTTCACCGCCTCCGTCACCTTCGACCAGCGCCTGTATCGCCACGACATCATGGGCTCGATCGCCCACGCCACCATGCTGGCCAAGGTCGGCGTGCTGACTGATGCCGAGCGCGACAGCATTGCCGATGGCCTGAAGACCATCCAGGGAGAAATCGAGGCCGGCCAGTTCGATTGGCGCGTGGACCTCGAAGACGTGCACATGAACATCGAGGCGCGCCTGACCGACCGCATTGGCGTGACCGGTAAAAAACTGCACACCGGCCGCAGCCGTAACGACCAGGTCGCCACCGACATTCGCCTGTGGCTGCGTGACGAAATCGACCTGATCCTCGGCGAAATCACCCGCCTGCAAAAAGGCTTGCTGGAGCAGGCCGAGCGCGAAGCGGGCAGCATCATGCCGGGCTTCACCCACCTGCAAACCGCGCAGCCGGTGACCTTCGGGCACCACATGCTGGCCTGGTTCGAAATGCTCAGCCGCGACTACGAGCGCCTGGTCGACTGCCGCAAGCGCACCAACCGCATGCCACTGGGCAGCGCCGCGTTGGCCGGCACCACCTACCCGATCGACCGCGAATACACCGCCCAGTTGCTGGGCTTCGATGCCGTGGGCGGCAACTCGCTGGACAACGTGTCCGATCGCGACTTCGCCATCGAGTTCTGCTCGGCGGCCAGCATCGCGATGATGCACTTGTCGCGCTTCTCCGAAGAGCTGGTGCTGTGGACCAGTGCGCAGTTCCAGTTCATCGATCTGCCGGACCGTTTCTGCACCGGTAGCTCGATCATGCCGCAAAAGAAAAACCCGGATGTGCCAGAGCTGGTACGTGGCAAGACCGGTCGTGTATTCGGTGCGCTGATGGGCCTGCTGACCTTGATGAAAGGCCAGCCCCTGGCCTACAACAAGGACAACCAGGAAGACAAGGAACCGCTGTTCGACGCCGCCGACACCCTGCGCGACTCACTGCGTGCCTTTGCCGACATGATCCCGGCGATCAAGCCCAAACACGCGATGATGCGCGAAGCAGCCCTGCGTGGCTTCTCCACCGCCACCGACCTGGCCGACTACCTGGTGCGCCGCGGCCTGCCCTTCCGCGACTGCCATGAAATCGTCGGCCATGCCGTGAAATATGGCGTGGAAAGCGGTAAGGACCTGGCGGAAATGAGCCTGGAAGAGCTGCGCAAGTTCAGCGACCAGATCGATCAGGACGTGTTTGCCGTGCTGACCCTGGAAGGTTCGGTCAATGCCCGTAACCACATCGGCGGCACCGCGCCGGCGCAGGTGAAGGCAGCCGTAGCGCGCGGTCAGGCTCTGCTCGCCAGCCGCTAAAAGCTTCGCGGGCAAGCCTCGCTCCTACAGAGCGTGACTTGCCCGCGAATGCATTCTTGAATGCGCTACAAATTCCTACTTCTTGGACGCGACCATCGCCATGAACGCCGGCATCGCCGCCTCCTTGTCCGCTGCAACCCGCTGAACATTCGGGTTATCGCCCAGAATCTCCAGCAGCGCCTTGGCTGCCGGCAGCTCAGCCAACAAATCGATATCAAACAACTTCTTCGCCACACCGCACGCCAGCGGCACGCTGTACAGGAAATACAGATCCGCCACGCTCAGGTTTTCGCCTGCCACGTAAGGGCTGAATTTTCCGTGCCGGCCCAGCGCCGCAATACCCTGCAATAGTTCGGCCTTGGTTTTTTCCTTGATCGCATTCGGTAGCGTCATGCCAAAAAAAGCTTCTGGATAAGAGGCACGCGCCGGCAGCTCGATATACAGCTCGATCTCCCTCGCCAGCGCCAGCACCTGCGCCCGTTCAAAGGGATCGCTCGGCAGCAGTGGCGTGCCTTTCTGGCTTTGCTCGATGTATTCGAGGATCACACTGGTTTCATTGATGAAACCCTGCTCCGTCTGCAACACCGGGACTTTGCCACGGGGGCTGATGGCCAGCGCCTCGGGGGTCTGGCCGGCATAAAACGGCACTTCTTCGAACGGCAGTCCTTTCTCCAGCAGCGCCAGCTTGACCATGTTGTAGTAGTTGCTGACGGAAAAACCATAAAGCTTGAGCATCACATAGCCTCCAGGCCGTGCGTGGGGTGGGCAGTGCCTGTTTATAGAACGCTCCAGGCTTTCTTGCCAGCAGCATCACGCGGCTGAATGCGGGTAAACTGGCGACCTTTCCTTAAGGAGCCTGCCATGAGCGAACCAACCGATATCGATAACGACGAAGAAGAATTCGCCGAAACCACGCTGGTCGAAGCCATCGAGAACCAGATCGAAAGCGACAATCCGCCGGCCGCCAAAGCGACCTTCAACAAGCTGACGCTGGTGGGCTACGAGCGCGAGGACATCCTCAACTTGATGGCCCACGTTTTGGCCATAGAAATCGACACGATGCTCGACGAAGACCGCGCGTTCAATACCGAATGGTACGAAGCCGCGTTGCGGGCACTGCCCGAGTTGCCGCCGGAAAAGCAATAACCCTGGCACGAGCACTGGACATGCCGCGCGAGTGAGATCACCTTAGGAGCGCTGTCGCCCAATTCCTAGAAAGTCTGGAGTCCTTATGTCGCTTACCCCTGAGTTGGTTGCCGAACTGGAAGTCCTCGCACTCTTCAACCTGGACAGTTCCCAGGAAGGTTTGAAAATTCATCAGACCGCTGCCCCGAAACACATTGCCGCCGCCAAACGCCTGTTTGAGAAAGAACTCATCGACCAGCCTGACGGCGGTTATCTGACCAGCCTGGGTCGTGACGCCGCGCAAAATGTACAAACCGTTCTGACTATTCTGAGCGTTCAGGAAACAGCCTGAATTCCATCGCATTGCCCACGGAAGCCCCGCCACGGGATTTCCGCGGGCGCATTCAGTCGCCTGGCGTCGCCCCGTGATAGAAATCTGACGCCAGAATACAAAATCAGCTTAAAAGTCCCGGGGCCGAGGCGCTAAACTGCCCCTCATCCCGAGAGCCTCCACGTCCGAGCCCTGCGAGCCGGTTTGAGCTGACATGACCCGCACCCATGAAATCCGCCCCGATCTGGACGAGGGAATTGACCGCAAGGTGCTCAGCCAGCTGCGCGCACGCTTCCTCAAGCTCAACGAGGGGCGCATGGCGCGTGCCATGGAAGGGTTATCGACGCGCCAGCAAGGGGTATTGAACCTCCTGCCGCTGTTCTTCCACGTCAATCATCCTCTGCTGCCAGGTTACGTTTCGGGCAGCACACCGGCCGGGCTGTCGAATTTCGAGCCGGATGCCAGCCTCCTCGCCGAAGCCCAGCGCCTGACCCGCTCCTTTTCCTATAAGCCGCGCCACGGCAGCAATCCACCCCGGCCAATTCACGGCCTGTTCCTGATGGGCAGCCTCGGCACCCTGGCCCAGGCGGACCAGAGCGATATGGACGTGTGGGTCTGTCACAGCCCGGACCTGAGCGAAAACGAGCTCACCGAATTGCGCAGGAAGTGCCAACTGCTCGAAGCCTGGGCTGCCAGCCAGGGTGCCGAGGCGCACTTCTTCCTGGTCGACCCGATCCGCTTCGTAGGGGGTGAGCGCGACAGCCAGCTGAGTTCGGAAGACTGCGGCACCACCCAGCACTATTTGCTGCTGGACGAGTTTTATCGCACGGCGATCTGGCTGGCAGGACGGACGCCTATCTGGTGGCTGGTGCCGGTGTATGAGGAAGCCAACTATGAGCAATACACCCACACACTGACCTCCAAGCGCTTCATCCGCGCCGATGAAACCCTGGACCTGGGCCACCTGGCCCGCATTCCGCCTGGGGAATTCGTTGGTGCGGGGCTCTGGCAGCTGTTCAAGGGTATCGAGTCGCCGTACAAATCGGTGCTCAAACTCCTGCTGATCGAGGTGTACGCCAGCGAACACCCCACAGTCCAATGCCTGAGCCTGCGCTTCAAACAGGCGGTGTTCGCCAACCGGCTCGACCTCGATGAGCTGGACCCGTATGTCGTGGTTTATCGACGCATCGCGCAGTACCTTATCGCCCGCAACGAACCGGAGCGACTGGAGCTGGTGCGCCGAGCGCTCTACCTGAAGGTCAATCGCAAACTCACTGGCAGCGGTGGGCGCACCCAAGGCTGGCAACGTTCGTTGCTTGAGCGCCTGGCTCGCGAGTGGCAATGGGATCAGCGCCAATTGGCCCTGCTCGACAGCCGCAGCCAGTGGAAAGTGCGCCAGGTGATCTCGGAGCGCCGGGCCCTGGTCAATGAACTGAATTTCAGCTATCGCTTCCTGACCCAGTTTGCCCGCCACGAACAATCCATCAGTCCGATCAACAAGCGCGACCTCAGCGTGCTGGGTCGACGCCTGTATGCGGCCTTCGAGCGCAAGGCGGACAAGGTCGAGTTCATCAACCCCGGCATTGCCCCGGACCTGGCCGAAGACACTCTGACGCTGGTGTACGCGCCGAGCAGGAAAGAACCCGAGCAAAGCCAATGGGGCTTGTACAACGGCAGTCTGACCGCCCTTGAGTGGGAACATTTCGCCCCGATCAAACGCAGTCGCCATTTGCTCGAGCTGCTCGCCTGGTGCCACCGCAACGGCGTGATCGACAGCAGCACCCGCCTGGCCTTGCACCCGGGCAGCAGCGACCTCAGCGAATTCGAGCTATTCAACCTGCTTGGCAGCCTGCAACAGAGCATTCCCCTGCCTCTGCCGACCGTCGCCGAAGAACTCCTGCTGCGTGCCAGCGTGCCCAGCGAGGTGCTGATCCTGGTCAACGTTGGCATTGATCCGCTCAAGCACCACCGCGACCTGAACATCCTGATGACCACCGAGCGTACCGATTCCTTGAGCTACGCAGGCGTTAGGGAAAACCTGGTGCTGACCCTGGATCAGGTCACGCGCAACAGCTGGAACGAAGTGCTGGTCAGTCGCTATGACGGCCCCCACGCCCTGCTCGATTGCCTGCGCGACTATCTCAACGCCCTGCCTGGCAGGCCGCGGCAACCCAGGTTGAGAGTGCGTTGTTTCTGTCACAACCGCGCGCAATTCATCGCCCAGCGCGTCGAAGACATCCTCGACACCGCGCAGAACCTGCTGCTGAGTAATCTCAACCATCGCTACCTGATTCAGGTCCAGCAGCATTACCACGTGCTGGAACTGATACCCGGCCAGGTCAATCACATCGCCCTGGCTAGCCTGCCAGCATTGCTCGACTACCTCGGTGAAGAACTGGCGAGCTACAGCCCGCTGCACCTGGACCCGATGGCACTGGACGACCAGGACCTGGCGCTGCTGCTGCCCATGGGTCGACCGGACTGCATCCAGGTGTTCTACCGGGTCAACGAAGCGCAGGCCGATCTGTACGTGCTCGATGAATTCAATGCCTTGTGGCAGCAGCGCCTGCCGTGGCATGACGAGCACAGCCTGCTGGTGCCGTTGCAACGCTTCCTGCAATCGATCCAGTACCGGCGCGATGCCGCGCTACCGATGGACACGGCCCAGCCTGCGAGCCTGGACACCCTGTACTATCAACTGCAGCCTTCAGGAGCAGGCCGGGCGCGTCGGGTGGATGCCCGACCGGCGCCGCAAACCCCGGTCAACAAACCCTTCTATGACGTACAGGCGATCGTCGGCAAAGCCGCACCGGGCAAGGTACAGGTCACGCTGTATTGCAATCAGCGGGAGTTTTCCGAGCTGGAACATGGCGACCAGCTGTTCAGCGTGGTCGCCCGGGAAATCGTCGAACAACGCCGTGAGACCGAACGCTACCGCTGCTACATCACCGATCTGGACCTTTCAGGCCTGCTCGGTGATGGTCAGGGGTCGAGCAATCTGTATCTGCGCTACAAGACCGACCTGGAGCGCGCATTGAACGAGGCGCTCGAACAGGTCTGATGCGGGGTCAAACGTTGTAGTCGCCGCCGTTGGCTGGCTGCGATTCGACTTCAAGCAGGGTCAGTTTCAACGTCTTGCCGCCCGGGGCTGGCCAGTCGATGTGCTGGCCGACTTTCAGGCCCAGCAACGCGCTGCCGACTGGCGCCAGAATGGAAATCTTGCCTTCATCGGCATTGGCATCCTTCGGATACACCAGCGTCAGGTGGTAGTCCTTGCCACTGCCCTCTTCACGACAGTGCACACGGGAATTCATGGTCACGACGTCGGCGGGCACTTCATCGTGGCCGACCACTGTATCGGCGCGATCCAGTTCGGTTTGCAGCGCGATAACGCCCGGCAGCGTTTCGTCCAGGCTGTCGATCAGGCGCTCCAGACGTTGTACGTCCAGACGGGTAAGGGTGATGGAAGGTGCGGTCATGATCAGGGCAGACTCCTTTCTTCTGCACGAAAAAAGCAAAACCCCGCCAGAAAAAGGCGGGGTTTTCACAAGCCTCGATGGGTTGAGGCATACCCGGACACTATCACAGCTCAAAAAATATACAAGCCGCCACCGGCATACGGCTGTGCGCCCCTACCGGGCATCGGTGGTGGTTTTGCGATGCGAGGCCTGGGCGCAGATCACCCGGCGGCGCTCGTCATCCGCCGAGCGCCATTCGCGGATGTCTTCGACATGGCGGAAACACCCGAGGCAGACCTTCTGCTCATCCAGCCGGCACACGCCACTGCAGGGCGAAGGGACTGCCGGGCTGACGTTGCTGTAAAGCGGCTTTGGCGGACGAACGGGCGCAGGCTGGGTCACGACGTTACAGGCCTTCGAAATCGAGTTCGACGTCGGCTTGTTGCTTGACGATGCGCTCAAGCATTTCACCCAGCTGCTCTTCGCTCTTGTCGCACATCCAGCGCTCGCTTTCTTCGTCGTAGTCGAAGTGGAAGCCGCCGGACACTGCCGCCAGCCACAGCTGACGCAACGGTTCCTGGCGACTGAAGATCAGCGCGGTGCCGTTTTCAAACTTGACGGTCAGCACACCGGCCGAGCTTTCGAGATCGATATCCAGGTCGCTGTCGTCAAAGATGTCCTCCAGCGCCTGCTGGGTGGCATCGACCAGATCGTGGAAACGCGCTTCGGACAAACTCATTACGGCAACCTCAAAAAGTGTCTGATCAGGCTCAAGCGCCGCACGATACGGGCGAGCCCCGCTGATTGCAAAGGATAACGATCATGGGCCGATATAGGTACATCAAACGCTGTACCTGTGGGAGCGAGCTTGCTCGCGATGGGGCCGGCAAACTCAACATCAATGTCGACAGAACCACCGCTATCGCGGGCAAGCCCGCTCCCACAGGGTTCGATGTGTATGCGCGAAGGCCCGCCGGACGGGAGCCCCGTCGCATAGGCAAGCTGCCGGGTGGCCGGTATACTCCGGCGCAATTACTGCATTTTCAAGGATTTCGCCATGAAGCGCCTGATCTCTTCCCTAGCCGCGCTCGCTTCGATCGTCGCTTTTGCCTGTTTGGTTTCAGCCTGTGGCCAAAAAGGCCCGCTGTACCTGCCCGATGAAGATCAGGACCCTGCAGAGCAAGCCCAGTCCTCGCAAAAGCAGCCCTCCAAGTCGCACAAGCACGACGTCTACCAATAAGGGAACATCATGGACGCTTTTAACTACCGTGACGGTGAACTGTTCGCGGAAGGTGTTGCCCTGTCTGCTATCGCTGATCGCTTTGGTACACCGACCTACGTTTACTCGCGCGCGCACATCGAAGCCCAATACCTGGCTTATGCCGATGCCCTGGTTGGCATGCCTCACCTGGTTTGCTTTGCGGTCAAGGCCAACTCCAACCTGGGTGTGCTGAATGTCCTGGCGCGTCTGGGTGCCGGTTTCGACATCGTTTCCCGTGGCGAACTGGAACGTGTACTGGCCGCTGGCGGCAGCGCCGACAAGATCGTGTTCTCCGGCGTCGGCAAGACCCGCGACGACATGCGTCGTGCGCTGGAAGTCGGCGTGCACTGCTTCAACGTCGAATCCACTGACGAGCTGGAGCGCCTGCAAGTGGTGGCGGCCGAGCTCGGTGTTCGGGCGCCGATCTCGCTGCGCGTAAACCCGGACGTCGATGCCGGTACTCACCCATACATCTCCACCGGTCTCAAAGAGAACAAGTTCGGCATCGCCATCGCCGACGCCGAAGACGTGTACGTGCGTGCTGCGCAGCTGCCGAACCTGGAAGTGGTTGGCGTCGATTGCCATATCGGTTCGCAATTGACCACCCTGCCACCGTTCATCGATGCTCTCGACCGCTTGCTGGGCCTGGTCGACCGCCTCGGCGATTGCGGCATCTACCTGCGCCACATCGATCTCGGTGGTGGCCTGGGCGTGCGTTATCGCGATGAAGAGCCGCCATTGGCCGCCGACTACATCAAGGCCGTGCGCGAGCGTCTTGACGGTCGCGATCTGGCACTGGTGTTCGAACCGGGCCGTTTCATCGTCGCCAACGCCGGCGTGCTGCTGACCCAGGTCGAGTACCTCAAGCACACCGAACACAAAGACTTCGCCATCGTCGACGCGGCCATGAACGACCTCATCCGCCCGGCGCTGTACCAGGCCTGGATGGACGTCACCGCCGTGCGCCCGCGCGCTACCGCTGCCCGCCCCTACGACATCGTCGGGCCGATCTGCGAGACCGGTGACTTCCTGGCCAAGGAGCGTGAGCTTGCTTTGGAAGAAGGCGACCTGCTGGCCGTGCATTCCGCCGGCGCCTATGGGTTTGTCATGAGCTCCAACTACAATACCCGCGGCCGCGCCGCTGAAGTGTTGGTGGACGGCGATCAGGCATTTGAAGTGCGTCGCCGTGAGACGGTAGCCGAGTTGTTCGCTGGCGAAAGCCTGCTGCCGGAGTAAAACCATGCTGCTGCGTTTTACCAAGATGCACGGCCTGGGCAATGACTTCATGGTCCTCGACCTGGTCAGCCAGCACGCGCATATTCTGCCCAAGCATGCAAAGCTTTGGGGCGATCGACACACCGGCATCGGTTTCGACCAGTTGCTGATCGTCGAAGCCCCGAGCAACCCGGACGTGGACTTCCGCTATCGGATCTTCAACTCCGACGGCTCCGAAGTGGAACAATGCGGCAACGGTGCACGCTGTTTCGCCCGTTTTGTGCTCGACAAGCGCCTGACCGCGAAACGGCAGATCCGTGTCGAAACCAAAAGCGGCATTATCGAGCTGGATGTTCGCAACGACGGACAGATTGGCGTGAACATGGGCGCGCCGCGCCTGGTGCCGGCCGATATTCCGTTCCAGGCGTCGGAACAGGCCCTGAGTTACCAGGTTGAGGTCGACGGCACACCGGTCGAGTTGGCTGCCGTGTCCATGGGCAATCCCCACGCCGTGTTGCGGGTCAGTGACATCAACAATGCACCGGTGCATGAACTGGGGCCGAAAATCGAACATCACCCGCGCTTCCCGGCACGGGTCAATGTCGGTTTTCTCCAGGTCATCGACCGGGGCCGCGCGCAGCTGCGCGTCTGGGAGCGCGGGGCGGGGGAAACCCAGGCCTGCGGTACCGGCGCCTGCGCCGCGGCGGTGGCCGCGATCAGCCAGGGGTGGATGGATTCGCCGCTATTGATTGACCTGCCCGGCGGGCGTCTGTCCATTGAATGGGCAGGCCCTGGGCAACCAGTCATGATGACCGGCCCGGCAGTACGTGTATATGAAGGACAAGTACGTCTTTGAGTGAGCCAAAGCCATGACCGATAAGCCCCAGGTACCCGCCCGACAGCCCGACGAATCAGCGTCCGAAAGCCTGGAGGCGGCGGCGATTGCCGCGTACCTGGAGGCTCATCCGGACTTCTTCGTCGAACACGAAGAACTGCTGCCGGCCTTGCGCATTCCCCATCGCCGTGGCGACACCGTGTCCCTGGTCGAACGCCAGATGACCATCCTGCGTGACCGCAACATCGAGTTGCGACACCGCCTCTCGCACTTGATGGATGTGGCCCGCGACAACGACCGCCTCTTCGACAAGACTCGCCGCCTGATCCTTGCGCTGATGGATGCCAACACCCTGGAAGACGTGGTGATGTGCGTCGAAGACAGCCTGCGCCAGGACTTCCAGGTGCCCTTCGTCAGTCTCATCCTGCTCGGCGACAACCCCATGCCGGTTGGCCGCTGGGTCACTCACGCCGAGGCACAAGTGGCCATTGGCGGCTTGCTACAGGAAGAAAAGAGCGTCAGCGGCACCCTGCGCGAGCATGAACTGGACTTTCTGTTCGGCGAAGAGCAGCGCAAGCAGATCGGCTCCACCGCCGTCGTGGCCATCAGTCACCAAGGCATCCACGGCATCCTGGCCATCGCCAGCCGCGACCCGCAGCACTACAAGAGCTCGGTGGGCACGCTGTTTTTGAGCTACATCGCCGAAGTCATGGGCCGCGTGCTGCCACGGTTCAACAGCTCTCTGCGCTCGGTACGCTGAGATGGAACGGCAACTGGACGCTTACTGCGAACACCTGCGCAGTGAGCGGCAGGTGTCGCCGCACACGCTATCGGCCTATCGCCGCGACCTCGACAAAGTGCTGGACTGGTGCGTCAAACAGAACATCGGCAGTTGGGCGGCCCTGGACATCCAGCGCCTGCGCAGCCTGATCGCCCGCCTGCATTCACAAGGTCAATCGTCCCGCAGCCTGGCACGGCTGTTGTCGGCAGTACGTGGGCTTTATCACTACCTGAACCGCGAAGGCCTCTGCGATCACGACCCTGCCAATGGCCTGGCACCGCCCAAGGGCGAGCGCCGCTTGCCGAAAACCCTCGATACCGACCGCGCGCTGCAACTGCTGGAAGGTGGCGTGGAAGACGACTTTCTGGCGCGCCGGGATCAGGCGATCCTTGAACTGTTCTACTCCTCCGGGCTGCGCCTGTCGGAGCTGACCGGGCTCAATCTCGATCAGCTGGATCTGGCGGACGGCATGGTCCAGGTGCACGGCAAGGGCAGCAAAACCCGTCTGCTGCCAGTGGGCACAAAAGCCCGCGAGGCGCTGGAACAGTGGCTGCCACTGCGGGCCTTGGCCAATCCGGCGGACGATGCGGTGTTTGTCAGCCAGCAAGGCCGGCGCCTGGGTCCGCGGGCGATCCAGTTGCGGGTCAAGGCCGCGGGCGAACGCGAACTGGGGCAAAACCTGCACCCGCACATGTTGCGACATTCTTTCGCCAGCCACCTGCTGGAGTCCTCCCAGGACCTGCGGGCGGTGCAGGAACTGCTCGGCCACTCGGACATCAAGACCACCCAGATCTACACCCACCTGGATTTCCAGCACCTGGCAACCGTCTACGACAGCGCCCATCCACGGGCCAAACGCATTAAAGGCGACGATTCATGACTCTCCAACTGATCACTTTCGACCTCGATGACACCCTGTGGGACACCGCCCCGGTGATCGTCAGCGCCGAAGCCGTATTGCGTGAATGGCTGACTGAACATGCGCCCAACCTGGGCGCTGTTCCGGTGGATCATTTGTGGGCCATTCGCGAACGCATCCTGAGCATCGAGCCAAACCTCAAGCACCGCATCAGTGCCTTGCGTCGCCGTGTGTTGTTTCAAGCACTGGAAGAAGCCGGGTACGCCCATGCGGAGGCGTCGGACCTGGCCAATCAGAGCTTCGAAGTGTTCCTGCATGCCCGGCATCAGCTGGAAATCTTCCCGGAGGTGCAACCCACCCTCCAGGCACTGGCCGACCATTACACCCTCGGCGTGGTCACCAACGGCAACGCCGATGTGCGCCGCCTGGGGCTCGCGGACTACTTCAAGTTTGCGTTGTGCGCTGAAGACATCGGCATTGCCAAACCCGATGCGCGACTGTTTCATGAAGCGCTGCAACGTGGTGGTGCAACCCCGGAATCGGCGGTGCATATCGGTGATCATCCGGGGGACGACATTGCCGGCGCGCAACAGGCAGGGCTGCGGGCGATCTGGTTCAACCCGGCGGGCAAAGTCTGGGAAGCCGAGCGTTTGCCGGATGCCGAAATTCGCAGCCTGACCGAATTGCCGGCGTTGTTGGCGCAGTGGAATCTGTAGGAGCTGGCTTGCCAGCGAAGGCGATCTCAAGGATTGCACAAGACTCAAGGGCCCCTTCGCCGGCAAGCCGGCTCCTACAGGGCTGCGCACGATTTTGTTTCAGGCATGAAAAAGCCCGCAGCGACGGCGGGCTTTTTCAGCAAGCGTGCAGCAGGCTCAGATAGGCCGGCTACCGTACTTGTTGTCAGGCTTCTTGGGAGGATCGGCGACCACATTGGCCTCCACTTCCTGCACCTTGCCACCACGAGCCAGGAACTCTTCCATGGCCTTGGCCAGGGCGTCGCGTTCCTTGTTCTTGGCTTCGACACTCGGCAGCTCATCAACCGATACCGCTGCCTTGGCTTTGCCTTTGGCGGTCGGAACGGGGGCATCACCGCCGTCGTCTTCAGCGACGTCTTCCGCCGCTGCTTCCAGACCTTCTTCGGTTTCGTCGTCGTCGCCTACTTCGAGGTCGTCGTTTTCCAGATCATCGTCGCTCATGTTCTACCTCATGACTTGCGAAAAGCAGATTAGTTATAGCCCAGCTTTGCCCTCTGTCGAAGGCCGCCGGAAAAAAATCAACAGCCGCTGCTGACCAGCGGTTATGCCCCTTCACCGTGCACGGTGGCGAGGACTTTACGGGCACCGCCATGATCACGGTGCTCGCCCAGGTAAACGCCTTGCCAGGTCCCTAATGCCAGTCGGCCCGCCGAAACCGGCAAACTGAGCTGACAGCCAAGCACGCTGGCCTTGAAGTGCGCCGGGAGGTCGTCCAGGCCTTCGTCGTTATGCTCATAGCCGTCTGTTCCTTGTGGGATCAGACGATTGAAAAATCGTTCGAAGTCGCGACGGACCGCCGGATCGGCGTTCTCGTTGATGGTCAACGACGCCGAGGTATGCTGTATCCACAAATGCAACAGACCGACCCGACACGCCTTGAGTTCAGGCAGGCCGGCGAGTAACTCGTCCGTTACCAGATGAAAGCCCCGGGGCCTCGCCCGAAGGGTTATCAGAGTCTGTTGCCACATACAGTTCTCCGCACGTCCGGGGCGCATTCTAGCGCGCTCTGGGAAAAAACAAAGGCCCTGATCATCCCTCATTCCTGTAAGCCTTCGGCCGTACAAATATACCCGACGCAAACATCGTAAAACCTGTAGGAAAAAACCTTTCAGCTCACCCTTCAATGACAAATTCCAGACAAAAAAATGCCCGGCAAGCCGGGCAAGTTTTTTTCATGCGCGTGCTTACAAGTTGTAGCCGCGTTCGTTGTGAAGCGCCAGATCAATACCGACCGCTTCTTCTTCCTCGGTGATACGCAGGCCCATGACGGCGTCCAGGACCTTGAGGATGATGTAGGTGACGATCGCGGTGTAGATCACCGTGAAGCCCACGCCCTTGAGCTGAATCCAGACTTGCGCACCGATATCGGTGACAGTGCCGAAACCACCCAGGGCCGGTGCAGCGAACACACCGGTCAGGATCGCGCCGAGAATACCGCCGATACCGTGCACGCCGAAGGCGTCCAGGGAGTCGTCATAGCCGAGTTTGCGTTTCAGGGTGGTCGCGCAGAAGAAGCACACCACGCCTGCAGCCAGACCGATCACCAAAGCCCCCATCGGGCCTACGGTGCCAGCGGCCGGGGTAATGGCTACCAGGCCTGCAACCACACCCGAAGCGATGCCCAGTGCGCTTGGCTTGCCGTGGGTGACCCACTCGGCAAACATCCAGCCCAGAGCAGCGGCGGCGGTAGCGATCTGGGTAACCAGCATTGCCATGCCGGCAGTGCCGTTGGCCGCCGCAGCGGAACCGGCGTTGAAACCGAACCAGCCGACCCACAGCATGGCCGCGCCCATCAGGGTGTAACCCAGGTTGTGCGGCGCCATCGGCGTGGTCGGGAAGCCTTTGCGCTTGCCCAGCACCAGGCAGGCAACCAGACCAGCCACACCGGCATTGATGTGCACTACGGTGCCACCGGCGAAGTCCAGCACGCCCCAATCCCACATCAGGCCGCCGTTGCCGGACCAGACCATGTGCGCGATCGGTGCATACACCAGGGTGAACCAGATGCCCATGAAGATCAGCATCGCGGAGAATTTCATACGCTCGGCAAAAGCACCAACGATCAGCGCCGGAGTGATGATGGCGAACGTCATCTGGAAGGTGATGAACACCGCCTCAGGGAACAGCGCCGCAGGGCCGGTCAGGCTGGATGGCGTGACACCGGCGAGGAAGGCCTTGCCCATGCCACCGAAGAACGAGTTGAAGTTGACGACGCCCTGCTCCATGCCGGTGGTGTCGAACGCAATGCTGTAGCCATAAATGACCCACAGGACGCTGATCAGACCGGTAATGGCGAAGCACTGCATCATCACGGAAAGAATGTTTTTGGAGCGAACCATGCCGCCGTAGAACAGCGCGAGGCCGGGAATGGTCATGAACAGCACGAGGGCTGTCGAGGTCATCATCCAGGCGGTGTCGCCGGAGTTGAGGACTGGGGCCGCCACTTCGTCTGCCGCCATGGCCAGGCAGGGCATTACGAAGGACAACAGGGCTCCTAGCCCTGCGAATTTACGCAGAGTCATTTTGTTTTCTCCTGGGGCGTTGGGTTTGTGGCGGCTTAGATTGCGTCGGTATCGGTTTCGCCGGTACGGATGCGAATCGCCTGTTCCAGATTGACCACGAAGATCTTGCCGTCCCCGATCTTGCCGGTGTTGGCCGCCTTGGTTATCGCCTCGATAACCCGGTCGAGATCCTTGTCGTCAATGGCGACATCAATCTTCACCTTTGGCAGGAAATCGACCACGTACTCAGCGCCGCGATACAGCTCGGTGTGACCCTTCTGCCGACCGAAGCCTTTGACTTCAGTAACGGTAATGCCCTGCACGCCGATCTCGGACAACGACTCGCGCACGTCGTCCAGCTTGAACGGCTTGATGATGGCAGTGACTAGCTTCATGAAAACTCTCTCCCGAATTTGGTGGACTTGCCCCAGGAAAACAAACCCGTCTCAAGTCTAAGCGCAGTGCCTGGCTTTGTAACGCATCGTCGGCCTTACCTGCCCGTCCGACGCCAGCTAACCGCTCCTTGCGAAACACTCCCCGCGTTTCGCCTGGCGCACTGCATTCGTCACAGCGACTGCATCAGTGCATGGGTTACCAGCATCTAAGCAGAAAGCTTGCCATCTCCACAAAACACTTTAATTTCAAGCCTTTGCCAACAGATCGCGACCACTTCACAACAACACCCGACGTGTTACGCACAACAACGGTGCGCCACCGTCCGTCCCCATGCGCGAAAAGCGTGCATCCCTTGCCCACGGAATTGACTATAGACACTGCGTGATACACTGCCTGCCATTGCTACCAGGACATTTCCCATGCTCGCGCCCAAAGACTTCCTCGACGCCCTGACAGGCACCGCCTCCCGCCTCTTCAGCGGCGACACTCCACTGCCCAAAAGCGAAATCGAAAGCCAGTTCAAGGCGCTGTTGCAGAGCGGATTCAGCAAACTGGATCTGGTGAGCCGCGAAGAATTCGATAGCCAGATGGTGGTGTTGGCGCGCACGCGGGCACGGTTGGAGGCTCTTGAGGCGAAAGTAGCGGAGTTGGAAGCGAAGCTCACTCCACCTGCCGAGTAACACACCTATTACTCTGTGAAAAGCGATCCCCTGTGGGAGCGGGCTTGCCCGCGAATGGAGTCGCCTCGGTCTACCTGCCATCCCACACTGGACAGACCACCCCTGTAGATACCGCAAGGCCATCGACGCTCTTTCACCGACGTCCTTCAACTATCTCGGCACGGTCCTACAAAAAGCAGCTCTCCGGCCTGATTTATCAGTCCACACCAGTGCCTGTAGGCTTCTTGCCTGATAAGGGACAGCCAAGATATGCATCTGGCGTCGGGGGACCTACCCAAGGATGGCGGACGCTTCGATCCGGCGATCGCCCTTGGGATTCTCTCGGCAAGCGTGCAGGTGACGACGCTGACGCTCAATAATGTGCAGAGCTTGGGCTAACACGCGCCAACCCTTCGTTACAGCATTAACGCCTTCGCCTATTCGCGAGACTATCGAGGCCGTTTCATAGCGGCGACGGGGTAGCAGCTCTTCTGTCGAAAATGATAGTTCCTGGAGCGCAGATCTACTGCGAACTCAAAGAACAGCGAGGCGGAAACCGGATCGCAGTGTTGAGGACATCCATGGGAACACTGATCCTCGAGCCGAGACACGAGCGCGTAACAGGCTTTGGTTATTACATAGTGACTTGGTACCCGCAAAAGCGTGCGCATGGCACGTTGGTCGGGCAGATACCACGAACAGCACCAAATCAGAAATAAAAAAAAGGCGTCCAATGGACGCCTTTTCAGTATTTTTGAGGAGTAGTCGCAGCGATTCTTTAGCTCCCAGCCTTGCGACCTTGGGTTCAGAATCCGACAGGCTAGCCCGTCGTCACTACTTCAGAGAAACCAGCTTTCTCTGCTGCCAAAAATGCGGGGGGGCCTTTGCTGGTGCCCAGTCCCGACGAATGCGCAGTTGCAGTCCTCAAAAATGAGGATCCGTTAATGCCAGCCACTAGTCAACATTTTCAGTGTAAATCCTCCTTGAAAACGCCCCATTTCAGGGCTTACCAAGCCACCACATACTGCTGGAAACAGGAGGCGTCAAACAGGGAGAAGGCTCGAAGATAGAGTTGTAGTCGATTGTGGCGCCGGTCATAAACGAGTCGTTACATCCGGTGATATTTCACGTTATTTCATATCCTTTTTGTTTCGCGCCGTCCGACTACGCTGTTGAAACCGCAGGAAGCGGCCCCCGTCATCTCAAGGAACGACCATGTCCCTCTCCATCGTCCACAGCCGCGCCCAGATTGGCGTGGATGCCCCCGCTGTCACCGTTGAAGTCCATCTGGCCAATGGTTTGCCATCGCTGACCATGGTCGGCCTGCCCGAGGCAGCGGTGAAGGAAAGCAAGGACCGGGTGCGCAGCGCGATCATCAATTCGGGGCTGCAGTTTCCGCCACGGCGCATCACGCTGAATCTGGCGCCGGCGGATTTGCCCAAGGATGGCGGGCGCTTCGATCTGGCGATTGCGCTGGGGATTCTCTCGGCCAGCGTGCAAGTGCCGACGCTGACGCTCGATGATGTGGAGTGCCTTGGGGAGCTGGCGCTGTCAGGCGCGGTTCGGGCCGTGCGCGGTGTATTGCCCGCAGCATTGGCGGCGCGCAAGGCCGGGCGGTCGTTGGTGGTGCCGCGGGCCAATGCCGAGGAAGCGTGCCTGGCGTCGGGCTTGAAAGTGATTGCGGTGGACCATTTGCTGGAGGCGGTTGCGCATTTCAATGGGCATACGCCGATCGAGCCCTATGTCTCCAATGGTTTGCTCTACGCCAGCAAACCCTATCCCGATTTGAATGAAGTGCAGGGTCAGCAGGCAGCCAAACGGGCGCTGTTGATTGCCGCCGCAGGTGCGCACAACCTTCTGTTCAGCGGGCCGCCGGGAACCGGGAAAACGCTGTTGGCCAGTCGCCTGCCGGGGCTACTGCCGCCGCTGGCGGAAAGCGAAGCACTGGAGGTGGCGGCGATCCAATCGGTCACCAGTTGCGTACCGCTGAGCCATTGGCCGCATCGGCCGTTTCGCCAGCCCCACCACTCCGCCTCAGGGCCTGCGCTGGTGGGCGGCGGCTCGAAACCGCAGCCGGGCGAGATCACCCTCGCTCACCATGGCGTCTTGTTTCTGGACGAGCTTCCGGAGTTTGAACGCAGGGTGCTTGAGGTGTTAAGAGAGCCACTGGAGTCCGGGTATATCGTGATTTCCCGGGCGAAGGATCGCGTGCGGTTTCCAGCGCGGTTCCAGTTGGTGGCGGCGATGAATCCGTGCCCCTGTGGATATCTTGGCGAACCCACTGGGCGCTGCTCCTGCACACCTGACATGGTGCAACGATACCGCAACAAGCTGTCGGGCCCGCTGCTGGATCGGATCGACTTGCACCTGACCGTGGCACGGGAGGCCACGGCGCTGAATCCACCCGTGAAACCGGGAGAGGACAGCGCCAGCGCTGCATTGATAGTGGCCGAGGCACGCGAGCGCCAACAGAAGCGTCAGGGCTGTGCCAATGCCTTTCTCGATCTGCCGGGGCTGCGCAAGCACTGCAAGTTATCCACAGTAGATGAAAACTGGCTGGAAACCGCTTGTGAACGGCTCAATCTCTCCCTGCGTTCAGCCCATCGATTGCTCAAGGTCGCACGCACGCTGGCGGACCTTGAACAAGCCGACGGCATCAGACGCGAACATTTGGCCGAGGCGCTGCAATATCGGCCGACAACGCTCTAGCCAGCGTCACCCCTTGTTCAGATCGACCAACGGCGTCTGCCGCACCTCAGTCTCCCGCCCACCTTGAATCTCGCTCACCTGCTTCAAGGCCTTATCCACAGCCGCCTTATCCGCCAGCAAGCTGTAGCTGATGCGGAACTGCTTGTGTTCCTTCGGCCCGATTGTCGGTACCAGGTTCAGTGGCCGCTGATAACGGCGGTTGTAGGAAAAACTTGTTCCCGGCTCCAGCCCCGTGACATAGCCTTGGCCTTGGGTATCGGTGTTTTTCCACAGGGAGAAAACGGGCAATGTCTGAGTGTTGAAGCCGACCGAAACCCCCAGGCTGCCGGCCTTGTTATGCAACACGGTCAACGTAACACCCTTGGCATCGGCATACGGCACCACGTTGTAAACCGTCTCGTCGTAGTCCTTGGTCGGTGCGCGGTAGGTTTGCCAGTCCGACAGATCGCCTTTGGCTTTGTCGTTGAACGGTGAGACCTGTTTCACCGGTGCGGCGAAGCGGGCGCCCTGCTCCAGGAACGGCGTGCTGAAGTTGCTGTGATACAGCGCCTGGTATTCCTTCGGATAGTCACCGTTATTGGTCAGGGTGTCGTTGAGAGCGAACGTTACGCTGCCGGGTTCGGTGACCAGTTCGGTCGCCACGGAGAAGTCGACTTTCTTGAACGCCTGCTCTTTCAGTTCGCCGCGCAAGGTGATGGCGTACGGTGGTTTTTCATCGATGTGCAGGGTGACTTTGTTCGCAGGAATGTTGGCGGCCCGACCGTGCAGGGTCAGCAGTTCGCCGTTGTCGACGCCGGGGTGGCCGACCCATTCGTAGCCGCAGCGGGTGACCAGCTCATTGAAACCTTCCAGCCAACCCAGACCACCGCGACCATTGAGCTCGATGAAAGACGGATTGACCACCTCCTTGACCGGCGAATCCCAGCCCATGCGCACGCTACCGACCGAGGCCTGCAGCACGTTCATCCCGCGAGTCGGCACCACCGAGAGCTTCATCGTGCCGTTATCGATGTCGACGATGCTGGTGCCCTCTTGCCGACCGCCGTGCAAGGTTCGAAGTGTCACGGAGAAGGGTTGGTCGGTTTTCACACCGAGTTGCTGGCTGGTGATCTGCCAGTTTTGCGCGGCTTTGTCGCTGTCGAGCAGGACGTAATCCCAAGCCATGGCGTGGGAGGCGGACAGCGCACCAAGGACAACGAGGAGTTTGAGCGGGGACATGGGGAAAGCCTTTCTTGGAGTTGTGCATTTTTTATAGCGCTGATGAAACGATTCAGCAAGCTTAAAAAGTGCATCCCCCAGCCTTCCAGAGCCAATTAAAATTGACCTTATGCAACCTCCGCACGCTTACGTTAGTCTCATGAGGTTTGAACCTCCGGCAGCTTGACGGCGACACCATTATGGCATCATGGTCGCTTGCCAAATGCAGGAGCAGGTACAGGCACATTTGTCTGTCATTTTTGCGCAACGGATCGTATGGAGTTTGAATGCGCGGGGCACTATTACGCAGCGGTAAGAGCGGGTCATTCACTGCCCTCGGCGAAACAGGTCAACCGGTCTACCGGGCAGCCCTGCAATTGCGCGAAGCCATTCGCCGCAAGAATCCCGATCTGGTAGATCATTTGGCCATCCCTCAAAGTGATGAACTCGGCAACCAGATCGATTGGTACAGCGCCCTCGACGGTGATGTGATTCCGTGGAGCAGCGCGACCGAAGAAGAACGCGCCCCTGCCCGCCGCCAGCTTGAAGCGCTGAAGACCGCGCTCGAAGAATTGAGCCAGCGCTTCCTGGGTACTGACTCCGCCGAACAGCAACAAGGCGACAAAGCCGTGTTCGGTAAGCTACTCAAGCGCGTGATTCATTTCCCGGACGAAAATTTCGTCTACCTGGTGCAAGGCAAACCGGTGCTGACGTTCTGGGGTTTCGAGCATGCCGGTACCGGCAATAGCGATCCCCTGCACTGCCTCTATCAGGTCCCGCCCGCGTTCACGCTGCCACCCGTGGCCGAAGCGCCTGTTGTTGCGCCTGTCGTGCCAGTGGTTGCCCGTCCGTGGTGGCGTCGTTGGTGGTGGCTGTTGCTGCTGCCGCTCCTGCTGCTGCTTTTGTGGCTGTTGCTCGGCCTGCGAGGGTGCGTCCCGATTCCGTTGGTGGCGGTAGATTTGCTGCCTAAGGGCGTTGTACCGGTGGAAAAACAACTGGAAGAGCCACCACTGACCGGCAATGTCACGACGCTCAATGGCGTCCCGGTGACAGGCACCGTTGTAGGCTCCACCACTGGAACCGGCACCGCCGTGACCGGAACGCAGGGTGTGGAAACGCCGGCCGTCGAGGGTAACGAGGCTGACATGGCACCCGCCGACTTGACCAAAGACCCGGCCATAGACCCGGCAGCTGAAAACAAAACTGCGCCACCCGAAAACAAAACTGAGCCACCAGAAAACAAAACTGAGCCACCAGAAAACAAAACCGCGCCGCCGGATGTCACATCGCCCGAAGCAGAAAAATCCGCCGCCGCAAAACCCGGCCCGCCCCTGAGCATCCCGCCAGACGCCGCCGACGGTGCCGCCAAGTTTCTCGATGGTCAGTACAGCGCAGGCGCCGGGATACAGGACAGCCGAACCGGCAAACCGCTGCGTCTGGAATACCAGCTCAAGGACGGTAAGGGCCAAGTCACCGTCCACCAGGCCGACGGTTCGAAATGCAGTGGGCCGGTGAGCGCTACTATGAAGGGTGGCAGCCTGGCCATCGACAGCCAGGGCCAGGCCGTTTGCGCCGATGGCAGCACTTACGAGATGCCCAAGGTCAACTGCAGCAAAGGGGCGACCACGATCGCGGACTGCACCGGCGGTTACGGAAAAGAACAATTCCCCATGTCCATGCGGCAAGTGGCCGAATAAAACGGAATAACCTGACATGTTGCCAGAAGTCACTCAATTCGAAGACACCGTCACGCTGGTCAGCGACACCGGCATCCAGTTCATGGATTTCGCCCTGTGCCTGGATCCGCGCAAGGAGCCGGCGGGCGAGTTCGCACCGATGATCAGCGGCCTGATCTGCCGCCTGGCGTACAACGAAGAGAAAGACTTCTTTTTCTATGAACCCGAACCGGAAAAGGTCGAAAAAGCCAAACCCGCGTTCAGTGTCGACATGAAAAGCAGCCTCGATTTGCTCGACGGTATCTGGCTGCCGATCCCGTTTTTCCGCTTCATGCCACCGCATCGTTTCGACGAAGGTCCGAGCAATTGGTCGCGCATGCGCTTGGTGAAACTGGCGACTCCCGACATCGACGGTAATACCCACCGCCTGACAATGGCGTTCGACAGCCGTGTGATGCCCAAGCGTGACGGCACTGCCTATCTGGCGCCAAATGAAGAAGACATCAGCTCCGGCGTGTCTTTCAAACTGGCGACCAAGGCTAGAGAAACCCGCTGGTTTCTGGCGCAGCCGTGGGTCAACGAGTGGTTGCTGGAAGTGTTCAATGAGGGCAATGCCCACCGTTCTCGCGCAGAACTGGACATCGACATCCGCGCCAACCATCACCTGGCGCACTACCTCAACTTGCTCAGCCTGTTGAGCAAACCGTCAGCCGCCCAGCAGTCGAAGGCCGGGGCGAAAGTTGAAATCCCCGAGCTCAAAGTGGTTGCCAACGACAGCAATGGCCTGGTCAAACCGATTCCGGTGGACCTGGTGCTGGACGTCGGCAACTCGCGCACCTGCGGCATCCTGATTGAAAACCACGGTCAGGCCGGCTCCGGACTGAAGCAGAACTACGTGCTGGAACTGCGCGACCTGATCACCCCCGAACACACCTACAACCTGCCGTTCGAAAGCCGCGTGGAATTCGCCCAGGCGTATTTCGGCAAGGACCACTGTTCGGTCAAGAGTGGTCGTCACGATGCGTTCCAATGGGCGACGATTGCCCGTGTCGGCAATGAGGCCGGTCGTCTGGCCAGTCGTCGTCGCGGCACCGAAGGCTCCACTGGCCTGTCCAGCCCGAAACGCTATCTGTGGGACGAAAACGCCTATGGCCACGGCTGGCGTTTCAACTGTTCGTACATCAAGACCGACAATGAACCGTTTGCCACCGCCGCGCCGTTTTCGCACCTGATCAACGAAACCGGCGAGGCACTTTATAGCCTCGAAGAAGACGATCGTTTGCCGGTGTTCATGCCGCGTTACTCACGCAGCTCGCTAATGACCTTCATGCTCGCCGAAGTACTGGCCCAGGCGCTGTCGCAAATCAACAGCCCGGCCCAGCGCTCGCGCCAGGGTCACACCCGCGTGCCGCGCCAGCTCAACAGCATTACCCTGACTGTGCCGCCGGGCATGCCGCAGGCCGAGCGCAGCATTCTCAACGAACGCATGCTGCAAGCCATCGGTCTGGTGTGGAAAAGCCTCGGCTGGCATGCCGGTGAGGAAGACCCACATCAGGACCAGGCCGTCAGCCCGCGCACGCCGATCCCGAGTATCCGTGTGGAATGGGACGAAGCGTCCTGCGGCCAGCTGGTTTACCTGTACACCGAGGTCAACGAGAACTTCGCCGGTCACCCGGAAGAGTTTTTTGACACCATCGCCCGGCCGGACAAGACCGACCGCCAACGAATCACCCTCGCGACCATCGACATCGGCGGTGGCACCACCGACCTGGTGATCACCGACTATCGTCTCGACCGCGCAGGCAATACCGGCAGCGGCAGCAATGTGCACATCGTGCCCGAACAGCGTTTTCGCGATGGCTTCAAAGTGGCCGGCGACGACATCCTGCTGGATGTGATTCAGGACTTCATCCTGCCGAGTTTCGAAAAAGCCTTGCAGAACGCTGGCGTCAAGGCCCCGAATTCACTGATGTCACGGCTGTGTGGCGATGAATCGGTCAGTGCCCAGGACATGATCCTGCGTCAGCAATTGAACCTCCAGGTGTTCGCCCCGCTGGGCCTGGCGCTGCTCAAGGCGTACGAGCATTACGATCCGCAAGTCCCGCAAGAAGTCATCCCGCAAAGCTACCGCCATTTGCTCGGTGACAACGCAATCAGCCAGACCGTGCTCGACTACGTCAATGCCGCCGTGCGTCGTGATGTCGGCGCTCAGAGCGGTTTCGACCTGTATGCCGCGCCGATCAGCTTCGACCTGCAAAAGCTCCACGCCGCGTTCCTCAACGACCAGATCAACATCACCAAGATCCTCGGTGCGCTATGTGAAGTGGTCGCGCATTACCCGTGCGATGTCTTGCTGCTGACCGGCCGCCCTTCGCGCCTGCCCGGCATCCAGGCGTTCATTCGCAAGGTGCTGCCGCTGCCACCGGGGCGCATTCTGGCGCTGCAAAACTACCGCACCGGCGGCTGGTATCCGTTTCACAAGAACGGCCGGATCGACGACCCGAAGAGCACCGCCTCGGTCGGCGCCATGCTCTGCCTGTTGTGCGCCAACCACAGCGTACCGAACTTCTACTTCCGGGCATCGGCGCTCAAGCCGTATTCGACGGTCAAGCACATCGGCGTCATCGATCTGAACAACGTGATCAAGGATGCCGACGTGCTGTACCGCGATATCCAGTCCGAAGACTACAAAATCAAGCTACCGGTAATTGGCGTTGGCGACACCGCCGACACGCCACAACTGGAAATGCGCGGCGATCTGCGCCTCGGTTTCCGCCAGTTGGCCGCTGAACGCTGGGCCGCTTCGCCGTTGTATACCTTGCGGTTCACCAAGGCGGGTCGGGAGAAGTTTTCCCGCGCAATCGGTGAAAACGGCAGCGCGCCGCTGCTCAAGGTGCGGTTTGAGGTCAAACCGGCGGACAAATACACCCGCAAGCAGGATCTGGTCAGCGACCGCCTCTCGGTTCGTGACATCGAATCCAACAGTAACAACGTCAACTTCAATCCGCGCAGCGACCTCGAGCTGGAGCTCAACACCATGCTCGACGCCGGCCTGAGCGAGACCAAATACTGGCTCGACAGTGGAAGTGTGAAACGCAAATGAATGACCTGACCCCCGATCAAACTCAGCTCTCTGCCAGTTGGGCCGCTGTTTATGAAGGCGCCGGTCAGGCGCTGGACTGGATTGGCCAGACACGCGGCAATGCACCGCGCCTGGACAGCGAAGCCGACAACCTGAACATCCGCCTGCACCGCGCCCGCAACCTGGCCCAAAGCCTCGGTCGCGTGGCCTGCACGCCGATGACCATTGGCTTTTTCGGCTTGTCCCAGGCCGGCAAGTCCTACCTGATTTCGGCCCTCGCCGCCGGTCAGAACGGCAAACTGGAAACCGAGTTCGGCGACCAGCGCCTGGACTTCATCAAGCACATCAACCCGGTGGGTGGTGGCAAGGAAGCCACCGGCCTGGTAACGCGTTTCAGCCGTCGGGCGACGGCAAGTCAGGACAATGACTTCCCGGTAGAACTCACGCTGTTCAAGGAAATCGAGCTGGCGAAGATTCTCGCCAACGCCTGGTTCAAGGATTTCGACCTTGAACGGATTTCCTACGAGATCGATGAAGAGCGCATCCAGCGCGTGCTCAAACCGTTCGAAGGCCGCGAAACCGGGCCGCTGCAAGCGGGCGTCAACGCCGACGATCTGGTGTCGCTGTGGGATTATCTGCGCGACAACTTCCGCAATTCGGTGAAGAAGCTTGAGCACCTGTACTGGCCCAAAGCGTTGCAACTGGCGCCACGCCTGAATTTCCAGGAACGGGCCGAGCTGTTTTCGATTCTCTGGGGTGAGCAACGCGAGTTGACGCGCGTGTACCAGCAATTGGCCGGCGCGCTGCACAAGCTGGGTCTGCCAGAGACCGTGTTCGCACCGCTGAAGGCCTTGGTGAGTTTCGACAACGACACCTACAGCCAGCGCGACAGCATCATGAACGTCGACATCCTCGAACGCTTCGGCAGCCCGCTGGACTTGCCGATCGATGTTCGACCACTGGTTGGCGATCGCCTGCAAAACAGTCAGGCAATTGCGGTCGCGCAACTGGCGGCACTGACCGCCGAAATGACCTTCCGCCTGATCGAAGCGCCGGTAGATGACATCGTCAATCAGGTCGACCTGCTGGATTTCCCCGGTTATCGCGGGCGCCAGAAACTGCACGAGATCGCCGACTCCAACGACCCTGAGTCCACCGCCAAGGACAACTCCGTTTCCCAGCTGATCTTGCGCGGCAAGGTCGCCTACCTGTTCGAACGGTACACCGACAACCAGGAAATGAACGCGCTGGTGGTGTGCACAGGCTCGACCAAACAGAGCGACGTCAACGACGTGGGCCCGGTGCTGACCCGCTGGATCGAAAAAACCCAAGGCGCCGACTCGGCCGCTCGTAGCAAGCGCGATACTGGCCTGATCTGGGCGCTGACCATGCTCGACCTGCGCATCACCAACTCCCTGAGCCTGACGCCTGATCAGTACGACGAGAGCTGGAACGGCATGATCAAGCTGACCATGCTGGAGCGTTTCGGCAGCCTGAGCTGGATGAACGACTGGGCCGGCACACCGTTCCAGAACACCTACCTGGTGCGCAAACCGCGTATGGACGCGGCGTTCATCGGGCAAGACGCGACCGGTGCGGAAACCGGCCTCAATGCCCTCTATCAGGAACGTGTCAGTGCGCTGGGCACCAGCTTCGCCAGCAACGCCCTGGTGTGTAAACACATCAAGGACCCGGCCAACGCCTGGACAGAAATGCTGCGCAACGATGACGGTGGCATCAGCCACTTCAGCGGCAGTTTCAAAGGCGTGGCCAATATCGAATTCAAATTGCAGCGCATCCGCGAGCAATTGAGCGAATGCCTCGAAGGCCTGACCACTCACGGCCTGAGCACCTGGTACCACGCTGACGACGACAGCGCCGCAGCCGCCAAGAAAGCCAAGGCGCAAATGATTTTGACGGGCCTGGGCCGTCGCCCGGCAGTGCTTGGCGAATTGATCGATCAACTCGACATGCCGAGCGAAGAGGTGCGCGACTTGTACCTCAGCGGCGTGTATGAAAGCGATGACGAGCGGGCCGTGACCGACGAACCGGTCGCCCCGACGCCGAGCCAGAGCCTGTACGGCAACGACGCCGGTTTCGACTTCGATTTCGGTGACGACCTGAGCCCCGACAGCACGCCGGCGAGCAACAAAACCGGCACCCCGGCGCCCGAGTTGCAAAGCAATGAGCATCGCTTTGCCAAAGCGGCCTTCAAGGCCTGGATCGCGCACCTGCGGGAACTGACCACCCGGCAAAGCCTGCTCAACCTGCTGGGGCTGGAAAAGGCTTTGCTGGAAGCGGTGGTCGATGAACTGATCACCGCCGGCTATCGCCAGGACTTGCCGGGGCAACTGAGCCGCGCCGTCCTCAAGCGCGCACAAAGTGGCGCGCGGCGCGATCAACTGGTCGAGCGCCAGGTACTGGAAGTGCAGCGCGTACTGCGCGATTTCGTGTCCTGGTTCGGCTACCTCCAGAAGCCGGTGAACGAGCGCCCGAACAGCCGCACCGGAGCCAAGGCGCCTTTGTTTTCGTTCTACACCGACATTGGCCCGGGACAAGTGCCCGAACTGCCGGCGCAACCGTCGAATCAGGCGCAACGGTACCTGGGCGACTGGCTCTCGGGCCTGGCCTACATCACGCAGGACAATGCCGGCCATGGTGCCGGACGTGAAATCACCCCTGAACAGAACGAACGGCTGGGCCAAGTGCTCACAGCCTTCGCAGCGAGATAAGCAATGCCAATTCGTGTCGACCTGCTCGCGTTAGAGCCCAATGTGCCTGGCCAGGCCCGCCTCACTGTGAAGAAATGGCAGGGTGGCGAGGAACAGCTGGAGTTTTCCATTCAGCGCAACCAGGACGGTTTTTACCTTCAGGACCACAAGGCCTGGAGCAACAATCCATTCTGGTTCAAGGTCTCGCGTTTCAATCTCACGGCCAACGACGAAGCTTTGGAGGCGCAGGTCGGTCCGGACGTGGTCGACCCGCTGCTGGAAGGCGTCGCCAACTCACAATTCCAGATCGAACTGCGCGAACAGAACCACGGTCATGCCGATAAAGGCGTGGTTCGCCCTGGCGTTGGCTTGCTGCCGTCCACGGCCGGCGGCCAGACACGTTCGACCTACGGCAGTGCCGAACTGACGGCGCCGAGCGCACCGGCACCGGCACCGGCACCGGAGATCCTGGAGATCCCGGATCTGCCTGAACTGACCCTGTCCACCGCCGAGCCAGAAGTGGAGTTGGAGTCGGTGCTGACCGAGCCCGCCTACGCGCCGCCTCCCGCACCGGTGAAAAAAAGCAATAAAGGCCTGATCGGTCTGTTGATTGTGGTGTTGCTGCTGGCGGCGGGCGGCGGATTCTGGTTCTACAAACGCACCCCGGCCCCTGCGGTTGCAGCCACTCCCGCCGCATCCGTTGCACCTGCCGGCGCCGACGCTCAAGCCTGTACCCTCGACAGCATGAACAGCCTGCCCGAGCTGACCTTCGTCCAGACCTGCATCAAGGCGGCGCCCGACAGTGCCAAATTGCTGGAGATCATCAACCAGGCCAAGGCCAGCAAGCACTGTGGCGTCGCCCAGCGCCTGTACGCCAACCGTGCCCAGGCCGGTGACGCGCTGATCGCCAACGCCTATGCCCGCGAATACGACCCTAAATACCTGAAGGCCAGCGAGTGCTTCCCGGCCGCGGACAACGCCACCGCCGCCTACTGGTATGAAACCATCCTGACCCAGGACCCGAACAACGCCGAAGCCAAGCAGCGCTTCGAGGAGTTGCAGAAGTGATGCGTTCGCCCCTGAGTCGATTCCTGCTGAGCGGTGCCGCATTACTGGCACTGTGCATCAGCCCGCTGTCCCAGGCCGATGACAAACCGCTGATCCAGGCCGGTAAAAAGACCCTGTTCCAACGCGTGCTGACCACGCCGGGCTGCAAAGTCAGCCCGACGGCGGGCGGTGCGGCAGGCGACGCACCACCCGTCTTCAGCCGCTTTTATGTGTACGAGCGCACCCAAGCGAACAACATCGAGTGGCTGAAAGTCGGCCCCGACAGCTATGGCAAAACCATTGGCTGGCTGCCTGCCAGCTGCACCACCGACTGGAAGATGCAGCTGACGCTGGCCTTCACTAACCCGGCCAACCGCGACCGGCTGCTGTTCTTCAAGGACCGCGCCACCGTCGAAGGCATTCTTGATGCACCGGATCCGGTCAGCAAAGTTGCGCCGCTGCGGGCCACGCTGAAAAAGGGCCAGCAAGCACCGGGCGTACTGGCTGAAGAACCGGAATACTTCGTCGACCTGCAAAAGCAGTTTTACCTGCTGCCGGTGCTCAGTGGCGAAGAAGTCATGACCGAAAGCGGTTTCCGCACGCGCCTGCTCAACGTCGCCTCCGTCAGCAAGCCGGATGACAAGAACGCCAAGGGCGGCACTGCAGGCAGCGCCGCCGGCAGCAAGGAAGCCGAAGAGAAAAAAGCCAACCAGCTGAAGGAATTCAGTGCGGCCGTGGTATTTGTCATCGACTCGACGATCTCGATGGACCCCTACATCGACCGCACCCGCGAAGCGATCCGCAAGGTTTACCAGAAGATCGAAGCGCAGAATCTCGGCAAGCAGGTCAAGTTCGGCCTGGTGGCTTTCCGCTCCAACACCCAGGCGGTGCCGGGGCTGGAATACACCACCAAGATGTACGCCGACCCTACCAAGGTGAAAGACAGCGCCGACTTTTTCGCCAAAATTGCAGACCTCAAACAGGCCACCGTGTCGAGCAGCAGCTTCGATGAAGACTCGTTTGCCGGCGTCATGGAGAGCATCGACAAGGTCGACTGGAACCAGTTCGGCGCACGATACGTGGTGCTGATCACCGATGCGGGCGCCATCGAAGGCGACGACAAGCTGTCGAAGACCGGCTTGAGCGCTGCACAGGTGCGTATCGAAGCCGCCAACCCGGGTGTGGCGATTTACACCCTGCACCTGAAAACCCCGGCCGGAGCCAAGGACCACGCCAAGGCCGAGGCGCAATACAAGAACCTGTCGACCTACCCGGGCACCAACACTTCGCTGTACTACCCGGTGAACGCTGGCGATGTGCAGGAATTCGGGCGCAAGGTTGACGCACTGGCCGCAGCGATCACGACACAAGTCAAAGCCGCCTACATGGGCGAAGACGCCATTGGCAGCGCGGCGAACGCCAAGCAGGACCCGGCCGATAAAAAAATGCTCGAAGACGCGGCTTTGATAGGCCACGCCATGCAACTCGCCTATCTTGGCGAGAAGACCAACAGCAAAGCCCCGCCAGTGTTCAAGGCATGGATCACCGACCGCGACCTGATCAAGCAGAACATCCCGACCACCGACGTGCGGGTGCTGCTGACCAAGTCACAGCTCAGCGACTTGAGCGACGTGATGAAGCAGATTCTCGATGCCGCCAACGAAGGCCTGATTTCGCCGACGGACATGTTCAATCGCCTGCGCTCGGTGGCGGCGACCATGGGCGCCGATCCCAATCAGCTCAAGCAGAACAGCAATGCCAAGCTGGCGGACATGGGCGTCCTCGGTGAATACCTCGAAGACCTGCCTTATCAGAGTGAAGTGCTGAACCTGGATGAAGAGACCTGGAAGAGCTGGGATGGTCTGGCACAAGAAAAATTCATCCGCACGCTGAACACCAAACTGCGGCATTACCAGCGTTACAACGCTGATGTCGACCGTTGGGTCGCTTTAGCCAAAGACAGTGATGCGCGGGACAACGTCTACCCCGTACCGCTGGAAATGATGCCTTAACGAGACGCCCATGCTCGATATCAAGAACCTGCTGGTGCGCCGTGGTGAAGGCGCACAGGCTCATCATGTGCGACTACCGCACTTGCAGGTCCGCGCCGGGGAAATCCTCGCCATCACCGGTGAGAGCGGCAGCGGCAAAAGCACGTTGCTCGAAGCCATCGGCCTGTTGCTCGCGCCGGTAGAACTCGAGCGCTTTCGGCTGGGCCCGACGCACGCCCAGGATATTGCCCAACTGCTGGCCACTGACGACCAGCCTGCTCTGGCAGCGGTGCGTTCACGGCATTTGGGATTCATTTTGCAGAGCGGCGGCTTGCTGCCGTTCCTGAGCGTGCGCGACAACATTAGCCTGCCGCGCCGTTTGCTCGGGATGCCGGCCAAGAGCAATCACATCGACCACGCCGTTGACGTGTTGCGCCTGCAAGGGTTGCTGGATAAACACCCTCAGGCCTTGTCGATCGGCGAACGCCAGCGCGTTGCCTGCGTTCGGGCAATTGCCCATGAACCGCTGCTGCTGTTGGCCGATGAGCCGACCGCCGCGCTCGACCCTCACGGTGCACGGCGTTTGTTCGAGTTGCTACTGAGCCTGGTGTCGAGCATGGGCCTGAGTGCGCTCGTTGTGTCCCATGACTGGGCTTTGTTGAAGGATTTCGGCTTGCCGCGACTTGGCGCTATCAGCCATCAAGGGGAGACGCTGTTTGAACCGATGGACTGATCGCTTGTGCCTGCTGGGCTCACTGGCACTGCAAGACCTGTGGCACGACCGCAAGGTCTCACTGTGTATCGCCGCCTCCCTGGTGGCGGTGATCGCGCCGTTGTTGTTGCTGTTCGGGCTCAAACACGGGGTGGTCAGCCAGCTGCAGGACGAACTGCTGCGCGACCCGCGCAACCTTGAAGTGAAGATGCTCAGCAACGGCAACTACGACACGGCCTGGATCGAGCGTTTGCGCCAACGCCCCGAGACCGGTTTTGCCCTCGGCCAGACCCGCTCGCTCAATACTCAGGCTGACCTGCTGATCGGCATGCAACGGTTTGTCGAAGGCGCGGAAATCATCGCCACTGAGCCCGGCGACCCACAACTGAATCTGGCGTCACTTACCCCCGTCGGCAATCAAGTGATCCTCAGCGCCAGCGCAGCGCAACGCTTGCAGGCCAAGGCTGGCGACAGTGTGCAGCTGCGGGCCTTGCGCCGCCTGGAAGGTGTCAATGAACGCGGCGAGATGACGCTGACGGTACTGGCCGTGCTCGATGGTGCCCGCTTCGGTCGCGCCGCCGGTTTTGTCGCCCCGCCGCTGTTGCTGGATCTGGAGCGCTTTCGCGACGGTTATCAGGTCAGTGAGTTCGGCATTACCACCGGTAAGCCTCAGGATAATCTACAACCGCTGTATGCCCGCGCCCGCGTGTATGCGCGCGACATCGATCAAGTCGCGCCGCTGGAACACTGGCTCAATGAACAACACATCGAAACGTCGAGCCGACTGGCCGACATCGACAACGTCAAAGCCATCAACCATGTGCTGGGGCTGATCTTCGGTGTGATCGCCGTAGCGGCACTGATCGGCTGCGTGGCGTCCATGGTCGGCGCGTTCCTGGCCAACATCGACCGTAAACGCAAAAGCCTGGCGGTCCTGCGTCTGCTGGGTTTCAAGCGCAGGTCCGTCGGCGGTTTCGTGGTCCTGCAAGCGCTAGTGCTGAGTCTGGCCGGCTACGTGGGCGGACTGGGGTCTTATGCCGTGGGCAGTCATTTGTTCGACTACCTGCTCGGCGGCAGCCAGGCCACCGGCACCTTCGTTTGCCACATCACCGTCTGGCATGGCGTCGCCGCCCTGCTCCTGACCTTCCTGGTCGCCGCACTGGTGGCCATGATCGGTGCCCTGAGAGCCATCAACATCCAACCTGCGGAGAGTCTGCGTGAGCTATAAACGTTTTGGCTTGCTATTACCCCTGAGCCTCGGCTACTTGCTCGACGCATCGGCGGCGGGCTGGGAAGAAAAGTATTACAACCCGATGCCCGAGGCTGGCGACGTTGTGCTGCCGATGCCCTGCGAAGGTTCGATGGTGTTTCGCAAGGTGTTCATTCCGGTCGCCGGTCCCTTGGATGACTACCCGATCAACATCGGTCAGGACGGCGCGGAATACGGCTATGTCGAGCAGACCCGACCGACCTTTATCGCCGGCAGTTTTACCGGGGCCAAGAACGACAAGTCCCGCTACTACCTGATGGCCAAGTACGAGATGAGTCAGTTGCAATACGCCGCGCTGACCGAAGCGACCTGCCCCACCGCCGCCACCAGGATGCGCTTGCCGCAAACGGCGGTGAGTTGGGTGCAAGCCATCGATGCCGCCGACAAGTACAACCTGTGGCTGCGCAAAAACGCCGCCGGCAAACTGCCAAAGGAAGACGGCGCCTTGGGTTTCCTGCGCCTGCCGACGGAGGTCGAGTGGGAGTTCGCCGCGCGCGGCGGGCTGGAAGTCGGTGCTGCTGAATTCCGCGACACGCACTACCCAATGCCAGAAGGCATCAACGCTTACGAGTGGTTCGCCGGGGCGCAATCGTCTAATGGCAAAGTGCAATTGACCGGTCTGCAAAAGCCCAACCCGCTGGGCCTGCATGACATGCTCGGCAACGTCGACGAAATGATGTTCGAGCCGTTTCGCCTGAACAAACTCGACCGCCAGCACGGTCAGGCCGGTGGCTACATCGTCCGTGGCGCAAACTTCCTGACTGCGCAGGCCGACCTGCGTACTGCATTACGTAAGGAAGAACCGTATTACAATGCCGAAGGCCAGGTGAAAAACAAGACCACCGGCCTGCGACTGGTGCTGGTCTCCCCGACCCTCACCTCTCGCGAACGAGTCGCCAGCATCGAGAGCAGCTGGAAGAAACTCGGCACCGGCAGCCAGGAACCCGAATCGGCCGACAAAGGCACCGTGCAATCGCTGAACAGCCTCGCCTCGGGCGTCGAAGACAAAGCGCTCAAGGAAAAGCTCCAGGCCCTCGAGAACCAGCTGCGCGCGAGTAACCAGCAGCAGGAAGAAACCCGCGACCAGGCGATCCGCGCCAGCCTCAACCTGGGTGCGTTCCTGTGCACCAAGATGCTCGACGACGGCCAGTACGTGGACTTCCTGCAAAAGAACTACAAGCTCAATTGCGAAGGTGCGGACAAAGACGCCAGTTGCGACATGCGTAAAGGCAAGCTCGAGGAGCAAAAGGACCGCCTGCACAAACTCAGCCGTTACTACGCCAGCAGCCTGGTGGAATCGGCTACCTTGTACGGCCAGCCACTGCTTGAAACACAAGTCCCGGTGATGGAAGAAATCATCACCCGCAACAAGCAGCTGCAAGACCTGAAGCCTTATTTGCGCACGCACTGGGCCAATCAGAAAGCGTTCCTGCAAAAGCAGAAAATCGACACTGCAGCCTGGCTGAACAGCTGCAAAACCGTCACTCAATAACAATGCGTCAACCCGTTACGTAGGAGTTTCACCATGTCGCGCAGCCTTTGGACTCGCTTCAAACTACAGATCGCTTTCGTAGTCGCCAGCAGCCTGCTAATGACCGGTTGCGCCAACACCGGCAGCTCCATGCTCGGAGAAGGCGAAGGCGAAGGCGAAGGTGCCGACCCGCGCCTGACCCAGGGCAATGACGCAGAGTTCTTCAGCAAGTCCGGATACCAGGCCTGCGCCGTCGGCGCCGGTGTCGGCATCCTCGCTTGCGCGCTGTCCAACAGCAGCAACAAAACCGTGTGCGTCATCGCCGCCGGTATCACCGCGTGTGGCGTGGCCATGGGCGCGAACTATTACCTGGATCAACGTCGCGCCCAATACGCCGACACCACCACCCGCCTGGCGAAGATGAACAGCGATGTCGAACAAGACACGCAGAACGTGATCGCCCGGACGGCGACCGCTCAGCAAGTGATCAATGATGACCGTGCGCAAATTGCCCAGATCAAAAAGGACATCGCCAACAAGAAAGTCGACAAGAGCAGGGCCCAGGCGCAAATCGCCGGGATCGATTCAGACATCGCGCGCCTGCGCAAAGACCTTGCCAACATGCGTACCAAAGTTACCGAGTACCGAAAAGTGGCAGACGCCGAGCGTTCACAAGGCTCCAGCGCCGAGATCCGGCAAGTGGAGATGAACATTCAGAGAATGAACCAGAAAGTCGTCAGCCTGCAGAAGGAAGTCGACGCTCTGTACAGCCAACGTTCCGCAATCACCCTGGGCTAAGCACATGACGCTACGACAACTGATGGTCATCACTGCCATCCTGGCCCTGAGCGGTTGCGCGACCACGCCGGGCGAGTGCGATGCAACCAATCGCGACAGCAGCATGCTGACCAAGATGAACTGCGACTACTCCGGTGGTTACAGTGATCAGGTCAAGCAGAAGGAACTGGCCCTGAGCGAATCCCGAAAGCAAAACGCAATGTTCCGTCAGGTGTACGAGAACATTCAGGCCCAGCAACTCAGCACCAAGACCGATCTGGCCAGCCAGCAGAAATCCCAGGCGGCGCTGAATCAGTCGCTGACGCAACTGCTGAACTCGCTCAAGGCCCGGCGCGGCAATGAAGCCCAGGTGCAGAAGCAGATTGCCGACCTCGAGAAGCAGCTCAAGGCTACGCAAGTGGCGCCAACGGCCAAATCAACACCAGCGGCACTGGCGGCCAGGCAGCAAGAGCTGAAAACGTTGCAGAAGAAGGTCAACCAGCTGCAATTCAGCCTTGGCTACGAAGAGTAACTTTTCACCCCGCAGGGCATCCCGACGGATGCCTGCACTTTTTCAGGAATCGTCGTCATGCAGCGGGTCATCAGGGATGCGCAAGCCACATCGGAGGGGATGAGTGCGCTGCAAGCCAAAGTCGCCCTCATCCAGAAACACTTTCCGCCGACCGTCGCCAGTCTGTTTGCCATCCCGCGGATGGGCAGCGGCGACGTGCTGGAATGGTGGACGGAACTGGGTGGCCAACCCACGCCTTATGCCGATCTCAAAGAGGACGCGCAACGACGTTTGCTGGAAACCTATGAGGTGCGTCAGACGTCCCTCGGACAGCTGGCGGATGAACTGCAAAAACGCGGTCAACCGACGGAAGCGGATGACCTGCGCAGCCTGCTCGGCGCGCCTGAGCTGGACAAACTCTACAGCCTCAACGGTGAACCTTTGGTGGTGCGCTGGAACCAGCGTCCGCCCAAACCGATCGTGCCGCCAGTGATTCCGGTGGCACCGGTCGTAGCGCCGTCGCGACGTGGCTGGTGGCTCGCGGCGGCCTTGCTCGCGCTGCTGTTGCTGCTTCTGGCGCTCTGGCTCTGGTGGTTCCTGCACCGAGAGCCGGTTGTCGTGGTTCCGCCTGTAGCGCCTGTAGCGCCGGTGGTTACGCCCGTCGAGAAACCGGTTGAGAAGCCGGTTGAGCCTGTCCCCGCGCCTGTCGTGGAACCGGAACCGAAACCTGTTCCGCCGCCAGAACCCACGCCAGAACCAGTACCGGTACCGGAACCCAAGCCGGTCCCGCCACCCAAACCGGCACCCGCACCCGCACCCGCACCCGCACCCGCACCGGAACCCAAGCCGACCCCGCCACCCAAACCGGTTCCACCGCCAAAACCGGAAGTGGCGGCCCCGCCACCAGCCCCGACGCTGGACAACTTCGCATGCCGCAAAACAGCGCCGAAGTCAGAGGTCCCACAGTTCGTGGTGGTGCTCGACACTTCGGGCTCGATGGATTTGAACATCAAGTCAGTGAAAGCCGACGAGGACTGGTTCTACGGTCCTGACATCAACAAGCTCCTGGACCCGAACCGCACCATGCGGCTCACCGCCAAACCCAGCCGCATGGACGTCGCCAAGGAATCGCTGGCCGGCATGATCAACGGGCTGGACCCGAAGATCGACACACGCCTGATCACCTTCGCCGGCTGCGAAAGAACACCGGACCGGGGTATGTACAAGTTCGGCGATCGCCCGCGGCTGATCAACGGGATTCGAGGCCTGGTTCCGGACGACGGCACACCGCTGGCCGACAGCCTGGCCCACGCGGCGAGTACCGTCGACGGGCGCAATAACGATGCGGTTATCGTGATGTTTGTCGACGGCGAAGACGGTTGCGGGCAGGACGTTTGCGCGGTTTCCCGTCGAATCGCCAGGGAACAACCGCGCCTTCGGGTCAACGTGGTGAAAATCGGTGCTGGCGGCCCGTCACGCTGTATCGCTGAAAACACCGGAGGTCGGATTTACAACAGCACCAATGCGGCTGAGCTGGGTAACCTGTTGAAACAGGCGAGCAAGGAAGTCTCCAGCAATGCCAAGTGCAACTAGCTTGATGCTGAATTGAGGTGACCCAAGTGCTCGACCGCCGGTAACTCCATGGCCCGAACCTCACCCAGGAGGAAAACGCTGAGGCGGCGCAAACGCTCACCTCCTGGGCGGGTTTTCGGCCAGACCAGGTAATAATTTTCACCGCTGGCGACCGCCGTCGGCCACGGTAAACTCAGACGTCCCTGCGCTACATCCTCAGCCACCATCAACAAATCGCCCATGGACACCCCATAGCCTCGGGCGGCCGCGATCATCCCCAGCTCCAGCGTGTCGAACACCTGACCGCCCTTTAGTGAGACTTGATCGGTCAGGCCCATGCGCTCCAGCCAACTGCGCCAGTCGCGACGGTCGGGCGTTGGGTGGAGCAGTTCGGTACTGGCCAGGCGTGCGACGTCCCAAGGCTGATCGTTCAGAAGGTTAGGCGCGCCCACCGGAATCAGTTCCTCTGGAAACAACAAAGTAGCCTCCCAGTCTGGCGGGAAATGCCCGTTGCTGAGGATCACGGCGCAATCGAACGGTTCCTGATTGAAGTCCACCGAGTCGATGTCCATCCAGGCGCTGGTCAGCTGTACTTCATTGCCCGGTTGAAGGTGCCGAAAACGGCTGAGCCGCGCCAGCAACCAGCGCATCGTCAAGGTCGACGGGGCTTTCATGCGCAGGATGTCGTCTTCGGCGCGCAAGGTATTGCAGGCGCGCTCCAGGGCGGTGAAACCGTCACGAATGCCCGGCAGGATCAACCGCGCCGATTCGGTCAGCTGCAGATTACGACCACTGCGGTGAAACAGGCGGCAGGCAAAATGCTCTTCGAGGGTACGAATATGCCGACTGACTGCACTTTGGGTAATCGACAGCTCTTGCGCGGCCCGGGTAAACGACGTGTACCGCGCCGCGGCTTCGAAGGCGCGCAGGGCATATAAAGGAGGAAGACGACGCGACATCAGGAAAGCTCCTACAGCAATTTTAAATACCCTAGCAGAAACTCTTCAGCATGAGTTTGAATCATGCTACCCATCCTTTTTATCCCTTTGTGCAATCGCCGCAGAGCGCCGAGAATCGACGCTTTCCTGTTCTCTTTGATAAACGAGCGTGATGACCATGCAGCATCCAGCGCGTATTGAACTCTGGGCCATCCTGCGGCTGGCGGGGCCGTTGATCGCCTCGCAGTTGGCGCACATGCTGATGGTCCTCACCGACACCCTGATGATGGCGCGCCTGAGTCCCGAGGCACTGGCCGGCGGTGGACTTGGCGCGGCGACCTATTCGTTCGTGTCGATTTTCTGCATCGGCGTGATCGCGGCGGTTGGTACGCTGGTGGCCATTCGTCAGGGTGCCGGCGATATTCTCGGCGCCACCCGGTTGACCCAGGCCGGGCTGTGGCTGGCATGGTTGATGGCGCTGGGCGCCGGCCTGCTGCTGTGGAACCTCAAGCCGGTACTGCTGCTGTTCGGCCAGACCGAAAGCAACGTCCAGTCGGCCGGTCAGTTTCTGATCTTTTTGCCGTTCGCCCTGCCCGGCTACCTGAGCTTCATGGCCTTGCGCGGCTTTACCAGCGCCATCGGCCGGGCAACGCCGGTAATGGTCATCAGCCTGGGCGGTACCGTCGCCAACTTCCTGCTGAACTACGCGTTGATCACCGGGATGTTCGGCTTGCCGAAACTGGGGCTGATGGGCATTGGCCTGGTGACGGCGATTGTCGCCAACCTGATGGCCCTGGCGCTGGCGTGGCACATTCGCCGGCACCCGGCCTACGACGCCTATCCACTGCGCCAGGGCTTGTGGCAGCTCAACCGCAAGTACCTGAATGAACTGTGGCGCCTGGGCCTGCCAATTGGTGGCACCTACGCCGTGGAGGTCGGGCTGTTTGCCTTCGCCGCGCTGTGCATGGGCACCATGGGCAGCACGCAACTGGGGGCGCACCAGATCGCCCTGCAAATCGTCTCGGTAGCCTTCATGGTGCCCGCGGGGATTTCCTACGCGATCACCATGCGCATCGGTCAGCATTACGGTGCCGGGCAGTTACTGGATGCCCGGCTGGCCGGAAGGGTTGGCATTGCCTTCGGAGCGGCGGCGATGCTGTGTTTCGCCATGGTCTTCTGGCTGTTGCCAAACCCGTTGGTCGGCCTGTTCCTCGACCACAACGACCCGGCGTTTGCCGATGTCATCAACCTCGCCGTGAGCCTGCTGGCGGTGGCGGCCTGGTTCGAGTTGTTCGACGGCGTGCAAACCATTGCCATGGGCTGCATTCGCGGGCTCAAGGATGCCAAGACCACGTTCCTCGTCGGCCTGGGTTGCTATTGGTTGATTGGCGCTCCGGCCGCGTGGTGGATGGCGTTCCACCTGGACTGGGGGCCAACGGGCGTCTGGTGGGGCCTGGCGCTGGGACTGGCCTGCGCAGCGGTGGCCCTGACGCTGGCGTTTGAATGGAAGATGAAGCGGATGATTCGGCGGGAGCCGGTGTCAGAGCATTTCGACGCCATCCAGGCCGAATGAAAAACCTGTAGGAGCTGGCTTGCCAGCGAAAACGGTGGGTCAGTCGACACATATGTTGAATGTCAAACCGCCTTCGCTGGCAAGCCAGCTCCTACAATTTTTCGTGGGTGTTTAAACGACGATTTCCAGCGGCGCCTGCTGATTGCCGTCAAACATCAGGTATTCCACCAGATCCGCCAACGGCAACGGCTTGCTGATTAGATATCCCTGCACCTGATCGCAATTGAACCCGCGCAACAGCTCCAGTTGTTCCGGCGTTTCCACACCCTCGGCGACCACTTCCAGGTTGAGGTTGTGCGCCAGGTTGATCATCGCGTGCACCAGTTTGCGATTTTCTTCGCGCAGCTCCATGCCGCCGACAAAGCTCTTGTCGATCTTCAGCAACGTGATCGGCAGGCTGTTGAGGTGCACGAAGGACGAAAAACCGGTACCGAAGTCATCCAGGGAGAAGCGCACACCCAGGCGCCCAAGGGCGTCCATGGTCTGTTTGACCAGATCGCTGCGGCGCATGACCGCGGTTTCGGTCAGCTCGAATTCCAGCCATTGCGCTTCGACACCGCGCTCGCTGATCAACCGGCTCAGGGTCGAGAGCAACTGGCTGTCCTGAAACTGCCGGAACGACAGATTGATCGCCATGTGCAATGGCGGCAAACCGAGTTCAAGCAACGCCTGCATATCGCGTAATGCCCGGGAAATGACCCAGTAACCCAGCGGCACGATCAAACCGCTCTGCTCGGCCAGGGGAACGAACTCGCTCGGAGGCAGCAAGCCGCGCTCGGCATGACGCCAGCGCACCAAGGCTTCGAGGCCGACGATCTGCCCGTCTTCAAGGTTCATCCGGGGCTGGTAATGCAGTTCCAGCTCATCGCGGCGCAAGGCCCGGCGCAGTTCGGTCTCAAGGTCGGCGACGCTGCGGGCATTGCGGTTGATGCGCTCGTTGAAAATGTGAAACGTACAGCCCTGGGTGCTCTTGGCCTGCTGCATGGCGATATGCGCGTGCCACATCAACGGGTCGGCGCCCGCCTGGGCCCGTGCATGGGCGATGCCCAGGCTGGAGCCGATCAGCAGGCTTTCGCCGTCGACCCAATAAGGCTCGGCCAACGCTTCGGTGATGCGCTCGGCCATCCATTCGGCGCGTTGAGGGGCGCGGCGAGTGTCGATCAGCAAGGCGAACTCGTCGCTGCCCAGCCGCGCCAGCTGATCGCCGGCTTCAAGCTGGCCTTTGAGCCGTGCGACCACCTGCAGGATCAGGCGGTCGCCGGCCTGGTGGCCGAGGGCATCGTTAGCGTAACGGAAGTTGTCGAGGTCAAGATGACCGAGGGCCAGGCCGCGACCATCGTTTTCCGCCAGCCGCGCCGTCAGCAGGGTCTGGAAACCCTGGCGGTTGGCGATGCCAGTCAGCGGATCCTGCTCCGCCAGGCGTTGCAGGGTGTTTTCCAGCAAGCCGCGCTCACGCACATGACGCAGGCAACGGCGCAGCATGCCCGGGTCGAGATGGTCGCGTACCAGCCAGTCGCTTACACCGTCGGGCGGGATCAGGGGCTCATGCTCGAGCAGCAACACTGTTGGCAAACAGCAACGGCCCGGCGCCGGCTGGAGAGTCGGGATCGTCAACAACACCGCGCTGCGGCTGTCATCGAACAGACTGCTGACCGACTCCCAGCTCGGCGCACTGATGAGCACGGCCGAGCTCCCCATCGGAGCCAGACACTCGCGCAACAACGCTGCCCACGCTGGCTCTTCGGCCAATAGCAGCAAACGCAAGGGTTCGACAGGCGTAGACAATCTAGCTCCCTAGACTCTGCAAAGATGTAGGCGACGGCATTATGCCGCGCCGATCCCTGATGACCAATGGACATCCGAGGCCTTTGTATCTGGAATTACGAACATTAGACGCGAATTCGTTGTGCATCCTGCGTGAAAGTAACAAAACCGGCAAATACAGATCGCGTTATACGTCACAAGTCGGAGAGAGCAGCACAATTCGCTGAGCCTGTTAAAATGCCGGCCCATTTCGTGACTGACTCGTGAATTTACCTATGTCCCGACTCAATCCCCGGCAGCAAGAAGCCGTGAGCTATGTCGGCGGCCCTCTTTTGGTGCTCGCCGGTGCAGGCTCCGGCAAGACCAGCGTAATCACCCGAAAGATTGCCCACCTGATCCAGAACTGCGGCATCCGCGCCCAGTACATCGTCGCCATGACCTTCACCAACAAGGCCGCGCGCGAGATGAAGGAGCGGGTCGGCACCCTGCTGCGCGCCGGAGAAGGCCGCGGCCTGACGGTCTGCACCTTCCACAACCTGGGCCTGAACATCATCCGCAAGGAACACGTGCGGCTGGGCTACAAACCCGGTTTCTCGATTTTCGACGAGACCGATGTCAAGGCCCTGATGACCGACATCATGCAGAAGGAATACTCGGGCGACGACGGCGTCGACGAGATCAAGAACATGATCGGCGCCTGGAAAAACGACCTGATCCTGCCGGCCCAGGCCCTGGAAAACGCGCGCAATCCCAAGGAACAGACCGCCGCCATCGTCTACACCCACTACCAGCGCACGCTCAAGGCGTTCAACGCAGTGGACTTCGACGACCTGATCCTGCTGCCGGTGAAGCTGTTCGAAGAGCACGCCGACATTCTGGAAAAGTGGCAGAACAAGGTGCGTTACCTGCTGGTGGACGAATACCAGGACACCAACGCCAGCCAGTACCTGCTGGTGAAGATGCTGATCGGCAAACGCAATCAGTTCACCGTGGTAGGCGACGACGACCAGTCGATCTACGCCTGGCGCGGCGCCCGCCCGGAAAACCTGATGCTGCTCAAGGACGACTATCCGTCCTTGAAAGTGGTGATGCTGGAGCAGAACTACCGCTCCACCAGCCGTATCCTGCGCTGCGCCAACGTACTGATTTCGAACAACCCCCACGAATTCGAAAAGCAGCTGTGGAGTGAAATGGGCCACGGCGACGAGATCCGGGTGATCCGCTGCCGCAACGAAGACGCCGAAGCCGAGCGCGTGGCCGTGGAAATCCTCAGCCTGCACTTGCGCACCGACCGGCCCTACAGCGATTTCGCGATCCTGTACCGGGGCAACTATCAGGCCAAGTTGATCGAACTGAAGTTGCAGCATCATCAGGTTCCCTATCGCTTGTCCGGCGGCAACAGCTTCTTCGGGCGCCAGGAAGTGAAAGACCTGATGGCCTACTTCCGCCTGATCGTGAACCCGGACGACGACAACGCCTTCCTGCGCGTGATCAACGTCCCACGCCGCGAGATCGGTTCGACTACGTTGGAGAAGCTGGGCAACTACGCCACCGAGCGAAAAATCTCGATGTATGCCGCCACCGACGAAATCGGCCTGGGCGAGCATCTGGACAGCCGCTTCACCGATCGCCTGTCACGCTTCAAGCGCTTCATGGATAAAGTTCGCGAGCAATGCGCCGGCGAAGACCCGATCTCGGCCCTGCGCAGCATGGTCATGGACATCGACTACGAGAACTGGCTGCGCACCAACAGCTCCAGCGACAAGGCCGCCGACTACCGCATGGGCAACGTGTGGTTCCTGATCGAGGCGTTGAAAAACACGCTCGAGAAGGACGAAGAAGGCGAGATGACCGTCGAAGACGCCATTGGCAAACTGGTGCTGCGCGATATGCTCGAGCGTCAGCAAGAAGAGGAAGAAGGTGCCGAAGGCGTGCAGATGATGACCTTGCATGCCTCCAAGGGCCTGGAATTCCCCTACGTGTTCATCATGGGCATGGAAGAGGAAATCCTTCCACACCGCTCCAGCATCGAAGCCGACACCATCGAAGAGGAGCGGCGCCTGGCCTACGTGGGCATTACCCGCGCGCGTCAGACCCTGGCCTTCACCTTTGCCGCCAAGCGCAAGCAATACGGCGAGATCATCGACTGCGCACCGAGCCGTTTCCTCGATGAACTGCCGCCGGACGACCTGGCCTGGGAAGGCAACGACGACACACCGACCGAAGTCAAAGCCGTGCGTGGCAATAGCGCATTGGCGGATATACGCGCGATGTTAAAGCGCTAGAATTGACCACTTTATTTAGACCTTCGGCGCAAAAGGCGCCAAAAGAGGACAGCTTCATGGAAGCCCTGCACAAGAAAATCCGCGAAGAAGGCATCGTGCTTTCCGATCAGGTCCTGAAAGTCGACGCCTTTCTGAACCACCAGATCGACCCGGCCCTGATGAAGCTGATCGGCGATGAATTCGCCACGCTGTTCAAGGATTCGGGCATCACCAAGATCGTCACCATTGAAGCGTCGGGCATTGCGCCGGCGATCATGACTGGCCTGAACCTCGGTGTGCCGGTGATTTTCGCTCGCAAGCATCAGTCCCTGACCCTGACTGAAAACCTGCTGTCGGCGACCGTTTACTCGTTCACCAAGCAGACCGAAAGCACCGTGGCGATTTCTCCGCGCCACCTGACCAGCAGCGACCGCGTGCTGATCATCGATGACTTCCTGGCTAACGGCAAGGCGTCCCAGGCGCTGATCTCGATCATCAAGCAGGCCGGTGCCACCGTGGCCGGCTTGGGGATCGTGATCGAGAAGTCGTTCCAGGGCGGTCGTGCGGAGCTCGATGCCCAGGGTTATCGTGTTGAGTCGCTGGCGCGCGTGCAGTCGCTGAAGGATGGCGTTGTAACCTTCATCGAATAAATCAGCTTCTCCGCTGTACCTGTGGGAGCGGGCTTGCCCGCGATGAGGCCTTAACATTCAACATCAATGTTGCCTGTCCTGCCGCCATCGCGGGCAAGACCGCTCCCACAGGGATCACCTGGTTAGCAGTTATTGCGCGGTGGCCTTGAGGCCGGTGAGCAATAGACGCTGAAACAGGTCTTCCTTCAGGCCTTCCGGGTTGGTGAGCTGCATCCGTTCCAGATGTTCCGGGTACGAAGAAGGCACCGGCGCATCCAGCGCAGCCTTACCCAACTCCAGTACTTCGCTGAGTTTGAATTTGCTCTTGAGCCAGTTCAGCGCCCGCAACAGGTCCCGCTCCACGTCGGTGAAATCACAACCCAGCGGATACTCCGGAAACAGCTGCGAATGCCGCGCCTCAATCGCCTGCAAACGCTGTAGTGTGTTGTCAGTGAAACGCGGATCCAGATGGAAATCCTTCGGTAACTTGCCAACCTTCTGTGCCTGCTCGATCAGGCCCGGCTGAAAACGCGAGTCGCTGATGTTCAACAGGGCCTCGATCACTGCCGCGTCCGTCTTGCCGCGAAGATCGGCAATGCCGTACTCAGTGACCACGATATCCCGCAGGTGTCGCGGGATGGTGCAATGACCGTACTCCCAGACAATGTTGGAACTGACGTCACCGCCCGACTCCCGCCAACTGCGCAGCAGCAACACCGACCGCGCACCTTCCAGCGCATGTCCCTGGGCAACGAAGTTGTACTGTCCACCCACGCCGCTGACCACGCGCCCATCTTCCAGCTGATCCGCCACACCGGCGCCTAGCAGGGTTACGGTAAAGGCGGTGTTGATAAATCGTGCATCGAGACGCTGCAGGCGTTTGAGCTCTTCCTGCCCGTACAGCTCATTGATGTAGCTGATACGGGTCATGTTGAATTCGAGCCGCTTGCTCTGCGGCAACTCGCGCAGGCGTTGATAAAAACTGCGCGGCCCGAGGAAAAAACCGCCATGCACCGAAATGCCGTCGGTTTGCGCCACTTCGTCGAGCGTGCCGGCATTGGCCTGCTGCTGGGTCGGCACATCCGGGTACACCTTGCGCCGCACGATCCCGGCATCGGCCAACACCAGCAAGCCGTTGACGAACATTTCACTGCAACCGTACAGGCCCTTGGCGAACGGTTCGATGCCACCTTCGCGCTCGATCAGTCGTGCCCATTGGCTCAGATCCAAGTCGCTCAGCAAAGCCTTGTAAGCGTCGCTGTCGGCCTGACGCGCCAGCAGTGCAGCGGTCAGCGCATCGCCCATGGAACCGATGCCGATCTGCAAGGTGCCGCCATCACGCACCAGCGTACTGGCGTGCAGGCCAATGAAGTGATCCTGTAAACCCACCGGCATGTTCGGCGTGGAAAACAGCGTGGTGCTGTCCTTCTCGTCGATCAACAGGTCGAAGGTGTCAATGCCGACTTCAGCGTCACCGGGCATGTAGGGCAAATCGTCGTGCACCTGTCCAACCATCAGAATCGTCTCCCCGGCCGCCCGGCGCCTGGCGATCATCGGCAGCAGGTCGAGGGTGATGTCCGGGTTGCAGCTCAGGCTCAAGCGATCGGGGTGTTCGGCATGGCTGGCCACCCGTTGCGCGATCAGGTTCAACCCGGCGGCGTTGATGTCCCGGGCGGCATGGCTGTAGTTGCTGCTGACGTAATCCTGCTGGGCCGACGCACTGTTGAGAAGGCTGCCCGGCTGCATGAAAAACTGTTGGATGTGGATGTTGGCTGGCAGGTTGTCGCGGTGCAGGGCGGCGAGGAAATCCAGTTCCGGATAATCGCCAAAGACCCGCTCGACAAAGGGTTCGAGAAAACGCTTTTGCAATCCGTCACCCAGCGCAGGACGGCCAAGGCACAGGGCGGTGTAGATCGTCAGTTGCCGCTGCGGCAGTTGCACGACACGTTGATACAGCGCGTTGACGAAGGGGTTGGGTTTGCCCAGGCCCAAAGGCAGGCCCATGTGGATATGCGCCGGCAACCTCGCCAGCACCTCGTCGACCGCTTGCTCGATAGAACACAGCTGTACCATCCGATCCTCCCGTACATTCCATGAAGTGGGGTTGGACCGAGCTTGCCGGGTCTTTACGCCCTTGAAAAGTAGGAGCTCCCACAAAAAAGCCGCTCGCAAGCGGCTTATTCGCGAAAGAGGCGGACTGGTTACAGGCCCGACATCTCTTTAATGGCGCCCTTGAGCTCGTCATCGGAGCAGTCGGCGCAGGTGCCTTTTGGCGGCATTGAGTTGATACCGGTAATGGCTTTGGCCAGGATGCCGTCGAGGCCGCCCTGGTGATCGGCGCGCTCTTTCCACGCGGCTTTGTCACCGATCTTCGGCGCGCCCAGCAGGCCGGTGCCGTGGCAAGCATTGCAATGCTTGGCAATGACGTCCTTAGGTGCCTTGGCACCACCGCCGCCGCCAGCCGCAGCGGCGACTTCCATGCCCTTGCACTCTTTGCCCTGGACACAGACCTGGCCGACTGGCTCAAGGCGCTTGGCGATTTCGTCGTTGGTCGCAGCTTGAGCGCTGACAGCCCAGAGGGCCAGTACGGTTGCTGGTGCGGCCAGCATTTTCATAATTAGATTCACGCGTTCACCCTCAATGGTGGCTAGTCACGCCTACGGCCACGGTTCGCAGGCGGGCGCAAGTATAGCGGTAAGCCCGCGACACTGAAACAACCCCAAAGTCGAAGGGGTCTTGTTGCGCAACGGTCAAACGTCTCGGGTGCCTCGGCCATGCTGGCAGGGCGCCTCTTTCCTTAAAAGTTCGCGGGTGTTGCTGCGCTGATTAGTCGCGCCGGCGCATCGAACGGATTACGGAAACGATGCGGCTTGGTACTTTCAAAGTAGTAGCTATCGCCGGCTTCGAGCACAAATGTTTCAAGCCCGACCACCAGCTCCAGCCGCCCTTCTACCAAAATGCCGGTTTCCTCGCCCTCATGGGTGAGCATCTCGTCACCGGTGTCGGCGCCTGGCGGGTAGATTTCATTGAGGAACGCGATAGCGCGGCTCGGGTGGGCCCGGCCGACCAGTTTCATGGTCACTGCACCATCGGAAATATCGATCAGCTCGTTGGCTTTGTAGACGATCTGAGTCGGTTTTTCCTGCAGGATTTCTTCGGAAAAGAACTCGACCATGGACATGGGAATCCCGCCCAACACCTTCCTCAGCGAACTGATCGAGGGGCTGACGCTGTTCTTCTCGATCATCGAAATCGTGCTGTTGGTGACGCCCGCGCGTTTGGCGAGCTCACGCTGGGAAAGACCTTTGAGCTTGCGGATTGATTGCAGTCGTTCACCGACGTCCAATGCAGGAGCCTCCAGGGATTCAGGTTGTTGGAATATTGAGCGTTATCATGGCGACAGCGTTCAGTATTTACAACACCTTGACCTGAATCCTGTTCGGCGAGGCGACTCCCGGTCTGGGCGGTTTAGCCCTCGCTCCCGCAATAGAGCATTGGCACCCGGCGCAGGTTGCAGAAGATCTGGTAAGGAATCGTGCCGGCGGCAATTGCCACGTCGCTGGCGAGGATATTTTTGCCCCATAACTCGACGGTCGAGCCCAGACCCGCTTGTGGGATGTCAGTCAGATCGACGCACAGCATGTCCATCGACACCCGGCCGATCAACTGGCTGCGTTGCCCAGCGACCAGTACTGGCGTCCCGGTCGGCGCCAGCCGCGGATAGCCATCGGCATAACCCATGGCCACCACGCCCACGCGCATCGGCTTCTGGGTAATGAATTTAGCGCCGTAGCCGATTGGCTCGCCAGCAGGCAATTCACGAACGCTGATCACCTTCGATTCAAGGGTCATCACCGGTTGCAGGCGCGAGGCCACGGCATTGGCTTCTTCGAATGGCGTGGCGCCATATAGCATGATGCCAGGGCGCACCCAGTCGCTGGGAATCTGTGGCCAACCCAGCACCGCAGGGGAATTTCGCAAGCTGACCTCGGCCGACAGGCCCTGACGCGCCTCTTCGAAAACCGCGACCTGCTCGGCACTGGCCTGGCAGTTCAATTCGTCGGCACGGGCGAAGTGGCTCATCAGCACGATCTTCGCGACCTTGCCGCTGGCCAGCAGGCGTTGATAGCCCGCCTGATAATCCTTCGGATGCAGGCCAACCCGGTGCATGCCCGAGTCGAGCTTGAGCCAGACCGTGATTGGCTTGCTCAATGCGGCTTTCTCGATCGCTTCGAGTTGCCACAGCGAATGCACCACACACCAGAAATCATGTTCGACGATCAGCGATAGCTCATCGGCTTCAAAAAAACCTTCCAGCAGCAATACCGGCGCGCGAATGCCCGCCGCCCGCAACTCCAGGGCTTCTTCGATGCAGGCCACGGCAAACCCGTCCGCCTCGGCTTCCAGCGCCTGGGCACAACGCACTGCGCCATGGCCATAGGCATCGGCCTTGATCACCGCGAGGGCACGGGCGCCCGTGACTTCACGGGCGAGTCGGTAGTTGTTGCGCAGGGCTTGGAGGTCGATCAGGGCACGGGCAGGACGCATGGCGGCAGACTTCTGGTCGGTCGTTTAAAAAAACCGGCGCTGCTGACGGCGTAAACCGCCAGTGGCACCGGAAGAGGGATCTCTATGAGCTGCTGATTTGAAGGCAGTTATGGCAGAGCGGCTACAACCGACAGCTCCACCAGGATTTCCGGTTCGCACAACTTCGCTTCAACCGTGGCCCGGGCCGGTGCAACGCCTTTGGGCAACCACTGGTCCCACACCGCGTTCATGCCTTCGAAATGTGCGTCGATGTCTTTCAGGTAAATCGTCACCGACAGCAATTGATGCTTGTCGGTGCCGGCCAGATCGAGCAAACGCTCGATATTGGCGAGGGTTTCACGGGTCTGCTGTTCAATCCCGGCGTTCATGTCGTCGCCGACCTGCCCGGCCAGGTAAACCGTGCCGTTATGGGTGACGATCTGACTCATGCGCTCATTGGTGAGCTGGCGCTGGACTGACATGCTTTGCAGGCTCCTGGGTTTTGTTGCCATAACGGGAAATATCGAGTCCTTCGGCGCTGATCTGCGGCTTTCTCTTGGCCATCAGGTCAGCCAGCAAACGGCCAGAGCCACAAGCCATGGTCCAGCCGAGGGTGCCGTGACCGGTGTTCAGGAACAGGTTCTTGAACGGGGTGGCTCCGACAATCGGTGTGCCGTCCGGCGTGGTCGGACGCAGGCCGGTCCAGAAGCTGGCCTCGGCCAGATTGCCGCCCTGAGGATAAAGGTCGTTGACGATCATCTCCAGGGTTTCGCGCCGACGCGGGTTCAGCGACAGGTCAAAACCGGCAATCTCCGCCATGCCGCCAACGCGGATGCGGTTGTCGAAACGGGTGATCGCGACCTTGTAGGTCTCGTCGAGAATGGTCGAAGTCGGGGCCATCGCCGGGTTGGTGATCGGCACGGTCAGGGAGTAACCCTTGAGCGGATATACCGGCGCCTTGATGCCCAGTGGCTTGAGCAGTTGCGGCGAGTAGCTGCCGAGGGCCAGCACGTAGCGGTCAGCGGTTTCCAGCTTGCCGTCGATCCACACGCCGTTAATGCGATCACCGGCGAAGTCGAGGCTTTGAATGTCCTGGCCGAAACGGAATTGCACACCGAGGTTAGTGGCCATTTCGGCAAGCTTGGTGGTGAACATCTGGCAGTCGCCAGTCTGGTCGTTCGGCAGACGCAGGGCACCGGCGAGGATGTTGGTGACGCTGGCCAGGGCCGGTTCGACGCGGGCAATGCCTTCGCGGTCGAGCAGTTCGAACGGCACGCCGGACTCTTTCAGCACGGCGATGTCTTTCGCGGCGCCGTCGAGCTGGGCCTGGGTGCGGAACAGTTGTGTGGTACCGAGGCTGCGGCCTTCGTAGGTGATACCGGTTTCGGCGCGCAGTTCGTCGAGGCAGTCACGGCTGTACTCGGACAGGCGGACCATGCGCTCCTTGTTCACCGCGTAACGGCTGGCGGTGCAGTTGCGCAGCATCTGTGCCATCCACAGGTACTGATCGATGTCGGCAGTGGCCTTGATCGCCAGGGGCGCATGGCGCTGCAGCAGCCATTTGATGGCCTTGAGCGGCACGCCTGGCGCGGCCCACGGCGATGCATAACCCGGCGAGACCTGCCCGGCGTTGGCGAAACTGGTCTCCATGGCAGCAGCCGGCTGCCGGTCCACCACCACCACTTCAAACCCGGCACGCGCCAGATAATAAGCACTGGTGGTACCGATGACGCCGCTACCCAAGACCATAACGCGCATTTTCATTTCCCTCATCGCGGCTAACCGCTGACGTTTGTTGTTCAGAGCTTCGGATGTGCGCAGTGTAAAAAAGATTTGCCAGTGCTTTTCACTATATAAGCGCCTATATTTGGCGACAATTCTCGGCAAAAACCCTTTTCACGGAGGCGCATCCCCTATGCGTACCAACACTCAGACCAAACGTGAGCTGGACAAGATCGACCGCAACATCCTGCGGATCCTGCAAGCGGACGGGCGCATATCCTTTACCGAGCTCGGGGAAAAGGTCGGGCTCTCGACCACGCCCTGTACCGAGCGGGTGCGGCGCCTGGAGCGCGAAGGGATCATCATGGGCTACAACGCCCGGCTCAATCCGCAACACCTCAAGGGCAGTCTCCTGGTATTCGTCGAGATCAGCCTCGATTACAAGTCCGGCGATACCTTCGAAGAGTTCCGACGCGCGGTGCTGAAGCTGCCCCACGTTCTGGAGTGCCATTTGGTGTCAGGAGATTTCGACTACCTGGTGAAGGCGCGGATTTCGGAGATGGCCTCGTACCGCAAACTGCTGGGCGACATCCTGCTCAAGCTGCCGCATGTGCGCGAATCCAAGAGCTATATCGTGATGGAAGAGGTGAAGGAGAGCTTGAGCCTGCCGATTCCGGATTGAAGAGCTTTGGATCGTTCCCACGCTCTGCGTGGGAACGATCAAACGAGAACCTGCCGGGTACTGGCCATGTACTCGAACACCTGTTTTTCGGCACTCGGATGAATCAACTCCACCGGCCCGCGCCCATTCGGGCACGGCAAGGTCTTGGTGGTGCCAAACAACCGGCAGATCAGCGGCCGCTCGTCATATACCGTGCAGCCGTTCGGCCCCAGATGGACGCAATTGAGTTCATCCATCGCCGCATCCTGCTCGGCGCGGCTCTTGCGTGGCAGGCGGGACATTTCCTCCGGCGAGGTCGTTACCGGGCCGCAGCAGTCGTGGCAGCCGGGGACGCACTCGAACGAGGGAATCTGCTGGCGCAACGTGCGAATTTTCTGACTGTTGCAGCTCATGCAAACCACTACCGATCTCGAAACAGAAGCGGATTCTGACGTAAAAGCCCCGATCCAGACAGCACCGGCCGACCAATGTTGCCCCCCTTCGAGGTCCGGCATATGCTCCGACAAATTTTCCAGACGCACCAATCAGGATCACGCACATGAATGGCCGTGCCCAGCAGCCTGCCCCGAATCACCGGCACACCGCTTCCTATTACGCCGCCAGCAGCCTGCCTCAGCCCGACTATCCGCGGCTGACCGGCGAACTCGTGGCTGACGTTTGCGTGGTCGGCGGCGGATTCTCCGGGTTGAACACAGCGCTGGAACTGGCTGAACGCGGCCTGAGCGTGGTGCTGCTTGAAGCCCATAAAATCGGCTGGGGCGCCAGCGGCCGCAATGGCGGGCAGTTGATTCGGGGGGTTGGCCATGGCCTTGATCAGTTTACCGACGTGATCGGCACCGACGGTGTACGCCAGATGAAGCTCATGGGCCTGGAAGCGGTGGAAATCGTTCGACAGCGGGTCGAGCGTTTTCAGATCCCCTGCGATCTGACCTGGGGTTACTGCGACCTTGCCAACAAGCCCCGTGATCTCGAAGGTTTCGCCGAAGACGCCGAAGAATTGCGCAGCCTCGGTTACCGCTACGAAACCCGTCTGCTGCAACCCCATGAAATGCATACCGTGGTTGGCTCCGACCGTTACGTCGGCGGCTTGATCGACATGGGCTCCGGGCATCTGCACCCGCTGAACCTGGCGCTGGGCGAAGCCGCCGCCGCGCAGCGGCTGGGCGTGAAGCTGTTCGAACAATCAGCCGTGACGCGCATCGATTACGGCCCGGAGGTCAAAGTACATACTACCCAAGGCTCGGTACGGGCAAAAACGCTGGTACTGGGGTGCAACGCCTACCTCAATGAACTCAACCCTGAACTCAGTGGCAAGGTACTGCCCGCCGGCAGCTATATCATCGCCACCGAACCCTTGAGCGAAGAATTGGCTCACGCGCTCCTGCCTCAAAACATGGCTGTCTGCGATCAACGTGTGGCGCTGGATTACTACCGACTCTCGGCGGATCGCCGCTTGCTGTTCGGCGGCGCCTGCCATTACTCGGGGCGAGATCCGAAAGACATCGCCGCCTATATGCGACCAAAGATGCTGGACGTCTTCGCGCAATTGGCCAGCGTGAGGATCGATTATCAGTGGGGCGGGATGATCGGCATCGGCGCCAACCGTCTACCGCAGATCGGGCGGCTCAAGGATCAGCCGAACGTGTATTACGCCCAGGCCTATTCCGGTCATGGCGTGAACGCCACGCACCTGGCGGGCAAGTTGCTGGCCGAAGCCATCAGCGGGCAGCACAGTGGTGGCTTCGATCTGTTCGCCCAGGTGCCGCACATCACATTCCCCGGCGGCAAGCATTTGCGCTCGCCGTTGTTGGCGTTGGGGATGTTGTGGCATCGGCTCAAAGAGTTGGTCTGAAAGCTACCGGTGTTCTTATGGACCTCATCGCGGGCAAGCCCGCTCCCACAGGAATTAGCTGTACTCACAAATCTTGTGAACACCCGCAATAACTGTGGGAGCGGGCTTGCCCGCGATGAGGCCCTAAAGACCGCTACAGAATTCAGATCCGCCAGAAAGGCTTCAACCCCTCCTCCCGCGCCTGCTCACGCGTCAGCCCGACATCCTTGAGCTGGGCGGGTGTCAGCTCCAGCAACGCCTTGCGCGTGTGCAGACGACACCAGAACCGATTCCAGCGGCCCAGGCCGGACGACGCATTGCGCATGTCCGCCTCGCGCGCACCGTGATCTTGCCCTGCCGTCAGCTCCTGACTGTGTAAAGTCAGCCGCACATCGCTCAAGCCGTTCATTTTGATCGCTCCTGTTTACTTGGGTAGCCAGAGCTTTCATGATGCGTGGACGGCGAAAAGCATTACAGATTCAACCAAACTGTATTATCTCCATACAGATTTGCCGCCAGACGCACTGAATCCTGATTTTTGGCCCCATCTGTACTGGTCAATCACATGACCTCTGACGAGACTGCACCATGACTCTCTACGTCAACCTCGCCGAACTGCTCGGCACGCGAATCGAACAGGGCTTCTATCGCCCCGGTGACCGACTGCCATCGGTGCGGGCGTTGAGCGTTGAACATGGCGTCAGCCTGAGCACGGTGCAGCAGGCTTATCGCGTGCTGGAAGACAGTGGACTGGCCACGCCAAGGCCTAAATCCGGATATTTCGTGCCGGTCAGCCGCGAGCTGCCCGAACTTCCAGCGGTGGGCCGGCCGGCGCAGCGACCGGTGGACATTTCCCAATGGGATCAGGTGCTGGAGTTGATCCGTGCGGTGCCGCGCAAGGACGTAGTTCAACTGGGTCGCGGCATGCCGGACATCACAACCCCGACCCTCAAGCCGCTGCTGCGCGGCCTGGCGCAACTCAGTCGCCGACAAGACATGCCTGGCCTTTATTACGACAACATCCACGGCAATCTCGAACTGCGCGAGCAGATCGCCCGGTTGATGCTCGATTCCGGCTGCCAACTGGGCCCCGGCGACCTGGTGGTGACGACCGGCTGCCATGAAGCGCTGTCCACCAGCATTCGCTCCATTTGCGAGCCGGGCGATATCGTGGCCGTGGATTCGCCGAGCTTTCATGGCGCCATGCAAACCCTCAAGGGCCTGGGCATGAAAGCCCTGGAAATCCCCACCGACCCGCTCACCGGAATCAGCCTGGACGCACTGGAACTGGCATTGGAACAGTGGCCGATCAAGGCCATACAGTTGACTCCCAACTGCAACAACCCGCTGGGCTATATCATGCCGGAGTCGCGCAAACGCTCATTGTTGACGCTTGCGCAGCGTTTTGACGTGGCAATCATCGAAGACGATGTGTATGGCGAGCTGGCCTACAGCTATCCTCGCCCGCGCACCATCAAATCCTTCGACGAAGACGGGCGAGTCCTGCTCTGCAGTTCATTCTCCAAGACCCTCGCTCCTGGCCTGCGCATCGGCTGGGTCGCACCGGGACGTTATCTGGAGCGTGTGCTGCACATGAAGTACATCAGCACCGGCTCGACCGCACCGCAGCCGCAGATTGCCATCGCGGAATTTCTCAAGGCCGGTCATTTCGAACCGCATTTGCGGCGCATGCGCACGCAATACCAGCGCAATCGCGACGCGATGATCGATTGGGTCACCCGGTATTTCCCCGCAGGCACCCGCGCCAGCCGCCCGCAAGGCAGCTTCATGCTGTGGGTCGAGCTGCCGGAAGGCTTCGACACCCTGAAACTCAATCGCGCCTTGCATGATCAAGGCGTACAGATTGCCGTCGGCAGCATCTTTTCCGCCTCGGGCAAATATCGCAATTGCCTGCGCATGAACTACGCTGCCAAACCAACGGCACAGATTGAAGAGGCCGTGCGCAAGGTCGGGGCCGCCGCGATCAAGCTATTGGCGCAAACCAACGGGCTGGCCGACTGACCTTTCTGCGCAGACCGGCGTCCATATGCCAACATCTGCCGCCAATCGGAACGGTCCCGCGTGAGAGTCAGACAGCTCCTGCCAGCTCTTGTGTTACTTGCTTCGTACCTTGGCGGCTGCGCCAGCTTCGACGTGCAGCGCGAACCGAGCCAGGCACTGCCGGCAAGTGCTTCGGCATTCGGCCGCTCGGTCCAGGCCCAGGCGGCGCTCCATGAAGGGAAATCCGGCTTTCGCCTGTTATCGGACAGCACCGAAGCCTTCACCGCCCGCGCCGAACTGATCCGAAACGCCCAGGGCAGTCTCGATTTGCAGTACTACATCGTGCATGACGGTGTCAGCACGCGAATGCTGGTGGAAGAAATGCTCAAGGCCGCCGACCGCGGCGTGAGTGTTCGCATTCTCCTCGACGACACCACCAGCGACGGCCAGGACGTCACCATCGCCACCCTGGCGGCGCATCCACAGATTCAGATTCGTGTATTCAACCCGCTGCACCTGGGGCGCAGCACCGGCGTCACACGCACCATGGGCCGCCTGCTCAATCTGTCGCAGCAACACCGGCGCATGCACAACAAGTTGTGGCTGGCCGATAACAGCATGGCCATCGTTGGCGGGCGCAATCTGGGGGACGAGTATTTCGATGCCGAGCCGAATCTGAATTTCACCGATATCGACATACTCGGCGTCGGCCCCGTCGCCGAGCAGTTGGGCCACAGTTTTGATCAGTACTGGAACAGTGCGCTGAGCAAGCCCATCGAGCAGTTTCTGTCGAGCAAACCGACCGCGCAGGACCTGAAAATCACCCGGACCCGGCTGGAAGAATCCCTGGAAGAATCACGCAAACAGAACCATGCGCTCTTTCAACAGCTGATGAAGTTTGCCACCGACCCGCGCCTGGATACCTGGCGCAAAGAGCTGATCTGGGCCTGGAACCAGGCGTTGTGGGATGCGCCGAGCAAAGTGCTGGCGGACGGCGAGCCAGACCCGCAGCTGCTGCTGACCACCCAATTGGCGCCCGCACTCGATGGCGTCAGCAAAGAGCTGGTGATGATCTCGGCCTATTTCGTGCCCGGTCAGCCGGGCCTGGTGTATCTGACGGGTCGCGCCGATGCCGGCGTGTCGGTGAAGTTGCTGACCAATGCATTGGAGGCCACGGACGTGCCGGCGGTGCATGGCGGCTACGCCCCGTATCGCAAAGCGTTGCTGGAGCATGGCGTACAGCTCTTCGAGCTGCGCCGCCAGCCCGGCGATGAAAGTGGCAGCGGGCCTCGTCTGTTTTCCCGCAGGTCCTATGGCGAGTCCGATTCCAGCTTGCACAGCAAGGCGATCATCTTCGATCAGCAGAAATCCTTCATTGGCTCATTCAACTTCGATCCGCGCTCGGTGCTGTGGAACACCGAAGTCGGCGTGCTGGTGGATAGCCCCGAACTCGCAGCCCGGGTGCGCGAACTGGCACTGGAAGGCATGGCGCCGGCCCTGAGTTATCAGGCACGGCTGGAGAATGGCCAAGTGGTATGGGTGACCGAAGATGACGGCAAAATGCACACCCTGACCGAGGAGCCGGCCAGTTGGTGGCGACGCTTCAATGCCTGGCTCAGCACCACGGTGGGGCTGGAGCGCATGCTCTAGGCCGGCTCGACAACCGTACCAAATGCCCCTTGGCGCGACAGCAGAATCACCAGGCCAAACGCTCCCGCCGCCATCAGTAATGGCAACGCATGCCCGCTGATCCACTGGCTGCCGGCACCGGCGATCAACGGCCCGAGCAGACAACCGATCCCCCACAGCTGTGCGATGTGGGCATTGGCCCGAACCAGGGCATCGTCGCGATAACGCTCGCCAATCAGGATCAGCGACAAGGTAAACAATCCGCCAGCACTGGCGCCGAACAGCACCCACAACGGCCAGATCAGCAGGGTGTCGATCAGCAACGGGATCGCCAGGCTCGACACCAGCAGGACCACCGCGCACCACGTGAACAATACGCGGCGCGACATCCGGTCCGCCAGCGCGCCGATTGGCAATTGCAGCAAAGCATCCCCCACCACCACGGTACTGACCATCGCCAGGGCGATTTCCGTGGTGAAGCCCTGGCGCAGGCAATACACCGGCAGCAACGTCAGGATCATGGCTTCGAACGCCGCGAACAGCGACACCGCCCAGGCAATCGCCGGCAAACCGCGGCAGAAGGTCATCAAATCGCCGAAGGTCACGCTACAGGCTTCGCTGCTGGGCGCGCCACTGCGGCCCAACAACAGCAACGGCGCCGCCACCAGCAGTCCGACGCCGACCCAGAAACCATAATCGTGCTCGGTGCCCAGCACGCCCAGCAATATCGGGCCGGCCAACTGGCTCAACGCATAACTGCTGCCGTACAGCGCCACCAGCCGCCCGCGCCACTCTTCGACCACCAGTTGGTTGATCCAGCTCTCACCGAGGATGAACACCAGGGTCAAAACCACGCCGATCATCAAGCGCAGCACCAGCCAGATCGGGTAGCTGGGTAACAGCGCCAGCAGGCCTATGGACACGGCTCCGCCCCACAAACACAAGCGCATCAGATTGGCCGTGCCAAGACGCGCCGCCAGATGACTGGAAATCTTTGCACCCAGCAGCACACCAATGGCCGGCATCGCCGCCATTACGCCGATGGCAAACGAGCCGTAGCCCCAGCTTTCCAGGCGAAACGACACCAGCGGCATGCTGACACCCAGGGCCAGGCCGACACTCAAGACAGACGCCAACACGGCGAAATACGTCGCCCAACGCATGTTCCACGCTCCTGTGGATATTTCTTGTACAGCACAAAACACTGTGGGAGCGGGCTTGCCCGCGAAGAGGCCATCACATCCAACATCAAAGTTGACTGTCATGGCGCCTTCGCGGGCAGGCCCGCTCCCACAAGGGATCTGCGTCGCTCAGGAGCCCGGATGGCTGCCGGACTCCCTCACTGGCTTACAACTTGATCCAGGTCGCCTTCAGCTCGGTGTACTTGTCGAACGCGTGCAGCGACTTGTCGCGACCGTTGCCGGACTGCTTGAAGCCACCGAACGGCGCCGTCATGTCGCCGCCATCGTACTGGTTGACCCAGACGCTACCGGCACGCAGTGCGCGGGCGGTCAGGTGAGCCTTGGAAATGTCGGCGGTCCACACCGCAGCAGCCAGGCCGTAAGGCGTGTCATTGGCGATGGCGACGGCTTCTTCGGCGTTGTCGAAGGTGATGACCGACAACACTGGCCCGAAGATTTCTTCCTGGGCGATTTTCATCGCGTTGCTCACGCCGTCGAAAATGGTCGGCTCAACGTAGGTGCCGCCCGACTCCTGAAGCGTACGCTTGCCACCGGCCACCAGCTTGGCGCCGTCGGCATGGCCAGACTCGATGTACGACAGCACGGTGTTCATCTGCTGGGTATCGACCAGCGCGCCGACGTTGGTCGCCGGGTCCAGCGGGTTGCCCGGCTTCCAGGCTTTAAGGGCTTCGATCACCAGCGGCAGGAATTTATCCTTGATGGAGCGTTCCACCAGCAGGCGCGAACCAGCGGTGCAGACTTCGCCCTGGTTGAAGGCGATGGCACCGGCAGCGGCTTCGGCAGCCTCTTGCAGGTTTGGCGCATCGGCGAACACGATGTTCGGGCTCTTGCCGCCGGCTTCGAGCCAGACGCGCTTCATGTTCGACTCGCCGGAGTAAATCAGCAGTTGCTTGGCGATCTTGGTCGAACCGGTGAACACCAGGGTGTCGACATCGTTGTGCAGGGCCAGGGCCTTGCCGACGGTGTGACCATAACCCGGCAGCACGTTGAGGACGCCTTTCGGAATACCGGCTTCGACCGCCAGGGCAGCAATGCGGATGGCAGTCAGCGGGGATTTTTCCGATGGCTTGAGGATCACCGAGTTACCGGTGGACAGCGCCGGGCCGAGTTTCCAGCAGGCCATCATCAACGGGAAGTTCCACGGCACGATGGCGCCGACAACGCCGACGGGCTCGCGAGTGACCAGCCCCAGCTGATCGTGCGGGGTAGCCGCCACTTCGTCGTAGATCTTGTCGATGGCTTCGCCGCTCCAGCTCAGGGCTTGCGCCGCGCCGGGAACGTCGATGTACAGGGAGTCGCTGATCGGCTTGCCCATGTCCAGGGTTTCAAGCAGGGCCAGCTCTTCGGCGTGCTGTTTCAGCAGGCCGGCGAAACGAATCATGGTGGCTTTGCGCTTGGTCGGCGCCAGGCGCGACCAGACGCCGGAATTGAAGGTGGTGCGGGCGTTTTCAACAGCGCGCTGGGCATCGGCGGCGTCACAGCTGGCAATCTTGCCCAGCAGGCGGCCATCGACCGGGCTGATGCACTCGAAGGTCTCGGAGGAGACGGCATCGGTGTATTCACCATTGATGTAGGCGCGGCCTTCGATCTTCAGATCGCGAGCGCGTTGTTCCCAGTCGGCACGAGTCAGGGTGGTCATGCGAGTGTCCTCCTCTTATTGAATACGACACCCGCGTTCTTCGCGGGCGCTGTCAGGAATTCTGCCCCGTCAGCCTGCTTACGGCCGAAGGCAACCACCACCCTAAACCAGCGGCAGGTGAAGTTTCAATATATTTGACATAACGCTGGAAAACGACCTTGCGATGTTCATTTTAATAAACATAGACTTTGGCTCTTTCAACCACTCGCGTCGCAATCACGGGGGAATACAACAATGAGCATCCAGAACATCGTCGACTTCAGCCAGGCTACCACTGCCGTCGAACGCTATCGCCCAGACCCGGCGAAAGTCCTCAAGGGCGATCCCGAGCAAGCAGTGTACAACCACTACAACAGCCCCTGCGGCCAATTGAATGCCGGCGTGTGGGAAGGCGCCGTCGGACAGTGGCTGGTGAATTTCACCGAGCATGAATACTGTGAAATCGTGCAGGGCGTTTCTGTGCTGCGCGACAACGACGGCAACAGCAAAACCGTGCGCGCGGGTGATCGCTTCGTGATCCCGGCCGGGTTCCGGGGTACCTGGGAAGTGTTGGAGCCTTGCCGCAAGATCTATGTGGCGTTTGAACAGAAGGCCTGATTTTTTTGCAGGCAACAAAAAAGGCCCGTATCTCGCGATACGGGCCTTTTTCGTAAGTCGGGAAAAATCAATTACTTGATTTTGCCTTCCTTGTAGATCACGTGCTTGCGAACAACCGGATCAAATTTCTTGATCTCGATTTTGTCCGGGGTAGTACGCTTGTTCTTGTCGGTAGTGTAGAAGTGACCAGTACCGGCGCTCGAAATCAAACGAATCAATTCACGCATGATTAGCTCCCTTAGATCTTGCCAGCGGCGCGGATTTCGGCCAGCACGACAGTGATGCCACGCTTGTCGATGATACGCATGCCTTTGGCAGATACGCGCAGACGCACGAAACGTTTCTCTTCTTCAACCCAGAAGCGGTGATGCTGCAGGTTCGGCAGGAAACGACGACGGGTTTTGTTGTTTGCGTGGGAAATGTTATTCCCGGTTACCGGACCCTTACCGGTAACTTGACATACTCTAGACATGCCTCAGCCCTCTAAAACCACATGCCCAACCCGGCATGGGTTGGCCGCTTAATCTCTAGTCATTGTGGCGCCAGGCGCCGCGATTCTTTAGAGGTCTTACCGGCTACACCTACAGTGAAGGAACCGGGCCCCTAGAAAAGAGCGCTGCTTTATACCAGAAAGACTGGAGAGCAACAACATTCGGTGTGCGTTGAATTGATAAAAACCCCATTTTTCAGGCGCCAGGCGCCTTGGATCAAGGCTATCGTCGATTGCGACCGCTCGTCGCAGAGAATCTTCCCTACAGGCCGATCCAGCGTTTTTCCAACCAGCGCTCACCAGAATCGATCGGCTATAGTCCCCTGAAAATGAAAAAGGGGATAGTCATTTACAATCCAGCCCACTAGGGTAAGCCTTTTCCAGACTGCACTTGCAGATGGGCCTTCGATCTGTAAAGGAACCCGACCATGCGCCTCGCTGCCCTACCGCTGTTGCTTGCCCCGCTTCTGCTGGGCCCACAGGCCTACGCCGCCGCCCTGAGCGTCTGCACCGAGGCCAGCCCCGAAGGGTTCGACGTGGTGCAATACAACTCGCTGACCACCACCAACGCCTCGGCCGACGTGCTGATGAACCGCCTGGTGGACTTCGACACGGCCAGCGGCAAAGTGGTCGCCAGCCTCGCGGACAGCTGGGAGGTCACGCCGGATGGCCTGACCTACATCTTCAAGTTGCACCCGCAGGTGAAATTTCATCGCACCGACTATTTCAGCCCAACGCGCGAATTGACTGCCGAGGACGTGAAGTTCAGTTTCGACCGCATGCTCGACCCGGCCAACCCATGGCATAAAGTCGCCCAGAGCGGCTTTCCCCATGCCCAGTCGATGCAATTGCCTGCACTGATCAAGAAGATCGACGCACTGGACCCGCTGACCCTACGCTTTACCCTTGATCACCCGGACTCCACCTTTCTCGCCACCCTGAGCATGGGCTTCGCCTCGATCTATTCGGCCGAGTACGCCGACAAGCTGATGAAAGCCGGCACGCCGGAGAAGCTCAACAGCCAACCAATCGGCACTGGCCCGTTCGTTTTCACGCGCTTCCAGAAGGACGCGACGGTTCGCTACAAAGCCAATGCCGAGTATTTCGGCGGCAAGCCCTCGGTCGACCCGCTGATCTTTGCCATCACCCCTGACGCCAACGTGCGCCTGCAGAAATTGCGCCGCAATGAATGCCAGATCGCCCTGTCGCCCAAGCCCCTGGATGTCCAGGCCGCACTGAAAGAGCCGACGCTGAAAGTCGAAAAGACTGACGCCTTCATGACCGCCTTCGTTGCCATCAACAGCCAGCACCCCCCGCTGGACAAACCTGAAGTGCGCCAGGCGATCAACCTCGCCTTCGACAAGGCCAACTACGTCAAGGCCGTGTTCGAAGACACCGCCGAACCCGCCAACGGCCCCTACCCGCCCAACACCTGGAGCTACGCGAAGTCGTTGCCGGGTTACCCGCACGACATCGAGAAGGCCAAGGCGTTGATGGCCAAGGCAGGGCTCAAGGATGGCTTCCAGACCACGATCTGGACCCGCCCTTCCGGCAGCCTGCTGAACCCCAACCCGAGCCTCGGCGCCCAACTGCTCCAGTCCGATCTGGCGGAAATCGGCATTCAAGCCGAAATCCGCGTGATCGAATGGGGCGAGCTGATTCGCCGCGCCAAGGCCGGCGAACACGACCTGCTGTTCATGGGCTGGGCCGGTGACAACGGCGACCCGGACAACTTCCTCACGCCGCAGTTTTCCTGCGCGGCGGTCAAGTCCGGTACCAACTTTGCCCGCTATTGCAACCAGGACCTGGACAAGTTGATCGGCGCCGGCAAGACCACCGGCGAGCAAGGTGTGCGCACCAAACTCTACGAACAGGCCCAGACGCAGATCCAGCAACAGGCATTGTGGCTGCCCCTGGCGCACCCAACCGCCTTCGCCCTGACCAGCAAGGGTGTCGAGGGTTACTCGGTCAGCCCGTTCGGGCGGCAGGACTACTCGAAGGTCAACATCAAATAATTACCGCTCCTACAGGGGTTCACATCCATCCGTATTCCGCCATCGACAGCGGGTTGCCATCGCCAATGATGAAATGGTCAAGCACCCGCACATCGATCAGGTCCAGCGCCTTTTGCAGGCGTTTGGTCAGCAGCCGGTCGGCCTGGCTGGGGTCAGTGTTGCCCGACGGATGGTTGTGGCAGAGGATCAGTGCCGCCGCATTGTGAGCCAGTGCACGCTTGACCACTTGCCGCGGATGAACGCTGGTGTTGTCGATCGAGCCGCGAAACAGCACCTCAAAAGCCAACACCTGATGCCTGGAGTCGAGAAACAGGCAACCAAACGCCTCGTGGGGCTCATGTCGCAGCATCGATTTGAGGTATTCACGTACCGCCTGCGGATTTTCCAGTGCCGACTTTTCGCGCGCACGCTCGGCCAAATGGCGCCTGCTCATTTCTTGAGCAGCCTGCAACTGCGCGAATTTCGCTGGCCCGAGCCCCAATTGCTTACTGAACGTTTCCTGGTCGGCCTCCAGTAGTAAACGCAGGCTGCCAAACTGATTCAACAGGTGTCGCGCCAGATCTACGGCACTTTTACCCACCACGCCGGTGCGTAAAAATATCGCCAGCAACTCGGCATCCGAAAGACTCCCCGGGCCCTGTTCAAGCAACCTCTCTCGCGGCCGTTCCGACGCCGGCCAATCGCGAATACTCATAGCACCTCCCTGTCTGTGGGCGCCGCTGTTCCGTAGCGGTCGCTGTGATATCGTAGCCCATCTTTTTTGCGGGCGATTTCACTCCTGGGGAGGGGGTATCGCAACGCAGTCATCAACGAAAATGAAAGGCAGGCCTATGCAGCGGCTGTATCGGAAACGCATTGTTCTGGGCGTGGGCGGCGGTATTGCTGCCTACAAGAGCGCCGACCTGGTTCGCCGCCTGATCGATCAGGGCGCCGAAGTGCGCGTGGTCATGACCCGTGGCGGCGCCGAGTTCATAACCCCGCTGACCATGCAGGCCCTGTCCGGGCATCCGGTTCACCTGGACCTGCTGGACCCGGCGGCCGAAGCGGCGATGGGCCACATCGAACTGGCCAAATGGGCCGATCTGGTGCTGATCGCACCTGCCACCGCAGATTTGATCGCGCGCCTGGCTCAGGGCATTGCCGATGACCTGCTGACCACGCTGGTGCTGGCCACCGACGCAGTGGTTGCCGTCGCTCCGGCGATGAACCAGGCCATGTGGCGCGACCCGGCCACCCAGGCCAACCTGCAAACCCTCGAAAGCCGCAGCATCAAGGCTTTCGGCCCGGCCTCCGGCAGCCAGGCCTGCGGCGACGTCGGCCTGGGGCGCATGCTCGAAGCCACGGAGCTGGCTCAATGTGCGGCAGATTGCTTCCAGCGTCAGGCACTGACCGGCAAACACGTGCTGATCACCGCCGGCCCGACCCAGGAAAACATTGACCCGGTGCGCTACATCACGAACCACAGCTCCGGAAAAATGGGCTTTGCCCTGGCCGAAGCGGCGGTTGAAGCCGGCGCCCGCGTCACCCTGATCACGGGTCCTGTGCATCTGCCGACCCCGGACCGCGTTACGCGCATAGACGTCGTCAGCGCCCGCGACATGCTCGCCGCATGCGAAGCCGCGATTCCTTGCGACCTGTTTATCGCCTCGGCAGCGGTCGCGGATTACCGCCCGGAAGTCGTAGCACCACAGAAACTCAAGAAAGATCCTACGAACGGCGACGGCTTGTTGCTACAAATGGTGCGCAACCCGGACATCCTGGCCAGCATCGCCACACGCCCCGATCGTCCGTTCAGTGTCGGTTTCGCCGCCGAAACCGAACACCTGCTCGATTACGCTGCCCGCAAGCTGAAAGACAAGAACCTCGATTTGATCGTCGCCAACGACGTCGCCAACCCGAGCATTGGCTTCAACAGCGAAGAAAACGCCTGCAGCGTGATCGACCGTGAACTTCACGCCACACTCTTCGCCCAGACCAGCAAGAGCAAGATTGCTCGCCAGCTGATCACTTTTATCGCCGAACGTCTGAACCAGGTTTAATTTACATGCACGCTTTGCAAGCCAAGATCCTCGACCCCCGCATCGGTACCGAATTCCCGCTGCCTCAGTACGCCACGCCAGGCTCCGCCGGCCTCGACCTGCGCGCCATGCTGGAACAGGACATCGTGATCAAGCCGGGTGAAACGGTACTGATCCCCACTGGCCTGTCGATCTACATCGGCGACCCCAACCTGGCGGCGCTGATCTTGCCGCGCTCCGGCCTGGGCCATAAACACGGCATCGTGCTGGGTAACCTGGTCGGGCTGATTGACTCCGACTACCAGGGACCGCTGATGGTCTCTTGCTGGAACCGTGGCCAGACCGACTTCACCATGGCCGTCGGCGAGCGCCTGGCGCAACTGGTGCTGGTGCCGGTGGTGCAGGCGCATTTCGAGATGGTTGAAGAGTTCGTCGAAACCCAGCGTGGTACCGGCGGTTTCGGTCATTCCGGCAGCCACTAATTCACTCTCTATGAGCCTGATATCAAGGGATTGAGCGGGCAAAACACCGCTCGCGTCGCTGGCATGGCCTTTTCGCACCACGAACTCTGCGCGAAAAACGCCGTCATACCTTTCAGTTTGAACCTGCCGACGAGTCATTCGCAGGCAGGTCCAGCCACTTTCAATATGGAGCATTTCCCCAGATGAGCACCCCAGTGCGCGTTGCCCCCAAGTTCCCCGACAGCATTTTCCGCGCCTATGACATACGCGGCACCGTCCCGGAATTTCTCAACGCCGAAACCGCTTACTGGCTCGGTCGCGCCATCGGTGCCCAGAGTCTGGCCCAGGATGAACCCAATGTGTCCGTTGGCCGTGACGGTCGCCTGTCCGGCCCGGAGCTGGTTGAACAGTTGATCCAAGGCCTGGCCGACAGCGGCTGCCACGTCAGCGATGTCGGCCTGGTGCCAACGCCAGCGCTGTACTACGCCGCCAACGTACTGGCCGGCAAATCCGGCGTGATGCTCACCGGCAGCCACAACCCGTCGAACTACAACGGTTTCAAGATCGTCATTGCCGGCGACACCCTGGCCAACGAACAGATCCAGGCCCTGCATGACCGCCTCAAGAACAACGACCTGAGCAGCGGCAAGGGCAGCATCACCAAGGTCGAGATCCTCGACCGCTACAACACTGAAATCGTTCAGGACATCAAACTCGCCCGCCGTCTGAAAGTCGTGGTCGATTGCGGCAACGGCGCGGCCGGTGTGATTGCCCCACAACTGATCGAAGCCCTGAACTGCGAAGTCATCCCGTTATTCTGCGACGTAGACGGCAATTTCCCCAACCACCACCCGGATCCGGGCAAGCTGGAAAACCTGGAAGACCTGATTGCCAAGGTCAAGGAAACCAATGCTGACCTGGGCCTGGCCTTCGACGGCGACGGCGATCGCGTGGGCGTGGTCACCAACACCGGCAGCGTCGTGTTCCCGGACCGCCTGCTGATGCTGTTCGCCAAGGATGTGGTAGCACGCAACCCCGACGCGGAAATCATCTTCGACGTCAAATGTACCCGCCGCCTGATTCCGCTGATCAAGCAATACGGCGGTCGTCCGCTGATGTGGAAGACAGGCCACTCGCTGATCAAAAAGAAAATGAAACAATCCGGCGCCCTGTTGGCCGGCGAAATGAGCGGACACATCTTCTTCAAGGAGCGCTGGTTCGGTTTCGACGACGGCATCTACAGCGCCGCACGCTTGCTGGAGATCCTCAGCAAGGAAAAATCCACCGCCGAAGAGTTGTTCGCGACCTTCCCGAACGATATTTCTACGCCGGAAATCAATATCCATGTGACCGAAGAGAGCAAATTCAGCATCATTGATGCATTGCACGACGCGAAGTGGGGTGAAGGCGCCGACCTGACCACTATTGACGGCGTGCGAGTCGACTATGCCAAAGGCTGGGGCCTGGTTCGCGCCTCCAACACCACACCGGTGCTGGTCCTGCGTTTCGAGGCCGATGACGAGGCTGAATTGCAACGCATCAAGGACGTTTTCCACGTCCAGTTGAAGCGTGTTGCACCTGATCTCCAACTACCGTTCTGATTCACCCGGAGCCCTGAATGACCCTCGAACGCGAAGCCGCCGCCAACACCGCCAAGGTCCTGTCCGAAGCGCTGCCTTACATTCGCCGCTATGTCGGCAAGACACTGGTGATCAAATACGGCGGCAACGCGATGGAAAGCGAGGAGCTGAAAACCGGCTTCGCCCGCGACATCGTGTTGATGAAGGCCGTGGGTATCAACCCGGTCGTGGTTCACGGCGGCGGCCCGCAAATCGGTGACCTGCTCAAGCGCCTGTCGATCGAGAGCCACTTCGTCGACGGCATGCGCGTTACCGATGCCGCGACCATGGACGTGGTCGAGATGGTCCTCGGTGGCCAGGTCAACAAGGACATCGTCAACCTGATCAACCGTCACGGCGGCAGCGCCATCGGCCTGACCGGCAAGGACGCCGAGCTGATTCGTGCGAAGAAACTCACCGTCACCCGCCAGACGCCAGAGATGACCACCCCGGAAATTATCGACATCGGCCATGTCGGCGAAGTAGTCGGCATCAACACCGATCTGCTGAACCTGCTGGTCAAAGGTGATTTCATCCCAGTGATCGCGCCAATCGGCGTTGGCGCCAATGGCGAGTCGTACAACATCAACGCCGACCTGGTGGCCGGCAAGGTGGCCGAGGCGTTGAAAGCCGAGAAGCTGATGTTGCTGACCAACATTGCGGGCCTGATGGACAAGTCGGGCACGGTCCTGACTGGCTTGACCACGCAGCAGGTCGATGACCTCATTGCCGACGGCACCATCTATGGCGGCATGCTGCCAAAGATCCGTTGCGCACTGGAAGCGGTCCAGGGCGGCGTGGGCAGCTCGCTGATCATTGATGGCCGGGTTCCGAATGCGATTCTGCTGGAGATCTTCACCGATACCGGTGTGGGCACCTTGATCAGCAATCGCAAGCGTCCATAAGCAACAGCGCAAACCAAAAGACCCCGCTCAGCCAGGCTGAGCGGGGTCTTTTTTTTGCCTGCGCGTTCCCTTGCAGGAGCGAGCGGGCGGCGTTCCTACAGGCCCGTATTATGAGACGCCGAATTGGGCGCGGTACGCTTCCACGGCTGGCAGGTGTTGCTTGAGCTGCGGATCATCAGCCAGGAATTCCAGCACCTGGTTCAGCGAAACAATGCTGATCACCGGAATACCGAAATCACGCTCCACTTCCTGGATCGCCGACAACTCACCGTTGCCACGCTCCTGACGGTTCAGGGCGATCAGCACGCCGGCTGCCTTGGCGCCGTCCTGGGAGGCGATGATCTGCATCACTTCACGGATCGCGGTGCCAGCGGTAATCACATCGTCGATAATCAGCACATCGCCGGTCAGCGGAGCGCCGACCAGGCTACCGCCTTCACCGTGAGCCTTGGCTTCCTTGCGATTAAAGCACCATGGCAGGTCACGACCATGATGCTCGGCCAATGCCACTGCAGTGGTCGCCGCCAAAGGGATCCCTTTGTAGGCCGGGCCGAACAGGACATCGAAGGCAATTCCGCTTTCGGCAATGGCTGCGGCGTAGAAACGACCCAGCTGCGCCAGGGCCGAACCCGAGTTGAACAGGCCCGCATTGAAGAAGTAAGGACTGGTGCGCCCGGACTTCAGGGTGAACTCACCGAAGCGCAAAACGCCGCGATCGATGGCAAAACGAATGAAATCGCGCTGATACGCTTGCATGAAAAAAACCCCAAATACCACGGATTTAGCTAATTAGGTTGACGCCGTGTATCATACACGCACGCGATTTTTGGGGCCATTTATGCGGATCATCAGTGTGAACGTCAATGGTATTCAGGCTGCAGTCGAGCGAGGTTTGCTCAGTTGGCTGCAGGCACAGAATGCCGACGTCATCTGCCTGCAGGACACCCGTGCCTCCGCCTTTGAACTGGACGATCCAGCCTTCCAACTGGATGGATACTTCCTTTATGCCTGCGACGCCGAAGTTCCCGCCCAAGGCGGCGTGGCTTTGTACTCGCGGTTGCAACCGAAGGCTGTCATCAGTGGTCTCGGTTTCGAGACGGCCGACCGCTACGGGCGCTACCTGCAAGCAGATTTCGACAAAGTCAGTATTGCAACCCTGCTGCTTCCTTCCGGGATGAACGGCGATGAGGACTTGAACCAGAAGTTCAAGCTCATGGACGACTTCGCCAAATACCTGGACAAGCAGCGGCGCAAACGCCGCGAGTACATTTATTGTGGCTCGCTGTATGTGGCGCAACAGAAGCTGGACATCAAGAACTGGCGCGATAGCCAGCAATCTCCGGGTTTCCTGGCGCCTGAACGTGCCTGGATGGACGAGATTGTCGGCAACATGGGCTATGTCGACGCCCTGCGCGAAGTCAGCCGCGAAGGCGACCAGTACAGTTGGTGGCCGGATAACGAACAGGCCGAAATGCTCAACCTCGGCTGGCGTTTCGATTACCAGATCCTGACTCCGGGCCTGCGCCGCTTCGTACGCAGCGCGCGCCTGCCACGTCAGCCACGGTTCTCGCAACACGCGCCGCTGATCGTGGACTACGACTGGACGCTGACCATCTGAGTGATCTTCACTGAGCAGTCTGATAGGCGGTTAAAAAAATGCCCGTATCGCAAGATACGGGCATTTTTTATACGCTCTATTCAGGAGTGCCCGCTGATCCGAGCCTCAAGCCGCGGCAAAAAACGGTAGGGCCAGGTACAACTTGATCACGATGACATTGATGATGTCGATGAAGAAAGCGCCCACCATTGGCACCACCAGGAACGCTATCTGCGAAGGCCCGTAACGCTGTGTCACCGCTTGCATGTTGGCGATGGCCGTTGGCGTGGCACCCAGTCCAAAACCGCAATGCCCCGCCGCCAGTACTGCCGCATCATAATTACAGCCCATGACTCTGAACGTCACAAAAATCGCGAACAGCGCCATGACCAACGTTTGCACAGCCAGAATGATAAAGATCGGCAAAGCCAGCGATGCCAGATCCCACAGCTTGAGCGACATCAGGGCAATTGCCAGGAACAGCGACAAGCTTACATTCCCCAGTACCGAAACTTCGCGCTCAAACACCTGATACAAGCCAAGTGCCGAAAGCCCGTTGCGCAGAACAACACCGACGAACAACACACAAACGAAAGTCGGCAACTCGAATGCACTGCCGAGCAACAGCCCATTGAGAAGATTACCTGCCAGCAAGCTGACGGCGATCAGCGCGAGAGTCTCGATAAACGAGAAGGGCGTGATCGAGCGTTCCTTGTTCGGTTGTTCAAAGCCCTTTGGCGCGCGCGGCCTCGTTTGCTCAACGCAACCGGGTACCTGTACTCGCTTGATCAGCAAGCGGGCGACCGGCCCACCAATCAGACCGCCCAGCACCAGGCCGAAGGTCGCAGAGGCCATCGCAAGCTCGGAAGCCGAAGCCAGGCCGTATTTCTCGCTGAATGTCGCGCTCCAGGCAGCGCCTGTGCCGTGACCGCCTGCCAGGGTCACCGAGCCTGTCAGCAGGCCCATCAGAGGATCAAGCCCCAGCAGACTGGCAAGACCGATACCCATGGCATTCTGGACCAGCAGAAGCCCGGTGACCGCAAGAATGAAAATCCCCACGACGCGCCCGCCCTTCTTCAGGCTGGCGAAGTCGGCGCTCAAGCCAATGGTGGCGAAAAACGCCAGCATCAAGGGGGTCTGCAACGAAGTGTCGAACCGGACTTGAACATCGAAGCTGCGCAAGGCCAGGAGAACCAAGGCAACCACCAGGCCACCCGCTACAGGTTCGGGAATATTGTAGGCGCGTAAAAAACCGACACGTGTGACAAGCCCGCGACCCAATAACAGTACCAGGGAGGCGGCGACCAATGTTCCATAAAAATCGAGCTGAATCATTTTTCACTTATTCTTGGATATATATTCAGGGGCGAACTTTTTACCTGGACACGCCTCTTGAACAGGTTGAATTCTTCAACACTGATTGATGGTGGATTCAAGGACCTTCAATGGTTTGAATATATCAAAATATTTCTTGAAATATTTCGTGAGGGCAACTTTATCAATCACCCTGACTTATTGCCAAGCATAAGTGCAACATCGACACTTTACAGTTGTGACTAAAAATGTATTAACTCAGCAGTACTTGCCATAATAGTTGTTACAACCAGAAAATATAAATTACAACTTGAAACATTATTTGATGCAACAAACGAAAATGCCCCGAATTATCGGGGCATTTGCTTATTACCTTGGGCTGCCGCTGCTTCTGCTTTACTTCTGTGGGTGCGAGCGGGCTCGCTACAAGTGAAAATTGAACGTTACTTGATCAATCGCCAGGTAAACGGGTACCGATAAGGAAACCCTTCATTGGCTTTCACCCCGGCAATAATCGCCAGCACCAGCGCACCTATCGCCACCAGTCCGAACAGGAAGAACCCGATGATCACCACCATCAGCAGGAAGCAGATGGCGGAGGCAATGGCGACGGTAATCTGGAAGTTCAGTGCCTCCTTGCCCTGGGCGTCGATGAACGGGTCCATCTCGCGCTTCAATTGCCAGAGAATCAGCGGACCAATCAGCGTGCCGAACGGAATCCAGATCCCCAACAAGGCGGACAGGTGACAGAACATCGCCCACTGACGCACCTCCTGGCTCGGCGTGGGCAGCGGCAGTTGTTCGTCACTCATGGTGGTGTCCTCCTTGCCTGGAGCGGCCGGTCAGTCGGCCAATGCAGCCTTTTGCAACTCGAAGATCTCGTTCATGCCTTTTTTCGCCAGCTCCAGCATCGCGTTCAACTCTTCAGGCTGGAACGGCGCGCCTTCGGCAGTACCTTGAACTTCAATGAAGCCGCCAGCACTGGTCATCACCACGTTCAAGTCGGTCTCGGCGGCCGAGTCTTCCAGGTAGTCGAGGTCGAGCACAGGCTCGCCCTTGTACATGCCCACCGAAACAGCAGCGATCATCTGCTTGACCGGGTCGCCACCTTTCAGGCCGCCACGCTTCTTGATCACCTTCAAGGCATCGATCAGCGCGACCATAGAACCGGTGATCGACGCCGTACGGGTGCCACCGTCTGCCTGGATCACGTCGCAGTCGACGTACAGGGTGACGTCGCCCAGCTTAGTCATGTCCAGCGCAGCGCGCAGAGAACGGCCGATCAGGCGCTGGATTTCAAGCGTACGGCCGCCTTGCTTGCCACGGCTGGCTTCACGCTGGTTACGCTCGCCGGTGGCACGTGGCAGCATGCCGTACTCGGCGGTCAGCCAGCCCTGGCCCTGGCCTTTCAGGAAACGCGGTACGCCCGGTTCAACGCTAACGGTGCAGATGACCTTGGTATCACCGAACTCGACCAGCACAGAACCCTCGGCGTGTTTGGTGTAGTTGCGGGTGATGCGGATCGAGCGGAGCTGATCGGCAGCGCGACCACTTGGACGTATCATAGGGAATACCTGTACTGGGGACGGAAAACTGCGGAGCATTATAGAGCCGACGACCGCCACTGGGCACTTCTAAAAAATTTGCCGACGACCGAAGGCTCTGCACTGCACGCCGGCGCAGGCCTGCCGCTCTTTGTCACACCCTGTGTTTGGGCGCATCCGCGCCACTGCGCTACAATCCTGCGCCTTTGCTGCCAGTCGGCTTTAATTCATTGATATCGGATTCCCGGAACCACGGTTCTGCGCCGATCTGCCTTGCGAGGTACCGCCATGGTGCACAGCATGACCGCCTTCGCCCGCGTCGAAAAAGCCGGCGTCCAGGGCACCCTGAGCTGGGAACTGCGGTCGGTCAACAGCCGCTACCTGGAACCCCACCTGCGCCTGCCGGAGTCCTTTCGCGACCTCGAAGGTGCGGTACGTGAAGCCCTGCGCCAAGGCGTATCGCGGGGCAAGCTCGAATGCACCCTGCGCTTCACCGAAGAAAACACCGGCAAAGCGCTGCAGATCGATCAGGTGCGCGCCGCGCAACTAGTCGCCGCCGCCGAGACCATCGCCAACCTGATCAAGAACCCGGCAGCGCTGAACCCACTGGAAGTTCTGGCCTGGCCCGGCGTACTGGTTGGCGACGCCACCGACCCGCAAGCCTTGAACGCCGAAGCGCTGGCACTGTTCAACCAGGGCCTCAAGGAGCTCAAGGCCGGCCGTGAGCGCGAAGGCGCGGAACTGGCACGGTTGATCAACGACCGCCTGACGTCCATTGAAGAAGACGTGGTGACCCTGCGCGAGCTGGTTCCGCAGATGCTCGCCACCCAGCGCCAGAAAGTGCTCGACCGCTTCGCCGACATGAAGGCCGAAATGGACCCGCAGCGCCTGGAGCAGGAAATGGTCATGCTCGCGCAAAAAAGCGACGTCGCCGAAGAACTGGATCGCCTGAGCACCCACATTATCGAAGTTCGCCGGGTACTCAAGTCCGGCGGTGCCGCCGGGCGGCGCCTCGACTTCCTGATGCAGGAGCTCAACCGCGAAGCCAACACACTGGGCTCCAAAGCCTTCGACCCGCGCAGCACCCAGGCGGCGGTCAACCTCAAGGTGTTGATCGAGCAGATGCGCGAACAAGTGCAGAATATTGAGTAAGGCAAACCCCATGACCCACAGCACCGGCACCCTCTACATCATTTCCGCGCCTTCTGGCGCCGGCAAGACCAGCCTGGTCAAGGCCTTGATCGACGCCCAGCCGCAGATCCAGGTTTCCGTTTCCCACACCACCCGTGCCATGCGTCCGGGCGAAGTGGACGGCGTGAACTACAACTTCGTCTCGCGCGAAGAGTTCGTGAAGATGATCGAGCACGGCGATTTCCTTGAGCGCGCCGAAGTGTTCGGCAATCTCTACGGCACCTCGCAGAGCCACCTGCAGCAGACGCTGGACGAAGGCCACGACCTGATCCTGGAAATCGACTGGCAAGGCGCCGAGCAGGTGCGCAAGCTGATGCCCCAGGCACGTTCGATCTTCATCCTGCCGCCGAGCCAGGAGGCCCTGCGCCAGCGCCTGGACAACCGCGGCCAGGACAGCAACGAGATCATCGAAGGCCGTATGCGTGAAGCCGTCAGCGAAATGAGCCACTACGTCGACTACGACTACCTGATCATCAACGACGATTTTGCCCACGCGCTGGACGACCTGAAGGCGATTTTCCGCGCCAATCAGCTGCAACAGAAACGCCAGCAGCAACGTTTTGGCAAATTACTGGCTGAATTGCTCGGCTAAAGAGCTCTTCCCAAAACAGCTGCAAGGGCTTTACATTGGCACTTGCAGCGCGTTGAAGGGCTTGGTCAAAAAATCAGCGCTTCCCTAATCGCTGGTGTTTTTTTAAACTGTTGAGTCCGCTCGCCCATCCGGGCAGCGCGCATATTGCATTTGCTACGAGGAAGACCATGGCCCGCGTAACCGTTGAAGACTGCCTAGAACACGTGGATAACCGCTTTGAGCTGGTCATGCTCTCTACCAAGCGTGCCCGTCAACTGGCCACCGGCGGCAAAGAGCCGAAAGTAGCATGGGAAAACGACAAGCCTACCGTCGTCGCCCTGCGTGAAATCGCTGAAGGCCTGATCGACTACGCAGCTATCGCCGAAGCCGAAATCGTTGAAGATGAACCGCTTTTCGCTGCATTCGAGGACGAGTCCAACGAGGCCGTCTAAGCCTATGCCTGGTCGACGTAGCACGGCGCGGGAACACAGCTTGCGGCAGGAGTCATCATGCCGAGCATAGACGCCCTCGCCGATCGCTTATCGACCTACCTCGGCAAAGACCAGGTTAACCTGGTCCGCCGAGCGTATTTCTACGCCGAACAAGCCCACGACGGCCAACGCCGCCGTAGCGGCGAGGCGTACGTCACGCATCCACTCGCGGTGGCGAATATTCTTGCAGACATGCACATGGACCATCAGAGCCTGATGGCGGCCATGCTGCATGACGTCATCGAAGACACCGGCATTGCCAAGGAAGCGCTGCAAGCGCAATTTGGCGAAACCGTGGCCGAACTGGTCGACGGGGTCAGCAAACTGACCCAGATGAACTTCGAGACCAAGGCCGAAGCCCAGGCTGAAAACTTCCAGAAGATGGCCATGGCCATGGCCCGCGACATTCGCGTGATCCTGGTCAAGCTGGCCGACCGCCTGCACAACATGCGCACGCTGGAAGTGCTGTCCGGGGAAAAACGCCGGCGCATCGCCAAGGAAACCCTGGAAATCTATGCACCCATCGCCAACCGGCTGGGCATGCACGCCATCCGCATAGAATTCGAAGACCTCGGATTCAAGGCCATGCACCCGATGCGTTCCGCGCGAATCTACCAGGCGGTCAAGCGCGCCCGGGGCAACCGCAAGGAAATCGTCAACAAGATCGAAGAATCCCTCAGCCACTGCCTGGCCATCGACGGCATCCAGGGCGAGGTCAGCGGTCGGCAGAAACACCTCTACGGCATCTACAAGAAGATGCGCGGCAAACGTCGAGCCTTCAACGAGATCATGGACGTCTACGCGTTCCGGATCATCGTCGACAAGGTCGATACCTGCTACCGCGTGCTGGGTGCTGTGCATAACTTGTATAAACCACTGCCGGGGCGCTTCAAGGATTACATCGCGATCCCCAAGGCCAACGGCTATCAGTCGCTGCACACCACGCTGTTCGGCATGCACGGTGTTCCGATCGAGATCCAGATCCGCACCCGTGAAATGGAAGAGATGGCCAACAACGGCATTGCCGCCCATTGGCTATACAAATCCAGCGGCGACGAGCAGCCAAAAGGCACGCACGCCCGTGCCCGCCAGTGGGTCAAAGGCGTGCTGGAAATGCAGCAACGGGCCGGCAACTCGCTGGAATTCATCGAAAGCGTGAAGATCGACCTGTTCCCGGACGAGGTCTACGTGTTCACGCCCAAAGGCCGGATCATGGAGCTGCCCAAGGGCTCCACGGCGGTCGACTTCGCCTACGCGGTGCACACCGACGTCGGCAACAGCTGCATTGCCTGCCGGATCAACCGTCGTCTCGCACCGCTGTCCGAACCGTTGCAAAGCGGCTCCACGGTTGAGATCGTCAGCGCTCCGGGCGCACGGCCGAACCCGGCGTGGCTCAACTTCGTGGTCACCGGCAAGGCGCGCACCCATATCCGCCATGCGCTGAAACTGCAACGCCGCTCCGAATCCATCAGCCTGGGCGAACGCCTGCTGAACAAGGTGCTCAACGGTTTCGACAGTTCGCTGGAAAAAATCCCGGCCGAACGCGTCAAGGCGATGCTCGCCGAGTATCGCCTCGAACTGATTGAGGACTTGCTGGAAGACATCGGCCTGGGCAATCGCATGGCCTACGTCGTCGCCCGACGCCTGCTTGGCGAAGGCGAGCAGTTACCCAGCCCCGAAGGTCCGTTGGCGATCCGCGGCACCGAAGGTCTGGTCCTCAGCTATGCCAAGTGCTGCACACCGATCCCGGGCGACCCGATTGTCGGCCACCTGTCCGCAGGCAAAGGCATGGTCGTGCACCTGGACAACTGCCGCAATATCAGCGAAATCCGCCACAACCCGGAAAAATGCATCCAGCTCTCGTGGGCCAAGGATGTCACCGGCGAATTCAACGTCGAACTGCGCGTCGAGCTGGAACACCAGCGCGGCCTGATCGCCCTGCTTGCCAGCAGCGTCAACGCGGCCGACGGCAACATCGAAAAAATCAGCATGGATGAACGCGATGGTCGCATCAGCGTGGTCCAACTGGTGGTCAGCGTGCACGACCGTGTGCACCTGGCCCGCGTGATCAAGAAACTGCGCGCCCTGACCGGGGTGATCCGTATCACCCGCATGCGCGCGTAGCCACCCATCCATTACAAGGAGTCATTCATGACCAAGACTGTTATCACCAGCGACAAGGCCCCGGCCGCCATCGGTACTTACTCCCAGGCGATCAAGGCTGGCAACACCGTCTACATGTCGGGCCAGATCCCTCTGGACCCAAAAACCATGGAACTGGTCGAAGGCTTCGAAGCCCAGACCGTCCAGGTGTTCGAGAACCTCAAGGCCGTGGCCGAAGCCGCTGGTGGTTCGTTCAAGGACATCGTCAAACTGAACATCTTCCTCACCGACCTGAGCCATTTCGCCAAGGTCAACGAGATCATGGGCAAATACTTCGACCAGCCTTACCCAGCACGCGCCGCCATTGGCGTAGCGGCCCTGCCAAAGGGTTCGCAGGTTGAAATGGATGCCATCCTGGTCATCGAGTAATGCGTCTGGCGCAGCCAATGGCTGCGCCGACCGCTCTGCAGTAAAGAAAGTCTGAAAGGATTCCACCATGCGCAAAGCGCTTGTTCTCTCGCTGCTCGCCCTGTTTTTGGGCGGTTGTGCCAGCAACCCTGCCGACCGTGATATCAGCGGCACCTGGATCAACCAGGCGGCGATCGATGCTGCAGCCAAAGGCGGCCCCCTGCGTGAAGCCCTCCAGGCCTATGGTCCGAACCTGGAGTGGGACGTCAACACCAAGGCCAGTCAGGCCCGCTACACCAATGGTTTTGAAAATGTCGAAGGCAAGTTGCTGGGCGAACAGTCCGGCGCCTGGAAAGTCGACTTTTATGGCAGCTCTGCCAGCGAGCTCAAGCGTGACGGCAAGCAACTGAGCCAGGCCGCCAGCGACAACGAACCCGAACAGGTCTTCGACCGCGCGCTGATTCCGGTTCCGGATGGCGCACCGATGGGTGCCAGCTTCGAACGCGCACTGTACTCGGCGTACATGGGTGGTAGCTGGAAGGTCGTCAGCGGCCCCGGCGAAGGCAATAGCGTGCAGTTCCAGGCCGACGGCCAGATCATCGGCCTGCCGGAAGCCGATCGTTATGCCCTGTGCCTGGCGGGTGACTGTGCGTCGATGAGCGGTGGCAACGACAACATGTGGTTGCAACTCAACGGACAGGGAAACCCCTGGATCTTCGCGCGCAAAGGCAAGGAACTGGAAATTTTCCAAGCAGTGAATACCGCCCAGGCAGACGAAATGCCCCAGTACACACCGGGCAATCGCAAGTGGCTGCTGGAAAAACAGTAAGCAACACCCCCCCTTGTAGGAGCGAGCTTGCTCGCGAAGAGGCCCGTATCAGTCAACAAATGTGTTGCCTATCAGACCGCTTTCGCGAGCAAGCTCGCTCCTACAGGGGCTTGTGGCGTTTATAAGTCAGCAACGCCCCTCAATAATCGCCGCATAACCCTCGCGAAAACTCGGATACTTCGGCGTCCAGCCCAACGCCTTCGCCCGCGCATTGCTGCAACGCTTGCTCCCGGTGCGGCGCACAGTGGCGTCGTCCGCCCATTCGGTCACACCCATATACTCGCGCAACCAGCCCACCACATCAGCCAGCGCTGCGGGCGCGTCATCAACGCCTATATAGACGTCATCCAGTGCCACGCCACGCCGGTCCGCCTCCAGCAGACAAGCCATCAACCCGGCCGCGTCATCGGCATGAATACGATTGGCGTACAGCGGTGGATCGACCGCAACGCGATAGCCCCGGCGTACCTGGGTCAGCAACCACTCACGACCCGGTCCGTAGATACCGGTCAGACGCACGATACTGGCCGGGATGCCGCTATTGAGAGCAATCTGCTCCGCTTCAAGCATCACCCGCCCTGAATAACACGCCGCCACGGTTGGCGAAGCCTCATCAATCCACTCGCCCTGCTGCTGGCCGTAGACACTGCTACTGGAAACGAACAGCAAGCGATTGGGCACCTGACCATAGTCGTCCAACCACTCCAGCACGTGCTGCAAGCCCTGGACATAAGCGGCCCGATAACCCGCTTCATCGTGATCGGTGGCGGCCGCGCAGTACACCAGGTAATCCACCGCACCGACCGGCCAAGTTGCCGGGCAGTCCTTGTTGAACAGGTCGCCGGCTACTCCGACAACCCCGTCGGGCAGGCGTGAAACGTCACGGCGCAGGCCATGGACTTCCCACCCGCCAGCCAACAACTGCGTGGCCAGGCGACTGCCGACATCACCGCAACCGGCGATCAAAACAGAGGGTGCGGACATCAGGAAACTCTCCTTGAAAATGGACAAACCAGCGCTGCCAGTGGACGAGCGGCTAGCAATGCAGGAAAAAAAGAGACGCTATTACTTCTGTTAACAAGAATTACTTGCAATAATGCGGACCACTTTTGTTCTCGGCCTTACGAGGCCTGGAAGAACATTAACCGTCTTTTTCCTTCAGGTCCGGCCCAGCATGACACGTATTCAACTCTCCGCTTCGCCAACCAAACGACCTCGCGCCTGGAGCGCGGTGGCCGCCCTGCTATTCAGCCTGATGCTGGCGCCAACCGCCGCCTTTGCTGATGCGCAAGCCCCCACCGCACCGGCTGCCGCCGCCGCACCTGCCCAGGCCGACCACGCTGCCCCGGCTGTGACGCCGGTCGCGACCGATCCTGCCCAGGCAGTACCGGCAGACACGATCGGTGAAGACGCTCCCGAAGTCCTCGAGGCCGACAACACCCTGGGCATGGCCCATGACCTGTCGCCGTGGGGCATGTACAAGAACGCCGACATCATCGTGAAAATCGTGATGATTGGCCTTGCCATCGCCTCGATCATCACCTGGACCATCTGGATCGCCAAGGGTCTTGAGTTGATGGGCGCCAAGCGTCGTCTGCGCGGGGAAATCGCCCAACTGAAAAAGTCCGCCTCCCTCAAGGAAGCCAGCGCCACTGCGGCAAAGGAAGGCACCCTGGCCAACCTGCTGGTCCATGACGCCCTCGAAGAGATGCGCCTTTCGGTCAACAGCCGTGAGAAAGAAGGCATCAAGGAACGCGTCAGCTTCCGTCTTGAGCGCCTGGTAGCGGCCTGCGGTCGCAACATGAGCAGCGGCACCGGCGTGCTCGCCACCATCGGTTCCACCGCGCCGTTCGTCGGTCTGTTCGGTACCGTGTGGGGCATCATGAATAGCTTCATTGGCATCGCTAAGACCCAGACGACCAACCTCGCCGTCGTCGCCCCCGGCATCGCCGAAGCCCTGTTGGCCACAGCTCTGGGCCTGGTGGCAGCGATCCCCGCGGTGGTGATCTACAACGTCTTCGCCCGCTCCATCGCCGGTTACAAGGCTCAGGTCTCCGACGCGTCGGCACAGGTCCTGCTGCTGGTCAGCCGCGACCTCGACCACCAGCCTGAGCGCAGCTCACATCCGCACATGGTGAAAGTGGGGTAATCGGCCATGGGCCTGCATTTGAAAGAAGGGGCAGACGACGATCTGTCCGAAAACCACGAAATCAACGTCACGCCGTTCATCGACGTGATGCTGGTGTTGCTGATCATCTTCATGGTGGCAGCCCCGCTGGCCACCGTGGATATCAAGGTCGACCTGCCCGCGTCCACCGCCAAGCCGGCGCCACGGCCGGAGAAACCGGTGTTCCTGAGCGTCAAGGCTGACCAGCGCCTGTTCCTCGGTGAAGACGAAGTGAAGGCCGAAGCACTTGGCGCCACGCTCGACGCCAGGACCCAGGGCAAGAAAGACACGACGATCTTCTTCCAGGCCGATAAAGGTGTGGATTACGGCGACCTGATGAGCGTAATGGACAATCTGCGCGCCGCCGGTTACCTCAAGGTCGGCCTGGTCGGACTCGAGACGGCAGCCAAGAAATGATCACTACGCGCCATAAGCTGACGCGTTACAGCGGTAGCCTGGCCATCGTGCTGGGCGTTCACGCACTGGCCATCGCGCTGGCCGTGAACTGGAACGCCCACCCGCCCATCGAATTGCCACCCCAGGCAATGATAGTCGAACTGGCACCGCTTCCCGCCCCGCCACCGCCTGCACCGCCGAAGGTCGTCACGCCACCGCAGCCGCCCGCTCCGGTTGAAGAACTGCCGATACCCAAGCTTGCCGAAGCGCCAAAGGCCGAGATTGCCGTGCCCAAGCCGGTAAAACCCAAGCCGAAGCCTCAGCCGCCCAAACCGGTAGAGAAGAAGCCTGATCCGCCAAAGGAAAAACCGTCGGAAGAGAAACCCGCCGACACGCAGCCGACCCAGGCGCCGACGGAGAAATCCGCCCAGCCTGCACCTGGCCCTTCCGCCGCTCAAGTCGCGGCCAAGGCCAGTTGGCAAGGCGCATTGCTGGCGCACCTGCAAAAGTACAAAAAGTACCCGGCCAGTGCACAGGCACGGGGCAAGGAAGGCATGAACCGTCTGCGTTTCGTGGTGGATTCCGAAGGCAACGTCCTGTCATTCGAACTGGTTGGCGCTTCAGGCACGGCCGATCTGGACCGGGCGACCCTGGACATGATCCGCCGTGCCCAGCCGCTACCCAAGCCACCGGCCGACATGCTGACCAACGGCTCCATCGAAATCGTTGCGCCCTTTGTTTACTCGATCGACAAACGTCGGCGTTAATCACACCGGCAACCCAGGCCACTGGACCTGCAAAAGGCACCGAAAGGTGCCTTTTGCCTATCTGGAAACGCCAAACCGCAATTGCCCTGTGTCACACGCCACATACCTTCTGATAACGTGCGTCTATCGATTGCAGCCGGTATGCTTGGCCCGCAACTTCATGGACGCTTGCTATGACCCTCACAGAATTACGCTACATCGTTACCCTCGCCCAAGAACAACACTTCGGCCATGCCGCCGAGCGTTGTCACGTCAGCCAGCCAACCCTGTCGGTGGGCGTGAAAAAGCTTGAAGACGAACTCGGTGTGCTGATCTTTGAGCGCAGCAAAAGCGCCGTGCGCTTGACCCCGGTCGGCGAAGGTATCGTCGCCCAGGCGCAAAAAGTGCTCGAACAGGCCCAAGGCATCCGCGAACTGGCCCAGGCGGGCAAGAACCAGCTGACCGCGCCGCTCAAGGTTGGCGCGATCTATACCGTCGGCCCATACCTTTTCCCGCACCTGATTCCACAACTGCACCGGGTTGCCCCGCAGATGCCGTTGTACATCGAGGAAAACTTCACCCATGTGCTGCGCGACAAACTGCGCAACGGCGAACTCGACGCGATCATCATCGCCCTGCCGTTCAACGAAGCCGACGTGCTGACCTTGCAGCTCTATGACGAGCCGTTCTATGTCCTGATGCCGGCTCAGCACCCATGGACGCAGAAAGAATCCATCGACGCCAACCTGCTCAACGACAAGAGCCTGCTGCTGCTCGGCGAAGGGCATTGCTTCCGCGACCAGGTACTGGAAGCCTGCCCGACACTGGCCAAGGGCAACGACGGCGCCAAGCACACCACGGTGGAGTCCAGTTCGCTGGAAACCATCCGCCACATGGTGGCCTCCGGCCTCGGCATTTCAATATTGCCGCTGTCGGCGGTCGATAGCCATCACTACGCCCCCGGCGTGATCGAGGTTCGACCACTGTCGGCGCCGGTGCCATTCCGCACCGTAGCCATTGCCTGGCGTGCGAGCTTCCCGCGACCCAAGGCCATTGAAATTCTCGCTGACTCCATTCGCCTGTGCTCGGTGGCCAAACCCGCCGCACCGGTAACGGCCGGTTAAGCCACGCCATGACCGAGTTGTCGCAAGTGTCGGTGACGGCACTCAAGGGTGTCGGCGAAGCCATGGCCGAAAAACTGGCCAAGGTCGGCCTGGAGAATCTCCAGGACGTTCTGTTTCATTTGCCATTGCGTTACCAGGATCGCACTCGCGTGGTGCCGATCGGCGCACTGCGTCCCGGCCAGGACGCCGTCGTCGAAGGCACCGTCAGCGGCGCGGACGTGGTCATGGGCCGGCGCCGCAGCCTTGTCGTGCGCATGCAGGACGGCACCGGCGGCCTGAGCCTGCGCTTCTATCATTTCAGCAATGCACAGAAAGAAAGCCTCAAGCGCGGCACGCGGATTCGCTGCTATGGCGAAGTGCGGCCCGGTGCGTCGGGCCTCGAAATCTACCACCCGGAATACCGCGCCATCACCGGCGACGAACCACCGCCCGTGGATGAAACCCTGACCCCGGTGTACCCGCTCACCGAAGGCCTGACCCAACAGCGCCTGCGCCAGCTGTGCCTGCAAACCCTGACCCTGCTCGGCCCCAGCAGCCTGCCCGACTGGCTGCCGACGGAACTGGCCCGCGATTACCAACTGGCGCCGCTGGCCGATGCGATCCGCTACCTGCACAACCCGCCTGCCGATGCCGATGTCGACGAACTCGCCCTGGGTCATCACTGGGCCCAGCACCGCCTGGCCTTCGAAGAACTGCTGACCCATCAACTGTCCCAACAACGCCTGCGCGAGAGCATGCGCTCGTTGCGCGCACCGGCGATGCCCAAGGCCACGCGACTGCCGGCCAAATACCTGACCAATCTCGGCTTCAGTCCCACGGGCGCACAGCAGCGGGTCGGCAACGAAATCGCCTACGACCTCAGTCAGCACGAACCAATGCTGCGGTTGATTCAAGGCGACGTCGGCGCCGGTAAAACCGTGGTCGCCGCCCTTGCCGCACTGCAGGCCCTGGAAGCGGGTTATCAGGTTGCGCTCATGGCGCCGACCGAGATTCTCGCCGAACAGCACTACATCACCTTCAAGCGCTGGCTCGAGCCGCTGGGCCTCGAAGTCGCCTGGCTGGCCGGCAAGCTCAAAGGCAAAAACCGCGTGGCCGCACTGGAGCAGATCGCCAGCGGCGCCCCCATGGTGGTCGGCACCCACGCGCTGTTCCAGGACGAGGTGCAGTTCCAGAACCTGGCGCTGGTGATCATCGATGAGCAGCACCGTTTTGGCGTGCAACAACGCCTGGCGTTGCGACAGAAAGGTGTCGGTGGGCGCATGTGCCCGCATCAGCTGATCATGACCGCCACACCGATCCCTCGTACCCTGGCCATGAGCGCCTACGCCGATCTCGATACTTCGATCCTCGATGAACTGCCGCCTGGCCGAACCCCGGTGAATACCGTACTGATCACCGACACCCGGCGCGTCGAAGTCATCGAGCGGGTCCGCGGTGCCTGCGCCGAAGGGCGTCAGGCCTACTGGGTATGCACGCTGATCGAAGAGTCGGAAGAATTGACCTGCCAGGCCGCGCAAACCACTTACGAAGACCTCACCGCGGCCCTCGGCGAGCTGAAAGTGGGGCTGATTCACGGCCGCATGAAACCTGCCGAAAAAGCCGAAGTGATGGCCCAATTCAAGGCTGGCAACCTGCAGCTGCTGGTCGCCACCACCGTGATCGAAGTCGGCGTGGACGTGCCCAACGCCAGCCTGATGATCATCGAAAACCCGGAACGCCTGGGCCTGGCGCAACTGCACCAGCTGCGCGGGCGCGTCGGGCGGGGCAGCGCGGTCAGCCATTGCGTGCTGCTTTATCATCCGCCGTTGTCGCAAATCGGGCGTCAGCGGCTGGGTATCATGCGTGAAACCAACGACGGCTTCGTGATCGCCGAAAAAGACCTCGAACTGCGCGGTCCTGGCGAAATGCTCGGCACGCGGCAAACCGGCCTGCTGCAATTCAAGGTCGCCGACCTGATGCGCGACGCCGACCTGCTGCCGGCCGTACGCGACGCCGCCCAGGCCCTGCTGGAACGCTGGCCCGACCATGTCAGCCCGTTACTCGACCGCTGGCTGCGCCATGGGCAGCAATACGGCCAAGTGTGAGCAGCGTCTCAGTTTCCAGGCCATGGTTTTGAGCAAGCTGGTTATACTCCTGAAATTGTTTTGGAACGGATACAGACCATGACCGAAGTTGCCCTCGCACCCGCTGCTCCGCACGCTCCGTCGGTCATTCGGCTGCTGCTGGACAAAATGGGCATAGCCTTCGAAGAAGTGCTCGACCATCACGGCCTGAACGCCGCGCGCAAAGTCCAGGCCGTGCTGCTCGATGACAGCGTCGGCGCGCTGATGGTGCTGTATCCGCAGAGCCAATTGCTGGACCTCAATCGCCTGACCGAACTCACAGGCCGCCGCCTTACCGCCGTGTCGACCGAGCGCCTGCAGAAAATGCTCGGCAAACACAGCCTGAGCCTGCTGCCGGGCCTGCCATCGCTGACCAGCTCGCCCTGCCTGTATGAAGAAAGCCTGTTGCGCGAGCCTGTGGTGCTGGTCAATTCGGGTGAGCCGGGCGTGCTGCTGGAAATCAGCAGTGAAGCCTTCAGGTCCATGCTGACCAAGGCCAGCGCCGCCAATTTCGGCGAGAACCTGAGCAGCATCCGCCCCAACCTCGATCGCCCTGACGATGACCGCGAGGAAATCTCCCAGGCCGTCCAGGCGTTCACCGCGCGACGTATCCAGCAACGACTGGAAGCGACCATCGAGATCCCACCGCTGGCCGAAACGGCGCAGAAAATCATCAAGCTGCGCGTCGACCCTAACGCCACTATCGACGACATTACCGGCGTGGTCGAAACCGACCCGGCCCTTGCCGCACAAGTGGTGAGCTGGGCCGCATCGCCGTACTACGCCTCACCGGGCAAGATTCGCTCGGTGGAAGACGCGATCGTCCGGGTACTGGGTTTCGACCTGGTGATCAACCTGGCGCTGGGCCTGGCCCTGGGCAAAACCTTGAGCCTGCCCAAGGACCGCCCGCAACACAGCACTCCGTACTGGCAGCAATCGATCTACACCGCCGCGGTCATCGACGGCCTGACCCGGGCCATGCCCCGCACCCAGCGCCCGGAAGCGGGCCTGACCTACCTGGCGGGCCTGCTGCACAACTTCGGCTACCTGTTGCTGGCCCACGTGTTCCCGCCACACTTCTCGCTGATCTGCAGGCACATGGAGGTCAACCCGCACCTGTGCCACAGCTTTGTGGAGCAACACCTGCTCGGCATCAGCCGTGAACAGATCGGCTCATGGCTGATGCGCTACTGGGACATGCCGGAGGAACTCACCACCGCGCTGCGCTTCCAGCACGATCCAGGCTACGACGGCCCCTACGCCGAATACCCGAACCTGGTTTGCCTGGCGGTGCGCCTGCTGCGCAGCCGCGGCATAGGTTCGGGACCGGACGAAGATATCCCAGACGCCTTGCTCGAACGCCTCGGTCTGAGCCGTGCCAAAGCAGAAGACGTCGCCAGCAAAGTGCTTGAGGCTGAAGTGTTACTGCGCGAACTGGCTTCGCAGTTCAGCCAAGCTTAGAAGCTTCGCGAGCAGGCTCACTCCCACAGGGATCACCAAAATCCCTGTGGGAGCGAGCCTGCTCGCGAAGAACCCAATTCGGTCCAACTGAAAAAACTCAAGCCTTAGGCTTAGCCTTCTTCGGCTTCAAATACTTGGTCAGCCCCTGGAACCAGATCACCAGCGCCGGATTGCCCTTGATCTGGATCGACTTGTCCTGAATCCCCGTCATGAACGCCAACTGTTTGTTCTTGGCCTGCATCGTGGCAAAGCCGTAGGCCGCATCCTTGAAAGCAATCGCAAACGCCGGCTCGGCATACACACCCGCCTTGCTGGTGATGCGCTGATCCTTCACCCGGAAGTGCCGCGCTACTTTCCCGTCCAGAGTCTGCAGTTGAAACACCAGTTCTTTATCACCCAGCTGCTGCTGAAACGCCGGATTGGTCCGACTGGCCTTACCCATCAACAAACCCAGCATCCACAGCAGAAAACGAAATTTCATGCGCAAGCCTCAGAAGAAAAATGAACGGCCGGCGCAGTGTAGCGATTAAATTCCAGAACGCCACCTTCCAGTTACGTTTGGAGGAGATGCCAGGTTTTTTGACGCCGATGACTACCAAGTCACTGACGAAAGCCTGCCTTTCCTGGACTTAGACAGGGTGTGGTGGGGCGACGTTATCCAGCACTCGATTTACCGCCAACTCACCGAGCATGATCACCTGCTGAAGCGCCAGCATCGTACTGCGGTGCGCCCCCTCGAGCATTGCGGCGATTTCACTCGCCATCACGTTGGCTGAAGCCAACGACTCACAGGCGTGGGCTAATAGCGTCTCGTTGTCGATGTCAGGCGCCACGACAAAGATCGCACCGGGTGGATGAGCCCCGGTCATGACCAGGGCATTGGGTTTCAGGTAATGGTCCAGGGCGCGGGTGGCGGCATGGTGCAACTTTCTTGAAGTCGCGGACATGTACGGGGTAGTGCTAACGCTTTCTAATCCGGCGGGCAATTCTTTGACCTTGGGCATGGTGCAACTCCGAGGAATATTGGGAGTGACCAAACTAACCGCCGCGCTTCCGACGGCCAACCTTAAAAAAGCGTCGGATGCTTCCTCAACTTTGTAAGGGAATTAATCATTTTCCAGCCGCGTTTAATAATTTAAAACCCGCTGTTTGGCGATAGGGCGCCTTGGCCATCAACACAACGGTAACCGGCGAAATCCCCCATGCGCCGATCCTGCACCAGAGGAAACACATTCCTGTAGGAACCGCTGTAGGCTGCGATCTTTTGATTGTTCCCCTGCATACCCGTCGGAAATTTCCTTCAAAACACTGGGACGCACCGCTATCGCCAGCAAGCTGGCTCCTACAACGCAATGCGCGACCCTCGCGCTCCATAAAAAAATGGGCACCCAATCTCATTGGCGTGCCCATTCTTCAATCCGCTCCCCCGCAAAGCAGGTTCGGGAAACAGATTACGGATTAACACTATCCTTCAACGATTTACCCGGCTTGAATGCAACAGTGTTGCTGGCCTTGATTTTTACCGGCTCACCGGTTTGCGGGTTTTTGCCGGTGCGGGCACCGCGGTGGCGTTGCAGGAAGGTGCCGAAACCGACCAGCGTCACGCTGTCTTTGCGGTGCAGGGCGCCGGTGATTTCTTCAAGTACGGCGTTGAGGACGCGGTTGGCCTGCTCTTTGGTGAGATCTGCTTTTTCAGCAATGGCTGCGGCGAGTTCTGGTTTGCGCATATTAGTGAAGCCCCTTTGACGGTTTTTTGTTGTTATGTCCGTGCCGCTCTCTGTGGAGCAGCGCCCAAAGCGCCGCAGGTGCTCTACTCTGCGGCCGACGGGAGTGAGGATGGCACGCAGTGAGGAGCCGCGCCAGTGTCGGCGCGGCCAATGTTTGGGCAAAAGGGGGGTGATTCCGACAGAACGACCGGTATTTACGCCAGCAGTGCCGGAAGCTCTTTGTTGAGGGCGAGTTTTTCCATCACGGCCGCACCTGTCAGGGCATAACCGAGCAGTTTGCCGTTGTTATCGCGGCATAAAACCTTGATGTCAGCGCCCTGCCCTTCGACGGTCCAGACGCCCTCCGCACCCCGTGGCGGCGGGGATACCACCAATGGACACACCGGGGTTTTGACGGTGATCGGCATCGGGCCATAGTTGACCACCGTCGGGTTGCCGGCGAGGGTCTGGGCCAGCGCTCTCGCACAGCTCATCAGGGGCATCACGTACAACAAATTCAGCCCATCGACCTCGGCACAGTCGCCCAGGGCGTAGATGTTGGCGTGGGACGTTTGCAGGTGACGGTCAACCACTACGCCGCGATTGACCTGCAGGCCGGCAGCGGCGGCCAGGTCGATGCGCGGACGCAGGCCAATGGCCGACACCACCACGTCGCACGGTATGACCTGACCATCGGAAAGATGGGCTTCCAGGCCGCCAGCAACCCGCTGCAGGCGATTGAGCACAGGCCCGAGGTGGAAGCGCGCACCCAGGCTTTCCAGCCCGGCCTGGACCGCTGCGGCCGCCGCTGGGTGCAACAGGGTCGGCATGACCTGTTCGCACGGTGCAACCAGTTGCACCTCGTAGCCGCCCAGAGTCAGGTCGTTGGCGAACTCGCAGCCGATCAGGCCGGCACCCAGCAACAAGACCCGACGCTTGCCAGCCGCTGCCGCGCGAAAGCGCGCGTAGTCTTCCAGGTCGTTGATCGGGAACACGCAATCCGCTGCATCCCCCTCGATGGGCACGCGTAAGGTTTCAGCGCCCCAGGCCAGGACCAGGTCACGGTAGATCACCGCTTCCTCACCAATCCACAAGCGCTTGTGGCCCGGGTCGATACCGCTGATGCGGGTATGGGTACGCACTTCGGCCTTCAACTGCTCGGCCATGGCGCCCGGCTCTGCCATGCTCAGACCGTCGGCATCCTTGTTTTTGCCGAAACCGGTGGAGAGCATCGGTTTGGAATAAGAACGCCCGTCATCGGCGGTAATGAGCAGGAGCGGGGTCTCGCTGTCGAGTTTGCGAAACTCGCGAGCGACGTTGTAACCAGCCAGCCCGGTACCAACGATTACGACAGGTGCGTTCATGCATGACTCCTTAGTTGATCAGGCGGCGATTTCGATCATTTCGAAATCCATCTTGCCCACACCGCAGTCCGGGCACAGCCAGTCTGCCGGGACATCCTCCCAACGGGTGCCCGGCGCGATGCCGTCATCGGGCCAACCGTCGGCTTCGTTATAGATCAGGCCGCAGACGATACATTGCCACTTTTTCATTCAGGTATTTCCTCGGGATTCAGGCTATTGCCGGCGCGGACGGTCGATGGTTACTGCGCTGCCATCCAGCTCAAAGCGTTTTTTTACTGATCGGGCCCAACAGATGCAAGCCTGTTCGGCGCAATGGGCGGCCCCATCAATCAAAATTCGTGGCTGACATGGTAAGCTCGCGGCCTCATTTGCTGCCAATAATGACTCATTGTGCAACACACAGAATCCCCCTGCCCGCCCCCACTCTGGCTCCCTCAAAGCCAACTGACGCCTCTCCCCGACACGTCTATCCTCGACTGGTTGTTCGATAATGGCTCACTGACCAGGCGTCTCATTCATCTGACGAATGATGCGTTTAGCGTCACGCCGTTGTTCGAAGGCTGGCAGACCCTTCGCGCGGACGAATGCGCAACGCTCGACCTGGCCGAAGGCAGTGAAGGCTGGGTGCGTGAGGTGTATTTGCGTGGTCACGGGCAAGCCCTGGTGTTTGCCCGTAGCGTTGCGGCGCGCAGCGCACTGCAGGGCGACGGCTTGCACATGGACGAGTTGGGCAGCCGGTCCCTGGGCGAGCTGCTGTTTTGCGATCACGCCTTCCAGCGCCGTGCCATCGAAGTCTGTCACTATCCTCAAGCCTGGTTGCCGGCGGAAGTACGAGCCCCTGAGCTGTGGGGCCGTCGCTCGCGTTTCGACCGTGGCGCCTTGAGTGTACTGGTGGCCGAAATCTTCCTGCCGACCCTGTGGAGCGCCGCCCGCGCCCATCCGGAGAACTGCTGATGTACCAGAGCCTGCTCAAGTCCTTGAACCGCTTGAATCCCCGGGCCTGGGATTTTATTCAGCTGACGCGCATGGACAAGCCGATCGGCATTTACCTGCTGCTGTGGCCGACACTGTGGGCGCTGTGGATTGCCGGCAAGGGTTCGCCATCGCTGGCCAACATCGTGATTTTCGTCCTCGGCGTGGTGCTGACCCGCGCGGGCGGCTGCGTGATCAATGATTGGGCGGACCGCAAGGTCGACGGCCATGTGAAACGCACCGAACAGCGCCCGCTGCCGAGCGGCAGGATCAGCTCCAAAGAAGCGTTGGTGTTCTTTGCATTACTGATGGGCCTGAGTTTCCTGCTGGTGCTGTGCACCAATGCGGCAACGATCTGGCTGTCGTTCGGTGGTTTGGCCCTGGCCTTCACTTATCCGTTCATGAAGCGCTACACCTATTACCCGCAAGTGGTGCTGGGCGCGGCGTTTTCCTGGGGGATGCCGATGGCCTTCACTGCTGAGACTGGCGAACTGCCGGCGGCGGCGTGGCTACTGTGGATCGCCAACCTGCTGTGGACGGTGGGCTACGACACTTACTACGCGATGACCGACCGCGACGACGATTTGAAGATCGGCGTGAAATCCACGGCGATCCTGTTTGGCGAGGCAGACCGGGTGATCATCCTGACCCTGCAAGGACTGGCGCTGGGCTGCCTGCTGCTGGCCGGGTCGAAATTCGAGCTGGGTGGCTGGTTCCATCTTGGGCTGGCGGTGGCGGCGGGCTGTTTTGTCTGGGAGTTCTGGTACACCCGCAGCAAGGACCGGATGCGCTGTTTCAAGGCGTTCCTGCACAACCACTGGGCCGGGATGGCGATTTTTGTCGGGATCGTGCTGGATTACGGGTTGCGCTAAAACGATGACTGCCCCGCAAAGCGGGGCAGTCAAACCGGGCCGAATCCGTTACTTCTGCGATTCGTGAACAACGTGCCAGACGTCTTTCATCTTGTCGCCCGTCATATCGCCAGGCTTCTTGTCCTTGATGAACGTGTAAAGCGGCTTGCCGTCGTAAGCATATTGCATCGTGCCATCATCGCGTTTGATCGTGCTCCACTTGCCATCGGCCGTGGCACCCGCCGGCGCCATCATCGGTGGCCAGTTCTTGGCGCACTCGTCATTACACATCGACTTGCCGCCGGAGTCCTTGTCAAACGTGTACAGGGTCATGCCCTTATGGTCGACCATCATGCCGTCTTTCATCATCGCCGGGTCGGCGGCGAAGGCCATGGTCGGCAGCGTTAGCGCAGCAGTCACCAGCAAAGCCTTCCAGGATTGAGCAATGTGTTTCATGGAAACCTTCCGTTTGTGGTTGTCAGGATTCGGACTTAGAGCTTAGTCCGGGTTCATGACAAGCGCCGACCAACTAAAATACTGTCACACGACTGCAATAATTCCGTTATCTAATGCGGCGCAAGACAGTTAAATGACAAGAGGATTAACGCATGGTTGGCAGGAGCATTCTGATCGTCGACGACGAAGCGCCCATTCGCGAAATGATCGCCGTTGCGTTGGAAATGGCCGGCTATGACTGCCTGGAGGCGGAGAACTCCCAGCAGGCCCACGCCATTATCGTCGACCGCAAACCGGACCTGATCCTGCTTGACTGGATGCTGCCCGGCACGTCCGGCATCGAGTTGGCCCGCCGCCTCAAGCGCGACGAACTGACCGGGGATATCCCGATCATCATGCTCACCGCCAAGGGCGAAGAGGACAACAAGATCCAGGGCCTGGAAGTCGGCGCCGATGACTACATCACCAAGCCCTTTTCCCCGCGCGAGCTGGTTGCACGCCTCAAAGCCGTGCTACGCCGTGCCGGCCCTTCCGATGGCGAAGCGCCGATCGAAGTTGGCGGCCTGCTGCTGGACCCGATTGGCCACCGCGTGACCATTGATGGCAAACCGGCGGAAATGGGACCGACTGAATACCGTCTGCTGCAGTTCTTCATGACCCACCAGGAACGCGCCTACACCCGTGGCCAGTTGCTGGATCAGGTCTGGGGCGGCAATGTGTATGTCGAGGAGCGCACCGTAGACGTGCACATCCGGCGCCTGCGCAAAGCCCTCGGCGATGCCTACGAAAACCTGGTACAAACCGTGCGCGGCACCGGTTACCGCTTTTCAACAAAAGCGTGACCCGGATTTCCCCGTTTTAGAAGTAGACAAGGACGCGCTTTCAAGTGAACCAAAACTGGCATGGCACCCTGATTCGCCACATGCTGCTGCTGGTCACCGCCTGCCTGGTGATCGGCCTGATCACCGGCTACTACGGCTGGAGCCTCGCCGCGGGGCTTGGCGTTTACCTGGCCTGGACCCTCAAGCAACTGCTACGCCTGCACGAATGGCTGCGCCTGCACAAACCCGATGAAGCACCTCCCGACGGCTACGGCCTGTGGGGCGAGGTGTTCGACAGCATCTACCATCTGCAACGTCGCGACCAACGCGTTCGCGGGCGCCTCCAAGCGGTCATCGACCGGGTCCAGGAGTCCACCGCGGCCTTGAAAGACGCGGTGGTCATGCTCGACAGCGACGGCAACCTGGAATGGTGGAACCGTGCCGCCGAAACCCTGCTGGGCCTCAAGACGCCCCAGGACAGCGGCCAACCGGTGACCAACCTGGTACGCCATCCGCGCTTCAAGGAATACTTCGAACAGGACAGCTACAACGAGCCGCTGGAAATTCCTTCGCCGACCAACGACCGGATGCGTATCCAGCTGTACATCACCCGTTACGGCAACAATGAACACCTGATGCTGGTGCGCGACGTGACGCGTATCCATCAGTTGGAACAGATGCGCAAAGACTTCATCGCCAACGTGTCCCACGAACTGCGCACGCCGCTGACGGTGATCTGTGGCTATCTGGAAACCCTGCTCGATAACGTCGAGGAAGTGAACCCGCGCTGGACTCGTGCCCTGCAGCAAATGCAGCAGCAAGGCGGGCGCATGCAAACCTTGCTCAACGACCTGCTGTTGCTGGCCAAACTGGAAGCCACCGATTACCCGTCGGACAACCAACCGGTGGCCATCGACGGCTTGCTGCAATCGATCAAGGGTGACGCCCAACAGCTCTCGGGTCAGAAAAACCAGAAAATCACCCTGGAAGCCGACCCGACGATTCTGCTCAAGGGCAGTGAAGCGGAATTGCGCAGCGCGTTTTCCAACCTGGTGTTCAACGCGGTGAAATACACCCAGGCCGAAGGCAACATCCGCATTCGCTGGTGGGGCGATGAGCAAGGCGCGCACCTGAGCGTGCAGGACTCCGGGATCGGCATTGACAGCAAACACCTGCCGCGCCTGACCGAACGCTTCTACCGCGTCGACTCCAGCCGCAATTCCAACACTGGCGGCACAGGGCTGGGTCTGGCCATCGTCAAGCACGTGCTGTTGCGTCACCGCGCGCGGATGGAAATCAGCAGCGTGCCGGGGCACGGAAGCACGTTTACCTGCCATTTCGCGCCGGCCCAGGTCAGCAAATCCCGGGTGATCAGCACCGCCGACTGATACCGGCCAGCACGCGCCACTAGGCAATTGCCCAGTCAGCCGCTACATTGGCTGACTTGTGCCTGTCTTTCAGGCGCACTTTTTTCTTTCCTTTCGAATACACGGAACCCGCAAAACTCCATCATGGACCCTTCCCCTGGCTTGTCCCTCGCAACAATATTCGCCGACTTCGGCATGATCCTTTTTGCTCTGATCCTGGTATTGCTCAACGGCTTTTTCGTTGCGGCGGAATTCGCCATGGTCAAATTGCGCTCGACCCGGGTCGAAGCCATCGCTGAACAACACGGCTGGCGCGGGCACATCCTGCGCACCGTGCACAGTCAGCTCGATGCTTACCTGTCAGCGTGCCAATTGGGTATCACCCTCGCCTCGCTGGGCCTTGGCTGGGTCGGTGAGCCGGCATTCGCGCACCTTCTGGCACCCGTACTGAGTGCCGTGGGCGTAGATTCGGCCGAAGTGGTCAAGGCCGTGTCGTTCTTCACCGCGTTCTTCATCATTTCGTACCTGCACATCGTGGTCGGCGAACTCGCCCCGAAATCCTGGGCCATCCGCAAACCCGAACTGCTGTCGCTGTGGACCGCCGTGCCGCTGTACCTGTTCTATTGGGCCATGTACCCGGCCATTTACCTGCTCAACGCCAGCGCCAACCAGATCCTGCGCATCGCAGGGCAAGGCGAACCCGGCCCGCATCACGAGCACCATTACAGCCGCGAAGAACTGAAATTGATCCTGCACTCGAGCCGTGGCCAGGACCCTAGCGACCAGGGCATGCGCGTTCTGGCCTCGGCTGTGGAAATGGGCGAGCTGGAAGTGGTCGACTGGGCCAACTCCCGCGAAGACCTGGTGACCCTGGAATTCAACGCGCCGCTCAAGGAAATCCTGGCGATGTTCCGTCGCCACAAGTTCAGCCGTTACCCGGTGTACGACAGCGAGCGCCAGGAGTTCGTCGGCCTGCTGCACATCAAGGACCTGCTGCTTGAGCTGGCGGCCCTGGACCACATTCCCGAGTCGTTCAACCTGGCCGAACTGACCCGCCCGCTGGAGCGCGTGTCGCGGCACATGCCGCTGTCGCAGTTGCTGGAGCAGTTCCGCAAGGGCGGCTCGCACTTCGCCGTGGTCGAAGAGGCCGACGGCAACATCATTGGCTACCTGACCATGGAAGACGTGCTGGAAGTGCTGGTGGGCGATATCCAGGACGAACACCGCAAGGCCGAGCGCGGCATCCTCGCCTATCAACCAGGCAAGCTGCTGGTACGGGGCGATACGCCACTGTTCAAGGTCGAACGCCTGCTGGGCATCGATCTGGACCACGTTGAAGCCGAAACCCTCGCAGGCTTGGTCTACGAAAGCCTCAAGCGCGTTCCTGAAGAGGAAGAAGTGCTGGAGGTCGAAGGCCTGCGCATCATCATCAAGAAGATGAAAGGACCGAAGATTGTGCTGGCCAAGGTGTTGATGCTGGATTAATTGGCCTCACTGCTTGCCCAACGCAAAGTTGGGCAACGCATTGACCGGTTGATTGAACTGGTACGGAATCGACACCAGCCCCATCCCGGTATTGCGCTGCACCACGAAGTGCAGGTGTGGCCCGCTGCTGTTGCCGGTATTGCCCGACAACGCCAACGGGCTGCCCACTGCCACCCGCTGCCCCTCCCGAACGCTCACCGAGCCCTGTTTCAGGTGCAGGTACACGCCCATGGTCCCGTCATCGTGCAGCACCCGCACAAAATTGCCCGACGCGTCGGTGCCACGCCCGCTCTGACTGTTTTCGGTTTTAATCACGACCCCGCCTCGCGCGGCAATGATCGGCGTACCTTCAGGCATGGCGATGTCTAGGGCGTAACGGTTCTTCGGGCCGAAGTGGCTATATTGGCCATTGGCGCCCTGACTGACCCGGAATGGCCCGCCCCGCCAGGGCAACGGGTAGCGATAGGCCATGGAGGCGCCTGCGGGGTCGCCCAGGGAATATTCAAACTTGGGGATGTAGGCAATCGGACTCCCGGCCTTAGTCGCCGTGAGCTGCGCCAGGCGAATGCTGCTGCGCAACGGCATCACCCGGCGAATCGGTCGACTGGGCGCGCCGCTGACGTTCTTCAACCCGGCGAAACTCAACTCGATCTCTACCGGCGCATACAGGTCATTGCGCACGTACACGCTGTCCACGCCGTCCTTCTTCGTGATGACGAGGTACACCTGCCGCTCAAGGCGCTCGTCCATGCGGTCCTGGAAAGTGAACACCTTGGAGCCTGTCGTGGGGCGGTCACTGTAGGAGACCACGCCATTGGCATCGGTGGACTTGTAGATGGTCATGGCCATGGCCGCGGTCGAGGCTATGAAAAGACCACAGAACAACAGCAGGCGCGCGAGCATGGGGGGATTCTGTCGAGTCAGGTTTGGAATTGAGCCTAGCAGCTGCAATGGACCCGGGTAGTCGGCAGATGTTCAGAGGGATGTACGGTAATTTCAAGGCCCTCTTCGCGGGCAAGCCTCGCTCCTGCAGGTCGGTGTTGAACCCGTAGGAGCGAGGCTTGCCCGCGAAGGCGGCCTGGCAGGCGAAGCTGGAATTACGCGCCAGGAATGAAATGTTTCTGCGCGGTACCGCGGGCAATCAGGCGGGAGAGGTAGTCCAGTTTCTGCGCGTCCTGATCGACGAAACGGAAGGTCAGCTGCAGCCAGTCGCTGTCGGGCTTGGGTTCGTGGGCCACCACGGCGTGCAGGTAGCCATTGAGGCGAGCCACTTCGGCACGCTCGCCCTGCTCCAGATCCAGTACGGCGCTGTCGAGAACCTGTGGCAAGTTGTCGGTACGCTTGACCACCAGCAGCGCTTCCTTGAGGCTCAGCGCCTTGATCACGCACTGCTGGATGCCATTGGGCAACCGCAGCTGACCCTGGCCACGCCCACCGCCGACAGCCGCCACCTGGGCTTTCACCGGCGAGTTGTTGAGCAAGCCCGGGGACGGTGCAGCGGCCACCGGAGCGCTTACGGCAGGCTTGTTGCCGGTCAATGCGTTCAGGGTATCGTTACCGAATGCCGAGATTGTCTTGGTGGCCGCCACGCTCATCAGGCTGTCGAGTTTGCCAACCTTGTGCAGCGCCTGCTTGACCTTGGTGATCAGTTGCTCGTTGGTGAACGGTTTGCTGACGTAGCCGGAAACGCCGGCCTGGATCGCCTGGACGACGTTCTCCTTGTCGCCGCGGCTGGTCACCATCACGAATGGCAGGCCTTTGAGGCTGTCTTGCTCGCGGCACCAGGTCAGCAGTTCCAGGCCGGACATTTCCGGCATTTCCCAGTCGCACAGCACCAGGTCGAAGGCCTCCCTTGCCAGCAACGACTGAGCCTTGCGGCCGTTGACCGCGTCTTCGATGCGCATGCCCGGGAAATAGTCGCGCAGGCATTTCTTCACCAGGTCACGAATGAACGAGGCATCGTCCACGACCAACACACTGACCTTACTCATCCATAACCCCTTTAAAAAATCCCGGCAAGCCTACCGTCTTACTGATGGCACATTGCCAGAAACTCAGTCACTCCGGGATTTTTCGATCGCGGGTGCTGCTTTTCGAATTCGTGAACCGCAAACGAAAACGCCCGGCCAATAGGCCGGGCGCTTTGATTGGGCAATCTTACTTATCGTCAGATTGGCCCGGAACATTAGCGGTTTCGCCGCTGGTTCCTTCAACTTCTTCCTTCATGCGCTTGAGACCCAGGTGACGTACGTCGGTGCCGCGCACCAGGTAAATCACCAGCTCCGAGATATTGCGCGCGTGGTCGCCGATACGCTCCAGCGAACGCAGTACCCAGATGATGCTCAAGACCCGCGAGATAGAGCGCGGGTCTTCCATCATGTAGGTCGCCAGCTCACGCAAGGCGGTCTTGTATTCGCGGTCGATGATCTTGTCGTACTGCGCCACCGACAACGCCAGGTCGGCATCGAAACGGGCAAAGGCATCCAGCGCATCACGGACCATGTTGCGCACCTGGTCGCCGATGTGGCGGACCTCGACGTAACCGCGCGGCGCTTCACCTTCTTCGCACAGCTGGATGGCGCGACGGGCGATCTTGGTCGCTTCGTCACCGATGCGTTCCAGGTCGATCACCGATTTGGAAATGCTGATGATCAGGCGCAAGTCGGACGCCGCCGGCTGACGACGGGCCAGAATGCGCAGGCATTCTTCGTCGATATTGCGTTCCATCTGGTTGATCTGGTCGTCGATCTCACGCACCTGCTGGGCCAGGCCGGAATCGGCCTCGATCAGCGCGGTGACCGCGTCGTTGACCTGCTTTTCCACCAGCCCGCCCATGGCCAGGAGGTGGCTGCGCACTTCCTCGAGCTCGGCGTTGAACTGCTGGGAGATGTGGTGGGTAAGGCCTTCTTTACTAATCATCTTTTCGCTCCGCGAAAGTTGCAAGCTTCAAGCTGCAAGCTTCAAGCAGTTATGTACAAGTCCTGAAATCGCACCGCTTCTTCTTGCCGCCTGCAGCTTGAAGCTCGCGGCTGTACGGCTAGCCGTACCGACCGGTGATGTAGTCTTCGGTCTGCTTCTTCGCCGGATTGGTAAACAGGGTGTCGGTGTCGCCGAACTCCACCAGTTTGCCCATGTACATGAACGCCGTGTAGTCGGAAACCCGCGCGGCCTGCTGCATGTTGTGGGTCACGATGACGATGGTGAACTTGGATTTCAGCTCGTAGATCAGCTCTTCGACTTTCAGCGTCGAGATCGGGTCGAGTGCCGAGCATGGCTCGTCGAGCAGCAGCACTTCCGGTTCCACGGCGATGGTACGGGCAATCACCAGACGTTGCTGTTGACCACCGGACAGGCCCAGGGCCGACTCGTGCAGACGGTCCTTGACCTCATCCCACAGTGCCGCGCCTTTCAACGCCCACTCGACGGCTTCGTCCAGTACGCGCTTCTTGTTGATGCCCTGGATGCGCAGGCCGTAGACCACGTTTTCGTAGATGGTTTTCGGGAACGGGTTCGGCTTCTGGAACACCATGCCTACGCGACGACGTAGCTCGGCCACGTCTTCGCCCTTACGGTAGATGTTGTTGCCGTACAAGTTGATCGCGCCTTCGACGCGGCAGCCATCCACCAGATCGTTCATGCGGTTGAAGGTGCGCAGCAGCGTGGACTTGCCGCAACCGGACGGGCCGATGAAGGCAGTCACGCGCTGTTTCGGGATGTTCATGCTGACGTCATACAGCGCTTGTTTGTCGCCGTAGAACAGGCTCAGGCCCGGCACTTCGATGGCCACGGTTTCCTGCTCGAGGCTCAGGCTCTGTTTGTCGCGACCCAGGGCCGACATGTTGATGCCGTGGGTATGTGCTTCGTGCTGCATGGGAGGCTCCCTGTGCTAACAAATTCGGTTCGATTGCCACTGGCCTCACAAAATGGGCCAGTGGTGTTGCCGTTTTCCCGTAGGAGCGGCGTGATTAGCTATCCAGCGCCTTGTACTTCTCGCGCAGGTGGTTACGGATATAGACGGCCGACAGGTTCAACGTCGCGATCACCAGCACCAGCAACAGCGCCGTGGCGTACACCAGCGGCCGCGCGGCCTCGACGTTCGGGCTCTGGAAGCCGACGTCATAGATGTGGAAGCCCAGGTGCATGATCTTCTGGTCCAGGTGCAGGTACGGGTAGTTGCCGTCCACCGGCAGCGACGGTGCCAGCTTCACCACACCCACCAGCATCAACGGCGCCACTTCACCGGCGGCGCGAGCCACGGCGAGGATCATGCCGGTCATCATCGCCGGGCTGGCCATTGGCAATACGATCTTCCACAGGGTTTCCGCCTTGGTCGCGCCGAGGGCCAACGAGCCTTCACGCACGGTGCGGGGAATCCGCGCCAGGCCTTCTTCGGTGGCCACGATCACCACAGGCACCGCCAGCAGCGCCAGGGTCAACGACGCCCAGAGCAGGCCAGGCGTACCGAAGGTCGGCGCCGGCAAGGCTTCAGGGAAGAACAGACGGTCAAGCGAGCCACCCAGCACGTAGACGAAGAAGCCCAGGCCGAACACGCCGTAGACGATGGCCGGAACGCCCGCCAGGTTGTTCACCGCGATGCGGATCACCCGGGTCAGGGTGTTCTGCTTGGCGTATTCACGCAGGTACACCGCGGCCAGTACGCCGAACGGGGTCACGATCATCGCCATGATCAACGTCATCATCACGGTGCCGAAGATCGCCGGGAAAATCCCGCCTTCGGTGTTCGCTTCACGCGGGTCGTCGCTCAGGAATTCCCAGACCTTGCTGAAGTAGAAACCGATCTTGGTGAAGGTGCCCATGGCGTTCGGCTGGTAGGCGTGAACCACTTTACCCAGGCCAATTTCGATTTCCTTGCCGTTGGCATCGCGGGCGGTGAGGCTGTCGCGGTTGAACTGCGCGTGCAGATCAGCCAGGCGTGCTTCAACGTCCTGATAACGGGCATTGAGCTCGGCGCGCTCGGATTCCATGTCCGCTTGCGCAGCGGCGTCGAGCTTGCCTTCCAGTTCCAGCTTGCGGCCGTGCAGGCGGATGCGTTCGAGACCGGCGTTGATCGCGCCGATGTCGACTTTTTCCAGGGTCTTGAGCTTGCCAGCCAGCTGATTCACGCGGTCGATCCGCGCCTGCAGCTCGGGCCATGCAGCCTCGCCTTCGGCAATCACCTTGCCGTCCTGCTTGACGTTGACCAGGTAGCCGTAGAAATTGCCCCACTCGCGACGTTCCAGCGCCATCAGTTCGACTGGCGTCGTCTGGTTGGTCAGCCACTCGCCGACGATCCAGGTGAAGTCGGTGCCGTTCAGGTCACGGTTGCCGACCTTGATCAGCTCGCGGGTCATGAATTCCGGGCCTTCGTCAGGCACCGGCAGGCCGGCGCTCTTCAAACGCGCACGCGGCACTTCTTCTTTCTGGACCACTTCGCCGATGACCAGGTGATTGGCCTGGCCGGGCACGTCGTAGCTGGCGTGGATCAGGTCCGCCGGCCAGAAGTGACCCAGGCCGCGCACGGCAATCACTGCCAGCAGGCCAATGGTCATGATGACCGCGATGGACACCGCGCCACCGCTGATCCAGACGCCCGGGGCGCCGCTCTTGAACCATCCTTTCAGGGTGTTCTGTTTCACAGACTTCTACCTTTCTTAAAGCGACGAGTATTTCTTGCGCAGACGCTGACGAATCAGTTCCGCGAGGGTGTTCATGATGAAGGTGAACAACAGCAACACCAGCGCCGAGAGGAACAGCACGCGGTAGTGGCTGCCGCCAACTTCCGACTCCGGCATTTCCACCGCGACGTTGGCCGCCAGGGTGCGCAGGCCTTCGAACAGGTTCATTTCCATGACCGGGGTGTTACCGGTGGCCATCAACACGATCATGGTTTCGCCGACCGCACGGCCCATGCCGATCATCAGCGCCGAGAAGATGCCCGGGCTGGCGGTGAGGATCACCACGCGGGTCATGGTCTGCCACGGGGTGGCACCGAGGGCCAGGGAACCCAGGGTCAGGCCACGGGGCACGCTGAACACGGCGTCTTCGGCGATGGAGTAGATGTTCGGGATCACCGCGAAGCCCATGGCCAGGCCGACCACCAGTGCGTTGCGCTGGTCGTAGGTGATGCCCAGGTCGTGGGAGATCCACATGCGCATGTCGCCGCCGAAGAACCAGTTCTCCATGTACGGGCTCATGTACAGCGACAGCCAGCCAATGAACAGGATCACCGGGATCAACAGCGCACTTTCCCAACCGTCAGGGACCTTCAGGCGGATCGATTCCGGCAGGCGGCTGAAGGTGAAACCGGCGACCAGAATGCCGATCGGCAGCAACATCAACAGGCTGAAGATACCCGGCAAATGCCCTTCGACATAAGGTGCGAGGAACAGGCCGGCGAAGAAACCGAGGATCACCGTCGGCATCGCTTCCATCAGCTCGATCACCGGCTTGACCTTGCGGCGCATGCCCGGGGCCATGAAGTACGCGGTGTAGATCGCCGCGGCGACGGCCAGGGGGGCGGCCAGCAGCATGGCGTAGAACGCGGCCTTGAGGGTACCGAAGGTCAGCGGCGACAGGCTCAGTTTCGGTTCGAAGTCGGTGTTGGCGGCAGTCGATTGCCAGACGTATTTAGGCTCGTCGTAGTTTTCGTACCAGACCTTGCTCCACAACGCGCTCCACGAAACTTCCGGGTGCGGGTTATCCAGCAGCAATGGTTGCAACTTGCCACCGGCCTCCACGATCACGCGGTTGGCCCGCGGCGACAGGCCGAACAGGCCCTGGCCTTCGACCACCTGCTCGACCAGCAAGGTACGGTGCGCAGTACTGTGGAACACGCCAAGCTTGCCGGAGGCGTCAAGGGCGACGAAGCCCTTGCGGCGCTCTTCGGCGGTGATTTCAACGATTGGCGTGGTGCCCATCTGGAAGGTGCGAATCTGCTTCAGGCGCTGCTCGCCATCTGGGTCGCGGGCCATGAACCACTGGGCCAGGCCACCTTTGGAGTCGCCAAGGATCAGCGAGATGCCGCCTACGAGCTGGGTACTGGCGGTAATTTCGGCATCACCGTTTTCCAGCAGTTTGTAGCGACCGTTGAGGCTCTTGTCGCGCAAGCTGAACACGTCGGCCTGGGCACGACCGTTGACCACATACAGCCATTGCTGACGCGGGTCGACGAAGATGTTCTTCACCGGCTCGGTCATTTGCGGCAGGTCGATGCGCATCTGCTCGTTGGTGATTTCGCCGGTCATCATGTTTTCTTCGCTGGTCAGCGACAGAACATTGAGTTGCGCACCGGTGGAGCCGACCAGCATCAGGGTCGAATCGTTGACGTTGAGGCTGACATGCTCCAGCGCACCGCCCGCTTCGTTCAGCGCGATCGGAGTTTCGCCGTAAGGGTATTCGATGGCCGGCGAGATGGTTTTCTTGCCGTCCGGATAGCTGACTTTATACGTGTGACGGAACACCAGCGCCTGACCGTTGGAAAAACCCACGGCGACCAGCGGGTGACCGGGTTGATCTTCGCCGATGGACGTTACGCTGGCGCCCGCCGGCACCGGCAGATCGACGCGCTTGAGTTCAGCGCCACTGTCGATGTCGAAGAACAGTGCCTGGCCCTTGTCGGAAACCCGCATGGCGACCTGGTTCTGTTCTTCAAGGGAAAACATCAGCGGCTTGCCGGCATCTTGCATCCAGGCAGGCGTGATGGCGTCCTTGGCGGTCAGGCTGGCACCCTGGAACAGGGGCATCACCACGTAGGCGAGAAAGAAAAAGATCAGCGTGATCGCACCGAGAACGGCGAGGCCGCCCACCAGGACGTACCAGCGGGTCAGGCGATCCTTGAGCGCGCGGATGCGGCGCTTGCGTTGCAGCTCAGGCGTATTGAAATCAATTCGCTTGGGGGGATTTGTAGTCATTGTGGAATTGGCCAGATCATTCATTCGCACACCCTAGCGATCCTGTATGACAGAAAGATGACAGTGCAGTGACGCAACAAATCCGCCACCCGGTGAAACCGGCAGCGGAGCGAGAATTTGGGGGGCCGGCGCACCGGCATTTGCAGGAGCGTAGATTGCTCGCGAAGGCGTCAGTACATTCAACATCAATGGTGACTGAACCACCGCTTTCGCGAGCAAGCTTCGCTCCTACAGGCCCGGGCTGAACCCCGGACCTAGGGTTTTACTTTTTTGCGACGTCGGTACCGCCTTCTTGCAGTCCCAGGTCAGCCAGTGCTTTTGCTGCAACCTTGGCTGGCAGCGGGATGTAGCCGTCTTTCACCACAACTTCCTGGCCCTGCTTGGACAGAACCAGCTTCACGAACTCGGCTTCCAGCGGGGCCAGAGGCTTGTTCGGAGCTTTGTTGACGTATACGTACAGGAAGCGGGACAGCGGGTACTTGCCGTTCAGGGCGTTTTCTTCGGTGTCTTCGATGAACTCGCCGCCTTCTTTCTTGGACAGGGCAACGGTTTTCACGCTGGCAGTCTTGTAGCCGATGCCCGAGTAGCCGACGCCGTTAAGCGAGCTGCTGATCGACTGCACGACCGAAGCCGAACCAGGCTGTTCGTTGACGTTTGGCTTGAAGTCGCCTTTGCACAGGGCTTCTTCCTTGAAGTAGCCGTAGGTGCCGGATACCGAGTTACGACCGAACAGTTGAAGCGGCTTGTTGGCCAGGTCACCGGTCACGCCCAGATCACCCCAGGTTTTGACGTCGGTCTTGGCGCCGCACAGGCGAGTCGAGGAAAAAATCGCGTCGACTTGAGCCATGGTCAGGCCCTTGATCGGGTTGTCCTTGTGCACGAATACAGCCAAGGCGTCCACGGCAACCGGGATAGCGGTTGGCTTGTAGCCATACTTGGTTTCGAAGGCTTGCAGCTCGTTATCCTTCATCTTGCGGCTCATCGGGCCCAGGTTAGCGGTGCCTTCGGTCAGCGCAGGTGGCGCGGTAGACGAACCGGCGGCCTGAATCTGGATGTTTACGTTCGGGTATTCTTTCTTGTAGTTCTCAGCCCAGAGGGTCATGAGGTTGGCCAGGGTATCGGAACCGACGCTGGACAGGTTGCCCGACACACCAGTGGTCTTGGTGTAGCTCGGGATAGCAGGGTCAACAGCGGCAACCGCGTTGGCAGTCGCAACGCCAGCAGCGACAAAAGTCATTGCCGCCATCAAACGCTTCAGTTTCATGCCTTACTCCTAGCAGATAGGGTGTGTTATTCGGGGCCAAGTATCAGCAGGCCGTGTGAACACTCTATGGCTGAAATATGACAATTGGATGAAAGGCCAGCATCTGGCGACAGATCGTTCCCACGCGCAGCGCGGGAACGATCAGCGGTGGATCAGCGCCCCTTCTTCCAGAGATACGCACCCACCAATATCCCGACCCCGCACAGCACCGCCACGTAATACGCCGGCCCCATCGGGCTTTCCTTGAGCAGCAGGCTGACAATCATCGGCGTCAGGCCACCGAAAATCGCGTAGGCCACGTTGTACGAGAACGACAGACCGCTGAAACGCACCACCGGCGGGAACGCCTTGACCATTACATACGGTACCGCACCGATGGTGCCCACCAGCAGGCCGGTCAGGGCGTACAGCGGGAACAACCAGTCGGGATGATCGGCCAGGCTGTGGTAGAAGGTCCAGGAACTGGCCAGCAACGCCGTGCAACCGACAACGAACACACGCCCCGCGCCAAAGCGATCCGCCAAGGCACCGGCAATGATGCAGCCAATGCTCAGGAACACGATGGCCACGCTGTTGGACTGCAGCGCGGTGGTTGGCGCGAAGTGGTAGACCGTCTGCAGCACGGTCGGGGTCATCAGGATCAACACCACGATGGCGGCGGACAACAGCCAGGTCAGCAGCATCGAAATGGCAATCGCACCACGATGGTCGCGCAGCACCGCGCGCAACGGCACTTCTTCGGCCAAGGCCTTGCGCTGTTGCAGCTCGGCGAACACAGGGGTTTCGTGCAGCCAACGGCGCAGGTACACCGAGAACAGACCGAACACACCACCGAGCAGGAACGGGATCCGCCAGGCGTAATCCGCCACTTCAACCGGCGTGTAAATACTGTTGATCGCCGTGGCAACCAGGGAACCCAGGAGGATCCCCGCCGTCAGGCCGCTGGTCAGGGTGCCGCAGGCATAGCCGACATGCCGCTGCGGTACGTGCTCTGAAACGAAGACCCAGGCACCCGGCACCTCACCGCCAATCGCAGCACCCTGGATCACCCGCATCAGCAGCAGCAGGATCGGCGCCCACATGCCGATCTGCGCGTAGGTCGGCAACAGGCCCATGATCAGGGTCGGCACCGCCATCATGAAGATGCTCAGGGTGAACATCTTCTTGCGCCCCAGCAGGTCGCCGAAGTGCGCCATCACAATGCCGCCAAGTGGCCGCGCCAGGTAGCCGGCGGCGAAGATGCCGAAGGTCTGCATCAAGCGCAGCCACTCGGGCATGTCCGCCGGGAAGAACAGCTTGCCCACCACGGTCGCAAAGAACACGAAGATGATGAAATCGTAGAATTCCAGCGCGCCGCCCAGGGCCGACAGCGATAGCGTCTTGTAATCGTTGCGGGTCAAAGGACGTGCGGATTGGGAAGGCTGCGCGATACTCGAGGGCGCTGTGGTCATGGCAAGGCATCTCTTATAGTCAATCTGCCGCCCCAACAACGCTGGCAAGGGCTCGGGCAGGACCGGCACGATAGCAAATTGTTCGAAAAAGCACATAGAGGTGCGTATTTGATGGTCAAAATGAGAACCGGATGGTCGTATCGGAGTCTACCGACCGATATACTCGCAATTAAGTAACAGCTTGCAAGGGTTGCTGTGCGAAAACGCCTGTCAGGTTCATAGGCGATTTCGCAGAGTTTCCCTTTAGGCGCCTGACGAAAAACGTGACGAACGCAGTATGTTCGGGGATGAATCGTTTTTCCTGAAGACGGCTATTCACTGAAATACACACGTAGAGTCACGGGTCAGAGGCACCCCCGGCATGATAGAGCTCGAACAAGAAGATCCGATCCCGCAAGGCGACCTGGCCCTGCAAATCACCGCGCTTCCTCGCGAAACCAATGGCTTTGGCGATATTTTCGGCGGCTGGCTGGTGGCGCAGATGGACTTGGCCGGTACTGCGATGGCCAGCAAGGTGGCGGGTGGTCGTGTGGCCACTGTCGCGATCGACCGCATGGCATTCCTGGTTCCGGTCGCCGTGGGCGCCCAGCTCTCCTTCTATACCCAGGCACTGGAAATCGGCCGCAGTTCGATTCAGATGATGGTCGAGGTCTGGAGCGACGATCCACTGTCCAGCGAATGGCGCAAAGTCACTGAAGCGGTGTTTGTGTTTGTCGCCATCGATGGCAGCGGCCGTACTCGTTCGGTTCCGCCCAGAGCACGTTAAAACCGGGCTGCGCTAAACCCGATAAGCGTTTTGTGGTCCATTGCAGTCATTGTTACTGATCGAGAGCTGTCCCATGAGCACGCCCAACGTTGAAGCCGTCAAACTGGATGAACTGAACTGCTGGCGCATCCGCCACGGCCAGGCCGAATTGCTGGTGGCCCAGCAAGGTGCGCACATCCTCAGCTATCAATTGGCTGGCCAGCCACCGCTGATCTGGCTTAACGACGAGGCTGTCTTCAAGGCGGGCAAAAGCATCCGCGCCGGTGTGCCGGTGTGCTGGCCGTGGTTCGGCAACCTGGCGCGCAACCCGCAGAGCGTCCAGGCGATGCGCACCGGCAACGAACCCGCCGCCGCTCACGGGCTGGTGCGGGCGATCGACTGGGAATTGGGCGGCATCGAGGCCGAGGGCGAAAGCCTGAAGATCGAGTTCCTCCTGCCCTGCCCCGAAGGCGGCTTGCCAGGCTGGCCGCACAAGGTCGACCTGAAGTTGAGCATTCGCCTGGACGAGCAGCTGCATATCAGCCTGACCAGTCTCAACCAGGGCACCGACACCGTTACGATCAGCCAGGCACTGCACAGCTATTTCGCGGTGAGCGATGTGCGCCATGTGCATGTCGAAGGGCTGGACGGCCTGAGCTATATCGAGACGCTGGACGACTGGAAAACCGTGCCCCAGTCCGGTGACTTGCACTTTACCGGTGAAACCGATCGCATCTACCTCGATACGCCGCCCCGGCTCAGCATTGTCGACCCGACCTGGGAACGACGCATCGAGCTGACCAGTACCGGTTCACGCTCGGCAGTGATCTGGAACCCGTGGACCGAGCGCGCCGCGGCGTTCAGCGACATGGCCGACGATGGCTGGCAACGCATGCTGTGCATTGAAACGGCGAATGTGATGGGTGATGTGGTGACGTTGGCACCGGGTGCCAGTCATACGCTGGGCGTGAGCATCAGCAGCAAATCGCTTTAAAAGCTTCGCGGGCAAGCCTCGCTCCTACAGGACCGTGTGATCCTGTAGGAGCGAGGCTTGCCCGCGAACTGATCTAATCAAACGTTACAAATCCGACTCCTGCACCACCCTCACCTTCGCCGCATCCAGCGCATACGCCGCATCCGCCAGGTCATTGCTGACCTTCTCGATCTTCAGCGTGCCGGTCACCCACAGCGGCGTGTAGATGTCATCCAGCTTCAGGCCCTTGGGATAACGCACCAGCACCAGCTGATTGGGTGGCGGTGGCGGTACGTGGATGCAGGCCCCCGGGTAAGGCACCAGGAAGAACAATGTGCTGCGGCCCTTGGCGTCGGACTCCAGCGGTACCGGATAACCACCGATACGGATGTCCTTGTCGTTCATCGAGGCTACGGTCTTGGTGGAATACATCACCGCGGGCAAACCCTTGCTCTGCTTCATGCCACCTTTTTCAGTGAAGGTGCCATTGGCTTCCGGGGAGTCGTGGTCGATTTCGGGCATGGCCTCGAGAGCTTTCTGGTCCGACTTGGGCATCAGTTCGAGCCAGTCGGTTTCCGGCAGCTCGCCGGCATGGGCAAGGCCCGTACTCAGTAAAACAAGAGTCAGCAGAAGACGTCGCATGAAAATGCCCGGTAGGGTTAAGGAAATCGCCGGGCATTCTAGTCCTCCCGGGCTGCGCAGCCGAGAGGACTTTGTCGCTTGGATCAGTTCTTTTTGATCAAGCCGTAGATCACCAGCAAGATGACGGCGCCCACCAGTGCCCCGATGAAGCCTGCGCCTTCACCCGCTTGATATAAGCCCAGGGCCTGGCCGCCGTAAGTGGCTGCCAACGAACCGCCGATACCGAGCAGGATAGTCATGATCCAGCCCATGCTGTCATCGCCCGGTTTCAGGAACCGAGCCAGCAGGCCGACGATCAAGCCGATAAAGATGGTTCCGATGATTCCCATGGCATTTCCCTCTGATTTGGTTGGTTATGCCAAAGCCTAGTCAGACTTTGGCATCCTGCCATGAGAGAACGGCGGCCCCGCAATGGTTCCGCCGCTGCCACATGAAACTGTTTTTACTCGGCGATGAGCGCTTCGACCTTGAGGATCTGCGCGGCCAGCGTTTCGCGATCTGCACAGCGCAGGTTGGCGTGACCGACCTTGCGGCCGACCTTGAATGCCTTGCCGTAGTGATGCAGATGGCAATCGGCGATGGCCAGGACTTTTTCAGTTTCCGGCACTTTACCGATGAAGTTCACCATTGCGCTTTCGCCAACCTTGGCGGTCGAACCCAGCGGCAGACCGGCGACCGCCCGTAGATGGTTTTCGAACTGGCTGCACTCGGCGCCTTCGGTGGTCCAGTGACCGGAGTTGTGCACGCGCGGGGCGATTTCGTTGGCCTTGAGGCCGCCGTCGACTTCAAAGAACTCGAACGCCATCACGCCGACGTATTCCAATTGCTTGAGCACCCGGCTGGAATAATCTTCGGCCAAGGCTTGCAACGGGTGATCGGTGCTGGCCACGGACAGCTTGAGGATGCCGCTGTCGTGGGTGTTGTGTACCAGCGGATAAAATCTGGTTTCGCCATCGCGAGCACGCACGGCGATCAGCGAGACTTCGCCGGTGAAGGGTACGAAGCCTTCCAGCAGGCAAGCCACACTGCCCAACTCGGCGAATGTGCCAACCACATCTTCAGCGGTACGCAGGACTTTCTGGCCCTTGCCGTCGTAACCCAGGGTGCGGGTTTTCAGCACGGCCGGCAGACCAATGGAGGCCACGGCGGCGTCAAGGTCAGCCTGGGACTGAATGTCGGCGAACGCCGGGGTCGGAATCCCCAGGTCCTTGAACATGCTCTTTTCGAACCAGCGATCGCGGGCAATACGCAGGGCTTCGGCGCTCGGGTAAACCGGCACGAACTGCGAGAGGAATGCCACGGTTTCTGCCGGGACGCTTTCGAACTCGAAAGTCACCAGGTCTACTTCATCGGCCAGCTGACGCAGGTGATCCTGGTCGCCGTAATCGGCGCGCAAGTGCTCGCCCAATGCAGACGCGCAAGCGTCCGGCGCCGGGTCCAGGAAAGCGAAGTTCATGCCCAGCGGAGTCCCCGCCAGCGCCAACATGCGACCCAACTGGCCGCCACCGATTACACCGATCTTCATCGTCAACAACCTCAGGCGATGCGTGGGTCTGGATTTTCCAGGACGCTGTCTGTCTGCTCAGCACGGAAGGTTTTCAGCACCGCGTGGAACTGTGGGTGCTTGGCGCCCAGGATACTCGCCGACAGCAGGGCTGCGTTGATCGCACCGGCCTTGCCGATGGCCAGGGTGGCAACCGGAATGCCTGCTGGCATCTGTACGATCGAGAGCAGCGAATCGACGCCCGAGAGCATCGCCGACTGCACCGGCACGCCCAGCACCGGCAGGTGGGTCTTGGCCGCACACATGCCAGGCAAGTGGGCTGCGCCACCGGCACCGGCGATGATCACCTCGATACCACGCGCCTCGGCTTCTTCAGCGTACTGGAACAGCAGGTCCGGGGTGCGGTGGGCAGAGACCACTTTCACCTCGTAAGGGATGCCGAGCTTTTCCAGCATATCGGCGGTGTGGCTAAGGGTGGACCAATCGGACTTGGAGCCCATGATCACGCCAACCAATGCACTCATCGTCGTGCCTCTTCTCTCTGGGCGCCCGCAGGCGCATCAAAAAACAACAAGCCACGCAGAATGCGTGGCTTGATTGTACGAATTATGGCCAGGCGAACCGGCCGAAGGCCGCGCAGTATACCTCAATGAAGCAGATAAACAGCCCCTGGTTCGACCATCTGTCATTTGCTGTTTGCGGCGCGACTTGTTGACTTTGAGGTCAGGCGCCGGAGCCTTTGCCCAGTGGGTATGAAAACCCAGGAAATACAAATCGACTCGTCGATAGACTCCATTGAAGTTAGTTTACAAAACATCAACTTGAACAGTTAATTAACGACCCGCTATTGATTAACTATTACATCAACCTCTAAAAGGATTTAGAGATGAACGAAAACCTCCGTCAGCACAAACAAAAAACCATCACGATTTACGCTGCGATGCATCAGGATGTTCCGGAGTCAGTTAGAATTTCCATCTATGCAGATCATTTCCGCCCATTCGTGCAGGAGCTGGAAAGCTTTACTGACCGCAAGGTTTACGTCGTATTTGGTGCTGGCGAACCATTCAGCAACTTCGACTACAAGGGCGAAGATACAATGGCGACCCTGCGCAGGTGGGAACATGTTGGCCGTCAATACCTCGATCGATACCGTGCAGAAGGTTTCGATATGGACGATGTACATGTGGCGGTATTAGTCACAGGTGAAGCTATTACCGGTAACATGTTGGGAGTGGCCCTGACGTGGCCGCCAAAAGGAACGGGACAATTCGCGATCGCTTCGGTGAAGGGCTATCAAGTCATTGGCCATGAGATCGGTCATCTGCTCGGGGCCAGGCATGAGGACTCCGAGGTCACTTTCAACGGCTGGTGGAGTGAGAGCTACATGACACCAGAGCAGCAACCATTACGCTCCAACAGTTACAGGTTCAGCGAAAGCAATCGCAAGAACATCAAGAATTATCTGGCCACCAAAAATTGACCGTCGACTCTGTTCGCACTTGGTGAGCCCCTGAGCGTTATTGATTGCCACTTGCAGCACCACCTTCCAGCTTGCGCCACAACAACCGCACGTTCGCCTTGCGCACCAGCGCACAGCGATACAGGCGAATTTCCAGTGGCACATGCCATTGCGGGCCGCCGCATACCACTAGCTCCCCGCGCGCCAGTTCGGCGCGCACACTCAGTTGCGGCACCCACGCAATCCCCAGGCCTTCGAGTGCCATGCTCTTGAGGCTGTCGGCCATCGCTGTCTCGTAGATGGTGGTAAAGCGCAGTGCCCGCTGGCGCAGCAGCATATTGACCGAGCGGCCCAGGAATGCACCGGCACTGTAGGCCAGCAGCGGTACACTGCCTTCGCCTTCGAGATCGAACAGTGGCTTGCCATCGGCATCGGCGGCGCACACCGGGAGCATTTCGGTCTGGCCCAAGTGCAAAGACGGGAAAATCTCGGGGTCCATCTGCATGGCGGCGTCCGGGTCGTAGAACGCCAACATCAAATCGCAACCGCCTTCGCGCAGAGCATGTACCGCATCGCCAACGTTGGTCGCCACCAACCGCGTAGCAATGTTCAAACCCTCATTACGCAACTGCGCGATCCAGCGCGGAAAGAATCCCAGTGCCAGGGAGTGTGCGGCAGCGACTTGCATCACTTCGCCCTGCCCGCCTTCCAGGTGATGAAGGTGGCGCAGCACTTCGCCGAGCTGTTCGACCACCGTTCGCGCCGTGACGAGGAACAACTGCCCCGCTGCCGTCAGCTCGATAGGCGTGCGCGAGCGATTGACCAACGTCAGCCCCAGCGCGGCTTCAAGGCTGCGGATACGTCGACTGAATGCCGGCTGCGTCACGAAGCGTCGCTCGGCAGCCTGGGAGAAGCTGCGGGTGGCGGCCAGGGCACTGAAGTCCTCCAGCCATTTACTTTCCAGATTCATCTCGCCCTCCCGGACACGCACCAATTTAGGTCACACGCTCGCCGTCAACCCGGCGTCACATGGGCATTATGCCGAATATGCATAGGCCAGTGTTTAACAGCATTGGCCCAAAATTCTCCACAAGCCTAGCATTTGCAGTGTTCCGGCACAGCCCGGGTCCATATCGAGATGATTTCTATCATGTCCTCCGCTGCATCATTCCGCACAGAAAAAGACCTGCTTGGCGTACTTGAAGTACCGGCTCAAGCGTATTACGGCATCCAGACCCTGCGAGCGGTGAACAACTTCCGTCTCTCCGGCGTTCCGATCTCGCATTACCCGAAGCTGGTAGTCGGCCTGGCCATGGTCAAACAAGCCGCCGCTGACGCCAACCGTGAGTTGGGTCACTTGAGTGAAGCCAAGCACGCTGCCATCAGCGAAGCCTGTGCCCGTTTGATCCGCGGCGATTTCCACGAAGAATTCGTGGTGGACATGATTCAAGGCGGCGCTGGCACTTCGACCAACATGAATGCCAACGAAGTCATCGCCAACATCGCGCTGGAGGCCATGGGCCACCAGAAGGGCGAATACCAGTACCTGCACCCGAACAACGACGTGAACATGGCGCAGTCGACCAACGACGCCTACCCGACCGCGATCCGCCTGGGTCTGCTGCTGGGTCACGACGCGCTGCTGGCCAGCCTCGACAGCCTGATCCAGTCGTTCGCCGCCAAAGGTGAAGAATTCAGCCACGTCCTGAAGATGGGCCGTACCCAGCTGCAAGACGCCGTGCCGATGACCCTCGGCCAGGAATTCCGCGCTTTCGCCACCACCCTGGGCGAAGACCTTGCACGCCTGAAGACCTTGGCACCCGAGCTGCTGACCGAAGTGAACCTGGGGGGTACCGCGATCGGCACCGGCATCAACGCCGACCCGCGTTACCAGCACCTGGCCGTTCAGCGCCTGGCTACCATCAGCGGCCACCCGCTGGTACCGGCGGCCGACCTGATCGAAGCCACCTCCGACATGGGCGCCTTCGTGCTGTTCTCCGGCATGCTCAAACGCACCGCGGTCAAGCTGTCGAAGATCTGCAACGACCTGCGCCTGCTGTCCAGCGGCCCACGCACCGGCATCAACGAAATCAACCTGCCGGCGCGTCAGCCAGGCAGTTCGATCATGCCAGGCAAGGTCAACCCGGTAATCCCGGAAGCCGTGAACCAGGTAGCATTCCAGATCATCGGCAACGACTTGGCCCTGACCATTGCGGCCGAAGGCGGCCAGCTGCAACTGAACGTGATGGAGCCGCTGATCGCCTTCAAGATCTTCGACTCGATCCGCCTGTTGCAACGCGCCATGGACATGCTGCGCGAGCATTGCATCACCGGTATCACCGCCAACGAAGAACGTTGCCGTGAACTGGTCGAGCACTCGATCGGCCTGGTCACCGCGCTGAACCCGTACATCGGCTATGAAAACGCCACCCGCATCGCCCGTATCGCCCTCGAAAGCGGCCGCGGCGTGCTGGAACTGGTGCGCGAAGAAGGTTTGCTCGACGACGCCATGCTCGCCGACATCCTGCGCCCGGAAAACATGATTGCCCCGCGCCTGGTACCTCTGAAGGCTTGACCAACGCTGTAGCACTGCTCACCAGGTCGAGGGACTAGACACCTCTCACCTTTTGAGGGCTTGGAGATCAATCTCCAGGCCCTTTTTTTTGACTTTTGCTGTTCCGCTTTACCTGTAGGAACAACACCCTTGTTTCGCTGCATGCACCACAATCGTGCAGACGGACGGTACTGTCATCGGTATAGTGCCGCCCCTCTTCGCGTGAGCGGTCGTCGGCAGCGAGGCCACAACCCATGCGAAACCCGAACTAATAACAAACCCGCGATATGAAACCGGGACGATCATCGACCCGCCTGTTGTGCCGTGCGCCAACGGGTGTAACACGATGCGTCTGCCCGGCCAGCATTTGCATACACAAAAAACAGCGAGGAATAATCCATGCTCGAAGTCATCAACGACTTCCTCTCAGGCAAAGTACTCATCGTGCTCATTGTCGGGCTCGGCAGCTACTTCACGATCCGCTCGCGTTTCGTTCAATTGCGTCACTTCTTCCACATGTTCGCGGTGTTCCGTGACAGCCTCAAAAGCAGTGCCGGTCAACTCAGCTCGTTCCAGGCCTTGATGCTCAGCCTTGCCGGCCGTGTCGGCGCAGGCAACATCGCCGGTGTCGGCATTGCCGTGACACTGGGCGGCCCCGGTGCCGTGTTCTGGATGTGGGTTACCGCACTGGTCGGCATGTCCAGCAGCTTCTTCGAATGCTCCCTCGGCCAGCTCTACAAGCGCTGCGATTCCGAAGGCCAATTCCGCGGCGGCCCCTCCTATTACATCCAGCATGGCCTGCAAAAGCGCTGGCTGGGGATGATCATGGCATTCCTGCTGCTGATCACCTTCGGTTTCGCCTTCAACGGCCTGCAATCCCATGCCGTGACCCACTCGCTGAACAACGCTTTCGGCCTCGACACCACCTGGACCGGCCTTGGCCTGGCCGTGCTGCTGGGCCTGGTATTCATCGGCGGGATCAAGCGCATCGCCAAGGTCGCTGACCTGCTGGTGCCGGTGAAAACCCTGGTGTACATCGGCGTGACCATCTACGTGATCGTGCTGCAGTTCGACCAGGTACCGGGCATGCTGATGACCATCGTCAAAAGCGCCTTCGGCCTGGACCAGGCGTTTGGCGGCCTGATCGGCAGCGCCATCATCATGGGCGTCAAGCGCGGCGTGTTCGCCAACGAGGCCGGCCTGGGCAGCGCGCCGAACGTGGCCGCGGTCGCCGCGGTCGAGCACCCGGTCGCCCAAGGCGTGGTCCAGGCGTTCAGTGTGTTCCTCGACACCTTCGTGATCTGCACCTGTACGGCCTTGCTGATCCTGCTCTCGGGCTTCTACACCCCGGGCTTCGAAGGCGACGGCATTGCCCTGACCCAGAACTCCCTGGCCGCCGTGGTCGGTGACTGGGGGCGGATGTTCATTTCCGTGGCGCTGGCGCTGTTCGTGTTCACCTCGATCCTCTACAACTACTATCTGGGCGAGAGCAACCTGCGCTTTTTGATCGGTGAAAACCGCAAGGCGCTGATGGGCTACCGTGCGCTGGTTCTGGTATTGATTTTCTGGGGCGCCATCGAAAACCTCGGGACCGTGTTCGCTTTTGCCGACATCACCATGACGATGCTGGCGTTCGTCAACCTGATCGCGCTGTTCCTGCTGTTCAAGGTCGGCATGCGCATCCTGCGTGACTACGATGACCAGCGCGCGGCCGGGATCAAGACGCCGGTGTTCGATTCGAGCAAGTTCCCGGACCTGGATCTGGATCGCCAGGCCTGGCCAGCCAATCCGCCAGCCGCCATGACCAAGGCTGAAGCCGAGCCGCAGGGCGTACCCGCAGCGCAACGCTGATCGGTTAAAGTGCAAAATCCCTTGTAGGAGCGAGCTTGCTCGCGAAAGCGGACTGACATTCGATATGGATGTCGACTGACACACCGCCATCGCGAGCAAGCTCACTCCTACAGGACGTCATTGTCTCGGAGCACCCCCATGAATTCCTCGACCTACCCTGCCGCCCAGCACGTCATGGTGCTCTACACCGGCGGCACCATCGGCATGCAAGCCAGCGCCTACGGCCTGGCGCCGGCATCCGGTTTCGAAGCGCGGATGCGTGAGTACCTGCACAGCCAGCCTGATCTCGTGGTACCGCAATGGCGCTTTCGCGAGATGTCGCCGCTGATCGACAGCGCCAACATGACCCCGGCGTATTGGCAGCAATTGCGCGAAGCGGTAGTCGATGCCGTGGACGTGCAAGGTTGCGACAGCGTGCTGATCCTGCACGGCACCGACACCCTCGCCTACAGCGCCGCCGCCATGAGCTTTCAACTGCTCGGCCTGCAGGCCCGGGTGTGCTTTACCGGCTCGATGCTGCCGGCCGGCGTCAGCGACAGCGATGCCTGGGAAAACCTCAGCGGCGCGCTGGTTGCATTGGGCCGAGGCTTGGCGCCGGGTGTGCACTTGTATTTCCATGGCGAACTGCTGGACCCGACCCGTTGCGCCAAAGTGCGCAGTTTCGGCCGACACCCTTTCAAGCGACTGGAGCGTCAGGGTGGTGGCGTGAAAGTGCCTTCGATTCCTGCACAACTCCACTACAACCAACCCAGGAAATTGTCGAACGTCGCCGTGCTCCCGTTGTTTCCCGGCATCAGCGCCGAAATTCTGGATGGCCTGATCGCCAGCGGTATTCAGGGCCTGGTGCTGGAGTGCTACGGCAGCGGCACCGGGCCTAGCGACAATCCGGGGTTTCTCGCCAGCCTGGAACGGGCGCGGGACACGGGCGTCGTGGTGGTGGCAGTCACGCAGTGCCATGAAGGAGGCGTAGAGCTGGATGTCTATGAGGCCGGTAGTCGGTTGCGGGTTGCCGGTGTGCTTTCAGGTGGCGGCATGACCCGTGAAGCGGCGTTCGGCAAGCTGCATGGTTTGCTGGGTGCAGGACTGGAACCCGCTGAGGTTCGCCGGCTTGTTGAACTGGACCTGTGTGGCGAGCTGACTTAGTACATCAAACCCACGCATTTAACGCGTTTGCCACGCTGTAGAACTTCCCGCCGGACACAACAATGTGCCTGGCGGGAAACCTCGTCGCTCACGTTACGCCTTGCGCTTGCAGCAAGCCCGCCAGAGCCTCAGCCTCAACCGGACGACTGATCAGATAGCCTTGCACTTCATCACAGCGTTCGGCTTTCAAAAACTCAAGCTGCTCCAGCCGTTCCACGCCTTCAGCCACCACTTTCAATTTCAAGCCGTGGGCCATGGCGATGATCGCCCGGGTGATCGCCGCGTCTTCCGTACCCTCTCCCAGGCCCCGGATAAACGCCTGATCGATCTTCACGTAATCCACCGGGATGCGCTTGAGGTAGCTGAGGGACGAATACCCGGTGCCGAAATCGTCGATCGCCAGCTTCACCCCCAACTCACGCAATTGCTGGAACGTCGCGATAATGTGCTCGACGCTGTCGAGCAGCTGGCTCTCGGTCAGCTCCAGCTCCAGGTAATGCGGCGCCAGTCCGGTTTCTTCCAGGACCTGACGCACCAGGCTGACCAGCTTGCCCTGGCGCAATTGGTGCACCGACAGATTGACCGACACCCGAATTCCCTCAAGCCCCAGGCGCTGCCACTCGCAGGCTTGCCAGCAGGCCTGGCGCAAGACGAACTCGCCGATCGGGCCGATCAACCCGGTCTCCTCCGCCAAGCCAATGAAATCCCCCGGCGGCACACGCCCCATGGTCGGATGGTCCCAACGCACCAAGGCCTCGGCGGCATTGAGCTTGCCCGTGGCGAGGCACAGCTTCGGTTGGTAAAACACCTTCAGCTGCTTCTCTTCGACCGCTTTGCGCAGATGATTTTCCAGCTGCAGGCGCTCAAGGGTGCTGGCTTGCAAGCTATCGGTATAGAACTGGAAATTGTTACCCCCCAAATGCTTGGCGTGCTGCATAGCCATGTTCGACTGACTGACCAATGCGGATATTTCCCGGGCGTTGTCTGGCAACAGGCTGATACCCATGGATGCGCTGACCACCAGCTCATGACCGTCGACGGTCACCGGCACACGCAATTTGGCCGACAAGCGAGTCGCCACTCGCGCCAGACTGGAGAGGTTGCCGTAGGCATTGAACAGCACGGCGAATTCATCGCCGGACAAGCGTGCGATGGTATCTGCCTCAGGCAATGCGTTGACCAGGCGCCGGGCCATTTTCTGCAACAACTGATCGGCCACCTCGTGACCCAGGCTGTCGTTGAGCTGCTTGAAGCGATCCAGATTGATGTGCAACAACGCCAGGCTGCGATACCCGCCCTGACGCACACGCTGATGCGCCTCGCTCAGCCGTTCGCGGAACATCGAGCGATTGGCCAGGCCCGTGAGTTCGTCATGATGGGTCAGGTAGCGCATGCGCTCTTCGGATTCTCGCCGTGCCGAGAGATCGGCGAAGAAGCCCACGATATGACTCACATTTCCCCGGGAATCGCGTACGGCGGTCAATTGCAGCCATTGCGGGTACATCTCGCCATTTTTGCGAGTCTCCACCAGCTCACCCTGCCAACTGCCGTGCTGCTCCAGCGCCAGATGGATCGCACCGTAATGCCGGCGAGCATCGCGACTGCAGGGCAAATCGACCACCTTACGCCCGAGAATTTCCTCGAGCTCATAGCCGGTCACCCGGCTGAAGGCTTGATTGACCGCGATCAGGGCGTAATTCGGATCGAAAATCACGATACCTTCGCTGGCCGCCTCGAACACCGTCGCCGCCAGCTGCAGCTGCTCTTCCTGGGCCTTGCCGACGCTGATATCGCGCCGCGTGCCCACCATGCGAATCACCCGGCCATTGTCGGCGCGTTCCACTGCCCGTCCGCGGTCCTCGATCCACACCCAGTGGCCATCGCCATGCCGCACGCGGTACTCGATCTGGTAATCCTCGGTACGGCCTTTCAAATGCTCGACCAGGGCCCTTTTCAGTGCAGGAAGATCGTCGGGATGCAGGCGCGGTTTGAGGTGGCGCAGTAATGCCGTTACCTGTTCCGGCGCCAGACCGAACAATTCCTGGATATGCGTGTGATGGACTTCGTCGGTTTGCAGGTTCCAGTCCCACAACCCCAGCTCGCTGGCCTTCAATGCCAGTGCCAAACGCGCCTCACTCTGGCTCAGCGCCTGGCCGGCCGCCTCCAGCTCTACACTGCGCTGGGCGACACGGTTTTCCAGATCGACCTGGATTTCGCGCAATTCGTCTTCGGCACGTCGACGCTGATCGATTTCCCTGGCCAGCTTCTGATTGAGCTGGTCGCTGCAGTTCTGCGCCTGCTGCAGATTTTCGATCAGCGCCTGATTCTGGAAGCGTCGCAACAGGCCGCGATCGATCAGCCGATTCACCTGCCAGGCGACCACACTCAGCGCCCCCAGCAGAATCAGGCCGAACCAGCCCCAACCGTGCTCGTCCCCGCCCCAGAACATATAGGCAATGGCCGGCAACAGGCAGGGCAAGGTGAAGGACAGGAACGCCGGCAAACTCACCGCGTAGGCCACGCTTGCCGACAGTGCCGCGGCACCGATCAGGCCGAAGACCCACGCTTGTTGAATGAAGTTATCGGCGGGAACCAGGGCAATGCCGGCACCGGCCAGGGTCAGGCCGGTGAGACCGGAGCCCAGTAAGAACATGCGGCGCCAGATCGGATGCGCCTGGCGGTTGGGAATCGCCGAATCGAAGGCCGCCACCTGGATAACCCGCAATGCGACCAGCGACAGCAACCACACCAGCCAGACACTGACCAGGAAGTAACGCTGCGGACTCCAGAGTAATCCAGCGCACACCAGGCCATTGATCAACATGAATAGCGTGGGCAGCAAGGAACCCTGATACAGCAGACGCGTGCGTTCGACCGCCATTTCCATGGCGAATTGTTTACGGATAACCCGGGGCTCCACAGTAGGGCCCGACAGGTCGAAGCTGAGGGTCATAGGCAGTGTTCTTGTTCTTATAATGATGAGCATGTGCCCGAAACGTGCACGGAGCATACACAAGCCAATGCCCGGACCAAACTGCTCCCGATCAAAAAGCAGACCAAAGTATCAGCCGTCAGGAGTGGCACAATGCCGCCAAACAAGCCCGGCAAACGATTGCAGCCGATGACTGACCGGTCGTCCCGTGCGTAACTTTCATCGGCTAAAACGAAGCGGAGTTTGCCCGTGGTGACGCAGCCCCATAGAATGCCCCGATGCGCGATGATCTCTCCCTTCTGCTGAACTCCCTCAACGATGCCCAACGCCAGGCCGTAGCGGCCCCCGTGGGTCGTCAGTTGGTCCTGGCCGGTGCTGGTTCCGGTAAAACCCGAGTGCTGGTGCACCGTATCGCCTGGTTGATCCAGGTTGAAAACGCCTCGCCCCACTCCATCCTGTCGGTGACCTTCACCAATAAGGCCGCTGCCGAGATGCGACAGCGCATCGAGCAGCTGATGGGTATCAACCCGGCCGGCATGTGGGTCGGCACCTTCCACGGCCTGGCGCACCGCTTGCTGCGGGCGCACTGGCAGGAAGCGGGCTTGAGCCAGACCTTCCAGATTCTCGATAGCGACGACCAGCAACGCCTGGTCAAGCGGGTGATCCGCGAGCTCGGCCTGGACGAACAGCGCTGGCCCGCCCGTCAGGCCCAATGGTTCATCAACGGGCAGAAAGACGAAGGCCTGCGCCCGCAACACATTCAAGCCAGCGGCGACCTGTTCCTGGCGACCATGCGCGGCATCTATGAAGCCTACGAGGCCGCCTGCCTGCGCGCCGGCGTGATCGACTTCTCCGAATTGCTGTTGCGCGCGCTCGACCTGTGGCGCGATCACCCTGGCCTGCTGGCGCATTATCAGAAGCGCTTCCGGCACATCCTGGTGGACGAGTTCCAGGACACCAACGCCGTGCAGTACGCCTGGTTGCGCCTGCTGGCCAAAGGTGGCGACAGCCTGATGGTGGTCGGCGACGACGACCAGTCGATCTATGGCTGGCGTGGCGCGAAAATCGAGAACATCTACCAGTATTCCGAAGACTTCCCGGACGCCGAAACCATTCGCCTGGAGCAGAATTATCGCTCCACCGCCGGCATCCTCAAGGCTGCCAACGCCCTGATCGCCAACAACACCGGGCGCTTGGGCAAGGAGCTGTGGACCGATGGCGGCGACGGCGAAGCGATCAACCTGTACGCCGCGTTCAACGAACACGATGAAGCTCGCTATGTTGTCGAAACCATCGAAAGTGCGCTGAAAACCGGCTTAGCTCGCAGCGATATCGCGATTCTGTACCGCTCCAACGCCCAATCGCGCGTGCTGGAAGAAGCCTTGCTGCGCGAGCGAATTCCGTACCGCATCTATGGCGGCCAGCGCTTCTTCGAACGCGCGGAAATCAAGAACGCCATGGCCTACCTGCGCTTGCTCGAAGGCCGTGGCAACGACGCCGCGCTGGAACGGGTGATCAACGTGCCGGCCAGGGGCATCGGCGAGAAAACCGTCGAAGCGATCCGCGACCATGCCCGCCACAGCGATGTGTCGATGTGGGAAGCGATGCGCCAACTGGTGGCCAATAAAGGCGTAACCGGCCGGGCAGCCGGCGCGCTGGGCGCATTTATCGAGTTGATCGAGAACCTCGCCGCCAAGTGCATGGAAATGCCGTTGCACCTGATGACCCAGACCGTCATCGAACAGTCGGGGCTGATCGCCTATCACGAAGCGGAAAAAGGCGAGAAGGGCCAGGCCCGGGTAGAAAACCTTGAGGAACTGGTCAGCGCGGCACGCAACTTCGAAAACAGCGAGGAGGACGAGGACCTGACGCCACTGGCGGCCTTCCTCGGTCACGCCTCGCTGGAAGCCGGCGACACCCAGGCCGACGAACACGAAGACAGCATTCAATTGATGACCCTGCACAGCGCCAAGGGCCTGGAATTCCCCTACGTGTTCCTGGTGGGCATGGAAGAAGGCCTGTTCCCGCACAAGATGAGCCTGGAAGAACCCGGCCGCCTTGAGGAAGAGCGTCGCCTGGCCTATGTCGGCATCACTCGGGCCATGCAGAACCTGGTGATGACCTATGCTGAAACCCGACGCCTGTACGGCAGCGAGACCTACAACAAGGTTTCGCGATTCGTACGCGAAGTGCCCAAGGGCCTGATTCAGGAAGTGCGGCTGTCCAACAGCGTCAGCCGGCCGTACGGCGGCAACCAGTCAATGAGTGGCAGCAACCTGTTCAGCGGCAGCGAGATTCCGCAGACCGGCTTCAGCCTGGGCCAGACGGTGCGCCACTCGATCTTCGGTGACGGCGTGATCCTTAACTTCGAAGGCGCCGGGGCGGCGGCCCGGGTGCAGGTTAACTTCAGCGAAGGCAGCAAGTGGTTGATGCTGGGCTACGCCAAGCTGGAAGCGATCTGACGGCTGGAAAATCGCAGGCTTCGCCAGCGCCTAAACTGTAGGGGCTGGCGAAGGCTTCGATCTTATACACGGCCACGCTGGACCCAAATGCATCCTTTCCTACAGAACTTATCTACTTCTCCTACAGACCAAAGTTAACAAGCCCTATTGCGCTGACTGAAGCTGAATGCAACCTGTCAGGCAAAAGCTCGAAACACTCTGCCGCTAGCCAGTAACACTTCAGCTGTGCAACATGGCGCGCGTGCCTTCCACAAATGGGAATTCCCTTTATGAAACGTTTTCTTAGCATCGCCATGGCGTTGTGCATCGGCTTGACGATGAGCCTCGACGCCAATGCCGCCAAGCGCTTTGGTGGTGGCAAAAGCACAGGCGCTGCGCCGACGCACCAGACCAGCCAGATGGCTCCTTCTTCTCCAGGCATGGGCGGCGCTGCGGCGACCGCTGGTGCAGCCGGTGCCGCGGGCGCCGCAGCCAAGGCCGGTGGCGCTTCGCGCTGGCTCGGCCCTCTGGCCGGCATCGCCGCCGGTGGCCTGCTGGCGTCCATGTTCATGGGCGACGGTTTCGAGGGCATGCAGATCTTCGACATCCTGATCATGGCGGTCATTGCGTTCCTGGTCTTCCGCTTCATCGCCGCTCGTCGTCGCAAGCAGCAGCCGCAGATGGCTCCGGCAGGTTATGCGCCGATGCAACGTGAAGCGTTCGAACCCAAGCCTGCTGGCGGTTCGATCTTCGGCGGCGCAGCAGCTCCGGTCGCCGCTCGTCCGGTAATCAACGCTCCAGCCTGGTTCAACGAACACAACTTCATCGAAGCCGCGCGCAATCACTTCCAGTCCCTGCAGCAACACTGGGACGCGAACGAAATGGACAAGATCGCCGAGTTCGTGACCCCGCAAATGCTGGAGTTCCTCAAGCGCGAGCGTGCTGACCTGGGTGACGGCTTCCAGTCCACCTACATTGATAACCTCAATGTGCAACTGGACGGTGTGGATGATCGCGCCGACAAGACCATTGCCACCCTGACCTTCAGCGGCGTGTCGAAAACCTCGCGTTTCGACCAGGGTGAAGTGTTCAGCGAAAGCTGGAACATGGAACGTGCACAGGGCGAAAACCAGCCTTGGCTGGTGGCCGGTATCCGCCAGAACGGCTGATTCTCCTCCGCGCTTCACTTGATGTAATAAAAACCCCAGCCTCGGCTGGGGTTTTCTATTTCGCGGTTGCATCTATAGCGAGCTACTGTATAAACCGCCCCATATAAACCGCGCCACACAAGCAAGAGGATCCCGGACGTGGAAGAAATCATCGAACAACTGCGTGAAGCCAACGAACCGGTACCGGTCCCCTTGGAGTTGCCTGACGAAGACCTGCTGGTGGAAATCGAAGAACAACTGTTCATTGACATTCCGTTCGTCTTCAGAGAGTTCCTGCTGACCGTCAGCGACGTGGTCTATGGCAGCCTGGAACCCGTCACGGTCACTGACCCGCAATCCCACACCTACCTGCCGGACGTTGCCGCCAATGCCTGGGATGCAGGCGTCGATCGCAGCCTGATCCCGATCTGCCAGGACGGCGACAACTACTACTGCGTCGAAGAAGACGGCACCGTGGTGCTTTGGCTGGCCGAAGAAGAGCTGCTCGCCGAAGAAACCTGGGAATCGGTATGGCACTGGGCACGGGACGTCTGGCTGGAAAGCTGAGCCGTTCGACGCCCCTCACATGATCAATGCCCCGGCGAATCCTTGTGGTTTTCCAGGGTATCGAGCAAGGCCACCTGCATCCGTGTGTGCACTCGGATGAACCAGCGCCAGAGCAGCGCCGCCACGGCGGCCGCGACCACGGCGATCAGGACCAGCAACTTGTTGGTCGGCAGAATACTGGCCGACAAGGCTGCCAGCAGCAGGAAAATCACCAGCAGTGAGAGGATCGGGATCACTTCGGAGATCACCCGGCGCACTCGCTGCGTGTGACGGCCCGCCATCTCCGGTTTGACACCCATCTCCGCCAGCAACATCGACAATGCCTTGAGCTTGCGATACGCGGCAATCAGGAAGGGCAGCGACAGCATCAGCGCCCCGCCCCAGATCAACGCTTTCTGCCAGCTCGGGTCGCTGATCCAGTCCTGCAGGTACGTGGACATGCCTTCGGCGAAGTAAGCGCCGGCGAAGAAGATCGCAATCACCAACGCCAGATTGACCCCCACCTGCAGCAAAATCCGCCGAATCATCGAAGCCAGCAACGCACCCTCGCCCTGCGGCTGAATGCTGCGCAACCATTCGCCATACATCCCCAACACCCGTGCCAGCCGTTGCGGCATCACCGCGGCCAGTTTGATCGACAGTGGATCGGCTGCGCGGATCAGATAGGGTGTCATCAGCGTGGTAAGCACCGAGACCGCCACGGCCACCGGGTAAAGGAAGTTACTGGTGACCTGCAGGGTCATGCCCAGCGATGCAATGATGAAAGAGAATTCGCCAATCTGCGACAGCCCCATCCCGACCCGCAGCGAGGTACGCCCGTCGTTGCCGGCGATAAAGGCGCCAATGCCACAAGACAGCATCTTGCCGAGCACCACCGCCACGGTGATTACCGCGATTGGCCAGGCGTATTGCAGCAAAATCATCGGGTCGAGCATCAACCCGATCGCCACGAAGAAAATCGCACTGAACAGGTCGCGAACCGGTTCGATCAAGCGCTCGATTTTCAGCAACTGCCGCGACTCAGCCATGATCGCGCCAATCAGGAACGCACCGAGCACCATGCTGTACTCAAGCTTGACCACCAGCAGGCAGAAGCCAAAACACAGGCCCAGCACGGTGATCAGCAGCATTTCGTTGCTTTCGAACTTGGCCACGTAGGCCAACAGGCGCGGCACCAGCAAGATGCCAATGACCAGCGCGACGATCATGAACAGCGAGAGCTTGCCGACGGTGGAGAACACTTCGCCCGAACTGACCGTGCCACTGACCGCGATACTCGACAGCAAGGCGATGATGCCGATACCCAGGATGTCTTCGACGATCAGTACACCGAATATCAACTGCGCAAAGCGCTGGTTTTTCATCTTCAGGTCATTGAGCGCCTTGACGATGATGGTGGTCGAGGAAATGGCCAGTATCGCCCCGAGGAACAGCGAGTCCATGGTGTTCCAATCGAACCAGCGGCCGATTTCGTAGCCGATCCAGATCATCAGCACGATTTCCAGGAACGCCGCGATAAACGCCGTGGCACCGACCTTGAACAACTTGCGCAGGCTGAATTCCAGGCCCAGGCAGAACATCAGGAAAATCACCCCCAGCTCAGCCAGGGTCTTGATGGTTTCTTCGTCGTGGATCAGGCCGAACGGCGGAGTGTGCGGGCCAATAATGAAGCCGGCCACAATGTAGCCCAGCACCACCGGCTGCTTGAACCGATGGAAAAGTACGGTCACCACGCCTGCGACCAACATGATCACTGCCAGATCCTGAATAAAACTGATGGCATGCATGGCGTGGGGCTCCTTGGGTGCAATGGCTTGATCACCGGACGCAGGAAACCTCCGATTTGAGCAGTGTAAAAATCTGCTTCTCGTGTAGGACTATTTCCCTTGGTCTGGGCTTTTGCAGGGTAACACCGCGACTTCCAGCGCAAAGGCGGTGCAATATATGGAAACAGATCGATTGGGGGTGACGGCGGTCGTCCGCGCGGCGTCCCGATATCTGTTGGTTTGAAAAAAACCGCTGAAGCGCCCGCAGAGGTGCGTCCCTCAACCTTGCCTTGACCCGTGAGATCGCTATGGAACCCGGAAACGCCCAGCTGTCGATGACAGTATTGATGACCCCCGACATGGCCAATTTCTCTGGCAATGTTCATGGCGGCACCCTGCTCAAGTACCTCGATGAAGTCGCCTACGCCTGCGCCAGCCGCTATGCCGGCCGCTATGTGGTGACCCTGTCGGTGGACCAGGTGATTTTCCGCGAGCCGATCCATGTCGGTGAACTGGTGACCTTCCTGGCCTCGGTCAACTACACCGGCAACACCTCCATGGAGGTGGGCATCAAGGTGGTGACTGAGAACATCCGTGAGCGCTCGGTACGCCATACCAACAGCTGCTTCTTCACCATGGTCGCCGTGGATGACCAGCGCAAGCCCGCCCCGGTACCGCCGCTGCAACCTGAAAACAGTGAGGACAAGCGCCGTTATATGCAGGCGCAGCAACGCCGCCAGATTCGCCAGGAACTGGAAAAGCGTTATCAGGAAATCAAGGGCGACGCTTAAAGCCAAAGATCGCAGCCACTGTAGGAGCTGCCGCAGGCTGCGATCTTTTTAACCGTAACCGGATTACAAACTGATCGGAGTCGCCTCGAACCGCACCCGCGGATGGGCGATCCGGTCCTGAGCCCGAACCAGCTCCATCTCGTAACTGGCGCAGGCCTGGGTTTCCAGCAACACCTCATGCACCGCCGACGCGGCGAACTCGAAAGCCACCACCAGGCTGTCGCCCAACAGCACGCGAGCCAGGAACAACCCGGACGTCAGGTCGCCAACGCCCACCGGCTGACGCGGAAACGCCAGCAGCGGACGCTGCAGGTGCCAGCTGCCTTCGGCCGTCACCAGCAACATCTCGAAGACATCCGTCTTTTTTCCGGGATAATCCAGGTGCTTGACCAGCACCGCCTTCGGTCCACGTGCCAGCAGCGCACGCGCCATCGCCAGGCAATCGAACAGCGACTGCGGCTTGCGTCCCGAGAAGCTGTCGAGCTCCAGCTGATTGGGGCACATGAAGTCGGCCACGCTGGCGGCCTCTTCCAGCAGGAAATCGCTGACTTCCGCCGGTACGCTGCAGCCCTTCTCCGGATGGCCCATTACCGGATCACACAGGTACAGCGCCTTGGGATTGATCGATTTGATTTTCGCCACGCCCGTCAGTATTGCCCTGCCCTGGGCCGCACTGCCGAGGTAACCGGACAGTACCGCATCACAATTGCCCAATTCGCCAATGGCCGCGATACCTTCGACCAGATCGGGAATCTGGTGCGGTGCCAACACGTCACCCGCCCATTGGCCATACTGGGTGTGATTGGAGAACTGCACGGTGTTGAGCGGCCAGACATTCACCCCGACCCGCTGCATCGGGAAAACCGCGGCACTGTTGCCGGCGTGACCGAACACCACGTGGGACTGGATAGCGAGCAGATGGGGCGTACGTTTCATGCGGTGAGTTATCCGTAAAACGATTGAAATTCGAGCCACGCAGTATGCGACTAAACGCAGCCTGTACGACAGACCGACGACACAGTTAAGCTGACACTATCTTGTTGGAGCGCCCTGTTGATGCTGACCCTCGGAAATATTCTAGTGCTGATGCTTTTCGCTACCGCGGGTGCGTGGCTATGGCACAACCACGGCTTGCGCGAACACGCACTGGAGCGGGTCAAGCAGCATTGCGCCAAGCTCGGCATCGAGTTGCTGGATGGCAACGTAGCATTGAAAAAAATCGCCTTCATCAAGGATGCCAATGGTCGGCGACGATTGGCCCGTGTGTATAACTTCGAATTCACCGTGACCGGCGAAACCCGCCACAACGGTACCATCACACAATTCGGCCCGCACAGCGCACAGATCGAACTGGCGCCCTATCCCGTGCCATTCGACGACACCCCCACGGTAGTCGACGTGGTCAAGCCACGTGCCGAAGTGATCGAATTGAGCCAGTGGCGCCAGGAACATACCAAGTGGCGGCCTTGAGTCTTTTGATCTTCACCCCAACCGACAGCCGTCCAGGCCTTTTTTCAACACCTCTACATCCTGTAACTCGCTAAAAATAAGCTCAATCCGCGAATCTTGCCGCCACTCGCTGCTTCTCCAATCCAGCACCGCGTTATCCAGCGCATTCACCGACACCCAGCCCTCGGCGCCATGGATAACCAACTTGGCCCGCCGCCATTCAAGGCCTGCGAGCCACCGAGCGATCCTGTCCGTGTCAAAAGTCTGGGTCGGATGCCAGCGCCAACCAATGCTCCAACCGCCCTCCTGTGCCTGGCTCAAGCAAATCGGCAACGCCGGATCAGTCCAGATCGCCGGCAACGGCGTCAGCCCTTTGGGTGCAACGAAGTTATCCACACCTGACACAGCCTGAGCGTCCAGGCCAGGCAATTGGCTCAATGGCAAGGCTGCGTGCTGCACCCAGTACAACGGGCGTACCGGCAACTGCGCGACGAGACGTTGGCGAGCGGTTTCATCGAGGTGTTCCGACTTGTTCATCAGTAACAGACCGGCACTCTCCAGTGCCTCCTGTTGCGCCGGCGGTAGCGGCTTGCCAGCGGCAAGCGCCTGGGCGTCCAGCACCAGAACGCAGGGTTGGACACTCAGGACACCTTGCCACGGCGCGTCACGCAACTGCCGGAGCAACTGCGCCGGATGCCCCAGCCCGGACGGCTCGATGAACAGTCGATCCGGTCGCGCCTTGCGCAGCAAACGGCCGAGGCCGATCTGAAACGGCGCACCGTTGACGCAACACAAACAGCCCCCGGCCACTTCACCCAGTGCGATACCATCGGCGTCACGGGTCAGCAACGCGGCATCGATACCGATCTGTCCGAATTCATTGATCAGCACCGCCCAGCGCTCGCCAGCGGGACGTTGCGCCAGCAGGTGTCTGATCAGGCTGGTCTTGCCGGCCCCCAATGGCCCGGCGATGACATGGGTGGGTATGTTCTGCAACATGATCGAAAGTGTCTAGGGAGGTAAGGATGCGGTGGATTGGCGTGTCGTTGCTGCTGGCGCTCAATTGCGGCGAGGCACTGGCCCAGGCTTGCGTGGTCCACAGTCAGGCGGAGCGGCTCGACGTTAAAGTCTGCCAGCAAAACCGCAATATTCCGCAAAGGCTCTTTGCCGATGGCTTCTGCCAACCAAGCCTTGCAGGGCAGAGAGTCGAGGTGCAGTACGTCGACCAATGCCCTGGTGGCGCGTTCGGCGTGTGCAGCAACGCCCAAGTCGCCAATATGCCTTACCGGCAGGATATTCACTATTACGGCGTTGCCACGGATGCGGCGTATTTGAAGCCGTTTTGCGAAGCCCAGAGCCAGGGGACCTGGCTCAAGCCTTGAGGGTCAAGCGACCTCTTCATACCAAGGGCCGAACGGATCAGGCAACGAGCACCAGCTCTCTGCTCCCAGCGCCATCTCCTCATCGCTCAACAAGCAATCGGCCAGCTCGGCGGCAAGCTGCGCGAAATCAATGTTCTGGCCGATGAACACCAGTTCCTGCCGGCAATCCCCGCTATCAGCGTCCCAGTTCTGCAAGATGGCGGCGGTGCTTTCCTGGTCCTGCGGCCACTGGTCCTTCGGCACGAACCGCCACCAACGCCCGGCAAAACCATAACGCATCATCCCGCCGGCCTGGGACCAGCTGCCGGCGTCCGTGTGTTTGTTCGCCAACCAGAAGAAACCCTTGGAGCGCAGCAGCTTGCCATTGAGCCACGGGCCGTCGATGAAATTGAAGAAGCGCTGCGGATGGAAGGGGCGACGCGCGCGATAGGCGTAGGAGGCGATGCCATACTCATCGGTTTCCGGCACATGTTCGCCGCGCAGTTCCTGCAACCAGCCCGGCGCCTGCGCCGCTCTCTCGAAGTCGAAGCGACCGGTATCGAGGATCTTCTCCAGCGGCACTTCGCCCATGACCATCGGGATGATCTGCGCCTGAGCGTTGAGGCGTTTGAGAATTGCCGTCAGCTCCTCGCGTTCACGACTGCTGATCAAGTCGATCTTGCTGATCAGGATGACGTCGGCGAATTCGATCTGCTCGATCAATAGGTCGGTAATCGCCCGCTCATCCCCCTCCCCCAGCGTCTCGCCACGGGAAGCCAGGGTTTCGGCAGCCTGAAAGTCGAGCAGGAAATTCATGCCATCGACCACGGTAACCATGGTGTCGAGCCGGGCGATGTCGGTGAGGCTCTGGCCGTTTTCATCACGAAAGGTAAATGTCTCCGCCACTGGCAACGGTTCTGAAATGCCGGTTGATTCGATCAACAGGTAATCAAAACGACCCTCCCGGGCGAGTGAGCCGACTTCCTTCAGCAAGTCTTCACGCAACGTGCAGCAGATGCAGCCATTGCTCATTTCCACCAGCTTCTCTTGCGCACGATTGAGGCTGACGTCGCGCTGGACTTCGCTGCCGTCGATGTTGATTTCACTCATGTCGTTGACGATAACGGCAACGCGCAGGCCATTTCTATTACGTAGTATGTAATTAAGAAGTGTACTTTTTCCTGCTCCAAGAAAGCCCGAAAGGACGGTCACGGGAAGGCGATTTGGCATCAGAGGCTCCTCACAGGCCATTCATAAAAATCTATCGTTGGCTTGATGTTATCATATAACATTGCAATCACGTTTCCACGATGGATTTCCTCATGAACGCACTGACTCTGCCGGACATCGCCACGCAGGCCTCACGCCAAGCCCTGCCCCTGGAGTGGGTGGGCATGTGTGGCATTGCTCTTCCTGTTTTGCTCGATAGCAAAAAATTGCCTGCAACGGTCGATGCCGGTGTAAGCCTCGATAACGGCGAGGCACGCGGTATTCATATGTCGCGGTTGTATCTCGCGCTGGAAACGCTTGAGCAAGAGCCGCTCTCGCCCAGCTTGCTGGGACGGGTTTTGCACTGTTTCCTGAGCAGTCACGCAGGGCTATCAAACAGCGCCTACCTGAACATTCACACCGATCTACTACTGAAAAGACCGGCTCTGCTCAGTCCTTTGGCTGGCTGGAAAAGCTATCCCGTCAGCATCGAAGCCCGTTTGAAAAACCATATGTTCCACGTGGAACTTAAAATCGCGCTGCCTTATTCCTCAACCTGTCCTTGCTCAGCCGCGCTTTCCCGTCAACTGATTCAACAGCAATTCGTCGATGATTTTGCCAACCGGACATTGCATCACGCCGAGGTGCTGGCTTGGCTCGGCTCCCCTGAGGGCATCGTCGCGACGCCCCACAGTCAACGCAGCACGGCGCACTTGAGTTTGCGTTTGCACGAGTGCGTGGATGAGCTGCCACTTATCGCAGTCATCAACGACGCCGAAGCAGCGCTCGGCACCGCGGTGCAGACTGCCGTCAAACGCGCTGATGAACAGGCGTTCGCCTTGGCCAATGGGCAGAACCTGATGTTCTGCGAAGACGCCGCTCGACGCTTGAACCTGGCCCTCAAACGCTCACCCGGCATCAGCGGCTTTCAGATACGCGTTATCCATGCTGAAAGTCTGCATGCCCACGATGCCATTGCCGAAAGTCGCTGGAACTGGGAGGCCGTATAATGCGTTTCCAGGCTTTGCGCCGGAATGTGGACCCAAGCATGTATCGCGCATCGACAAGCAATCTTCTGCGCGTCTACAGGGCTTTGTGAAAAGAGTTTTAAGTGGGCACGACAAACGTCTACATGACAGCGACCGGGGTTTGGATCTAAGGTTAATCCGCTGACGCATGTGATCGAAGCATTCGAGAACAACAATCATGATCCAGATCACTCTGCCCGATGGTTCATTGCGTGAATACGATCAACCGCTGTCCGTGCATGAAGTTGCCGCGAGTATTGGCCCCGGGCTGGCCAACGCTGCGGTAGCGGGTCGGGTGGACGGTCTGTTGGTGGACTGTGAGTTCGTGATCCGGACCAATGCCAGGGTCAGCATCATTACACCCCAGGAACCCGATGGCCTGGAGATTCTCCGGCGCTCGTGTTCGCTGATGTTGGCGATGGCGGTCAAGCAAATGCATTCCCATGCTCAATTGCGAACCGGCTCGTCGCTGGGTGACGGGTTCTATTGCGAGTTCAGTGTCGAGCGCCCAATCCGGACTGCTGATTTGCCGCTGATCGAAGCGCGCATGCAATCATTGGCGGCGGCCAACCACTCGATTCGCCGCAGTCGCAGCCACTCCCCGTCTCGCGCCGATCTGTCGCTGTATCGCCTCGCAGACACCGACTATTTGACGAGCGGCCCGCATGTGCCCACCACCAGGGTCTTACAGGCGTTTGCCCTCGATCACATCAACGGGACCTTGCAGCAACGCATCTATGGCACCTGTTGGTCCAGCCACCAGGAGCTTCAGCAATGGCGCCTGCCGGCCCATGTGGTGGTCGTCACCATGGATGAGCGCCAGACGAGCTACGCCCACGCGGTCACCGAACGCCTGCGCCGAAGCGGCGTACGCGCCTTGGCAGACCTGCGCAACGAAAAGGTTCGCCACAAGATTCGTCATCACAGTCAGACGGTGCCGTACCTGGTGGTAGTCGGTGAACAGGAAAGGGCTGGCGGGTATGTCAGCGTGCGCAATCGCAACGGGGAGGATTTCGGCAGGATGAAAGTTGAGGCGGTGTGTGAGTGGTTGGGTCAGCCAGGGATTTCAGGTGACTGAAAGGTCCGCGGGCAAGCCTCGCTCCTACCAAACAAGAGCGAGGCTTGCTCGATAACGCTTAGGCTCTTGGCTTCACGGTGCCGCAATCCTGCCCCAACCAGACCGCGCGGGTATCGAGGCTACCCTTCTGCTGGATGCCGGTGGCGTTGAATGTACCATTGACCTTGGTGGTGAACTCACGATCGCTGAGGAAGGTGGCAACACCCGCGCCTTGGGCTTTCGGGCAGCTGAAGCGGAATTTCCACTGGTTGCCGGTGCGCTCGGTGATTTCCTGTTTGCAGCCCGATTGTGGGTCGGTCAGCGGAATGTTGTCGCTCCTGACCTGCTCTGGGGTCAAGCACGCCCGAATCCCTTTGCCACCCATGGTGATGCCCTGTTTTTCCAGCTGCGCGCGCTGTTCAGGGGTCATCTGGCTTTGAATTTGACCCAGGATCAGTTGCAGATCCGGCAGGTTCTGGTCATCGACTTTCATGTTGCTCGAAGTCAATTCCCACAAACCTGGCTGAAGCATCTGCGCCTGAGCAGCCACAGGAAGTGCCAAACCAAATGCCATGGCCAAACCCAGCAGACGAACGTTCATCGAGTAACTCCTGATCAGTAGTGGCCGTTAGACGTCGCCGACGGGCTTCGGTTCATGGGCCAATTAAATAGCGACATTCTGCACGGAACATGGTCTGTTAAGCATTGAATCTTCAGGAGCAAGGCTGCCCCCCATGGATTATTTTGGACCGCATGTCTTTGGTTATGTCATCGCCCTGCTGCACTCATTGGGCTTGATCGCGGCAATCCATGCCGTGTTGACCGTCCGCACCGCACAAGGCTCGATTGCCTGGGCCTTGTCACTGATGTTCATGCCTTACCTGACCCTCATTCCCTATCTGGTATTCGGCCGCAGCTCCTTCGACGGCTACATCAAGGCACGGCGCCAGGCCAACGAGGAGATGCGCAAGGCGGTCTCCGAGCTCAACTGGCGGCCATGGGTGGAGGAAGCCCTCACCGCTCGCGCATCCAGCGCCTACGCGTCGCTGAGGGCGATGCCGAAACTGGGGCGCATGCCTTGCCTGGCAAACAATGAAGTGCGCTTGCTGGTGAATGGGCAGGCGACCTTCGAGGCGATTTTCCAGGCCATCAACCAGGCCCGGGAAGCCGTGCTGGTCCAGTTCTTCATCATCCACGATGATCGCCTGGGCCGACGCCTGCGTGACCTGCTGCTGCACAAGGCCAGCGAAGGCGTGGTGATTTACCTGCTCTACGACCGAATCGGCAGCCACTCCCTGCCCCACGGTTACGTCCAGTCGCTGCGCGATGGCGGTGTCAAGGTCAAAGCCTTCGCTACCCGTAGCGGCTGGCTCAACCGCTTCCAGGTCAACTTTCGCAACCACCGCAAGATCGTGGTCGTCGACGGCATCCTTGGCTTCGTGGGAGGCCACAACGTTGGCGACGAATACATGGGCGAGAAACCACCGCTGGCACCTTGGCGCGATACCCATGTGCAAGTACGGGGGCCGGTGGTGGCCTGCATGCAGGAGTCCTTCGCCGAAGACTGGTTCTGGGCGGCTCGCGAATTACCGCAGCTGATCCTGCCGCAGGTTTATCCGGACGGCGGAGTGCTGTGCCAAATGCTTGCCAGCGGCCCGGCGGATGCCTACGAAACCTGCTCACTGTTCTTCGTCGAAGCGATTCACGCGTCGACCGAACGGGTGTGGATCACCAGCCCGTATTTCATCCCCGATGAAGCGGTGCTCGCTGCGTTGCGATTGGCAGTCTTGCGCGGGGTGGATGTGCGCATTCTGCTGCCGTCGCGGCCTGATCACCGAATCGTCTACGCCGCTTCCAGCCTCTATGCCTTTGAAGCCGTGCGCGCCGGTGTGCGGGTGTTCCGCTACGAACCCGGTTTCCTGCATCAGAAAGTGGTGTTGATTGACAGTGAAATCAGCGCCATTGGCAGCGCCAACATGGACAACCGTTCGTTTCGATTGAACTTCGAAGTGATGTTACTGACGGTCGACAGGGCGTTCGCTGCCAAGGTGGAGCAGATGCTCAACGACGACTTTGACCAGGCTCACGAAATCGCCAAGGAAGAAGGCCGGGAGACCCATCGCTTGCAGCAGGTCGGCATGCGGGTCGCCCGGCTTATTTCACCCATCCTCTAGGGATTGTAGATATCGTCTCGCGTCCAAGGCAGCTCATGACTGCCATCGGCGTGGGCCTTCACCGCGAGAACCTGGTGCAGGTTGATCCAGCCACGGGCGAACGCATAGGCACAACCGGCCAGGTACAGGCGCCAGATGCGCAGGGCTTGATCCGGCACCAGTTTCGAGGCGGCCTCCAGGTTGTCTTCCAGACGCTCGCTCCAGTGATCCAGGGTCCGTGCGTAATGCAGGCGCAGGCTCTCGACATCGACGATCTCCAGCCCTGCTTCACTGATCTCGGCAGAGATCATCGACAGGTGCGGAAGCTCGCCGTTGGGGAACACATACTTCTCGATGAACTCCCCGGCACCGCGTCCCACCGGGCGACCATCGGTGTGCTTGGCGGTGATTCCGTGGTTCATCACCAGCCCGCCCTCTTTCACCGCGCCGAACAAGGTTTTGCAATACTCGGCCAGGTTCGCGTGCCCGACGTGTTCGAACATGCCGACGCTGACCACTTTGTCGAAGCGCCCGTCTTGAGGCAGGTCGCGGTAGTCAAGTAACTGCAGCTCGACCAAATCCTCCAGCCCTTCCGCTTTTACGCGTTCCCGGGCCAGGGCCAGTTGTTCCTTGCTGAGGGTAATACCGAACACCTTCGCGCCAAACTCACGGGCCGCATACCGGGCCAGCCCGCCCCAACCGCAGCCGACATCCAGCAGATATTCGCCGGGTTGCAGGCGCAACTTGCGACACAGGTGACGGAATTTTGCTTGTTGGGCCTGTTCAAGGGACTCACTGCCCGTCTCGAAGTACGCGCAGGAATACGCCATGTCGCTGTCGAGCCACAGTTGATAAAAGGCATTCGAGAGGTCGTAATGGTAGGAGATCGCCTTGGCGTCTGTTTCCTTGTCGTGGACGGTGCGCACAGGCTGACTGTCGAGATCACCGAGCAATGCTTGGCTCCACTCATCACAGACACGGATCACATCGCTGATGGAACCCTCCAGTTCCAGTTTGCCCTCGACGAACGCAGCCCCTAGCGCGTCCAAACTAGGATGGGTGAACTGGGTGACCATTTGTGGGTCCTTGACCACAATTGTGACACTGGGCGTCGGCCCCAGATTGAACTCATGGCCGTCCCAGAGTCGCAGGCGTAGCGGTAGCTGCAGATTCTGTAAGGCCGGTGGAAGTTGCGCGAGCATGGAAAATTCCCCTTGTTTCAGACGTCTGCTGAGAGGTTAGACCATCCTTGAAAAATAGCTGGCTATCGAATTAATAGCCAATTTCTATGATTCCCGAGGGGGCAGTCTTATCCACCGCGAATCCACTAAATGACAGACCCTCAGCATTAATGACAGCAAACCCGGCATGCAGTTCTGAAAATTTTCCAAGCCAATAAAACCTACCCCTGGTTCAATTCAGGAATTGCTCATTACATATTTGTTCCACGTGGAACCTTTGAACGAGATACCTCGAAACGAGCTACCTTTTACCCTTCCGTCCTCGTTTACAGGAGTACATTCATGAGCACATATGACGTCGTGATTCTGGGCGGCGGCCCTGGCGGTTACAACGCGGCAATCCGCGCTGGCCAGCTAGGTTTGAAAACGGCCTGTGTAGAAGGTCGCGCCACGCTCGGCGGCACCTGCCTGAATGTGGGGTGCATGCCGTCCAAGGCATTGCTGCACGCTTCTGAACTCTACGACGCAGCTATGGGTGCGGAATTCGCCAATCTGGGCATCGAGGTAAAACCGACCCTTAACCTCGCGCAGATGATGAAACAGAAAGACGAAAGCGTGACCGGGCTGACCAAGGGCATCGAGTTTCTCTTTCGTAAAAACAAGGTCGACTGGATCAAGGGTTGGGGCCACATCGACGGGCCGGGCAAAGTCACCGTGACGGATAACGCCGGCGGCAAGACTGAACTGATCGGCAAAGACATCATCATCGCCACCGGTTCCGAACCCACTCCCCTGCCCGGCGTGGACATCGATAACCAACGCATCCTCGATTCCACCGGCGCACTGTCGTTGACTGAAGTGCCAAAACACTTGGTGGTGATTGGCGCCGGGGTGATCGGGCTGGAGCTGGGTTCGGTCTGGCGGCGCTTGGGGGCGCAAGTGACCGTGGTCGAATTCCTCGATCGGATCTGCCCGGGCGTGGACGGCGAAGCAGGCAAAACGCTGCAACGCTCATTGAGCAAGCAAGGCATCAGTTTCAAACTGAGTTCAAAAGTGACCAGCGCCACGACATCCGCAACCAGTGTGCAGCTCAGCGTCGAGCCCGCCGCGGGCGGCACCGCCGAGTCCCTGGAGGCCGATTACGTGCTAGTGGCGATTGGACGTCGGCCTTATACCCAAGGTCTGGGGTTGGAGAACGTCGGTCTCGCCACCGATAAACGCGGCATGCTCGCCAACAAGGGGCACCGTACCGAAGCCGCGGGCGTCTGGGTGATTGGCGACGTCACCTCCGGACCGATGCTTGCCCACAAGGCTGAAGACGAAGCCATGGCCTGTGTCGAACAGATCGTCGGCAAGGCAGGTGAGGTCAACTACGATCTGATCCCCAACGTGATCTACACCAAGCCGGAGCTGGCCAGCGTCGGCAAGACCGAAGAACAGTTGAAGGCCGAAGGTCGCGCATTCAAGGTCGGCAAATTTCCGTTTACCGCCAACAGCCGGGCGAAGATCAATCATGAAACCGAAGGATTCGCCAAAGTACTGGCCGATGAGCGTACCGACGAAATCCTCGGTGTGCATCTGGTGGGGCCAAGCGTCAGTGAAATGATTGGCGAATATTGCGTGGCCATGGAGTTCAGCGCATCCGCCGAAGACATTGCCCTGACCTGCCATCCACACCCCACCCGATCCGAAGCCTTGCGCCAGGCCGCGATGAATGTGGAGGGGATGGCGACGCAGATGTAGGCCTGGAAATTGGCGGTGATTGATCTATCGCCACCGCGAGCAAGCTCGCTCCCACAGTGATTTTGTGAACGCCACGGATCAGTTGTGGGAGCGAGCTTGCGAGCGCGGCCTAAAGCGGCAAATGCCCCAACGGCAACGCTCCCGGCGTCTTCACGGTATGAATCGCAAAGTTGCTGCGGATATCGCTCACACCTGGCAGCGTCAACAAACACCCAGTTAGAAACCGGTCGTAGGCGCGTAAATCCGGTACCACCACTTGCAACAGAAAATCCGACTCACCTGACACCAGGAACGCCGAAATCACCTCCGGCAATGCGGTCACGGCCAAGCGAAAAGATTCAGCCTGTTCATCGTTATGGCGCTCGACTTTCACCCCGACGAACACAGTCAGCCCGAGCCCCACTTCATCGCGATCCAAATTGGCCTGATAACCACGAATCACTCCGGCCTCCTCTAGCATCCGCACCCGGCGCAAGCATGGCGAAGCAGACAGACCAATTTCTTCAGCCAACTGCACATTGCTCAGGCGACCATCCCGTTGCAGCGCGGCGAGAATCTTGCGGTCGTAGGCATCCAGTTTCATCGTTTGGCAGATCCTGCTGGCTGAGCTGTGATTTGTTGGCAGGTTATGCCAAATCAGACAGCTTTAGAAGCGAACTACGCAAGCACATGCCCTGCTACCTGGCTCTAGACTAGCCCTACTGAATCGACAACGGACAGGGGTGCAACATGGCGGGACTCGGGCTGTTTTTCATGGCGCTGGCAGTGGTCTATCTGTTACCCGGCCCGGACATGATCCTGCTGCTGCAAACAGGTGCCCGTCAGGGCAAAGGCGCTGCGCTGGCCACGGCGGTCGGCCTGGGGATCGCCCGCGGTTGTCATGTAGTGCTGGCGGCGTTGGGGTTGGCGGCATTGTTCAAGGCCGCTCCTTGGACCTTTGACGTGGTGCGCCTGGTCGGTGCCGCTTATCTGCTGTGGATCGGCATTCAATGTTTGCGAACGACGATGCTGCCTAGCCTGAACGGTCCAGGTGCAACGGACGAAGAACCACGCTGGGGCGAAGCGATCCGCCGCGGTTTACTGACCAACCTGCTTAACCCGAAGGCGCTGCTGTTCTGCTCGGTGTTGCTGCCGCAGTTCATCGATCCACTCAACGGACCGGTACTCGCACAATTTGCGATCCTGGGACTGGTGCTGGTCGGTGTCGGTTTGATGTTCGATAGCACCTACGCCTTGACCGGCGCCGCGCTGGGTCGTTGGCTGCAACGCAGCCCCGGCGCCCAGCGCCTGCAACAATGGCTGTTCGGTAGCCTGTTGATCGGTTTCGCCGTGCGGCTGACCTTTGTTCAACAGGCTTGAACCTTATCGCACCTTGCGGCGGCGGCGCTTGACCTGCACCAGCGCCACCGCCATGACCACCAGCACGACACCTATCTGCAGAGCAGTCTTGTACGGCCGCAGGGCCGAGCGAGTAGCGTCGGTGGCCTGGGTGACATAGCGCTTGTCGGCGTTCTCGAAGTCGGGATACGGGCATTGATGCCCAAAGTCCGCCGCCCACTCCACGAATGGCCCCTCTTTGACATATCGCTGGTAGAGCGCACTTTGTTCTTCAAGACTGCTGTTCCAGCCGGCCGCTTCACACAGCACAGCGGCGAACGCCTGGCTGGTGTGCGGCAGATTGTCGGCAGCACGGCTGGCCAGTGCCGTTGCCACGAAGCGATAATGGTAACGCTGATCGGGTTGGGCAGCGCTGGCTAGCTGACGCTTCACTTCGTCCTCGGCTACCAGCGGCCCGACCTTGAGTTCAGCACTCTCAAGGCTGAAGTTGCCCCCGAACGTGGCGTAGTCCGGCGCCATTTCATAACCGAGAATATCCATCCCCCATTCACGTGCGGTCCAGGCAGCATTGAACAGTGCCGCGGCACGTCGCGTCGGCCACCATGCCGAATCCGCCGCCATCCGTTGCTGGCCGTACAGCCTGGCTTTGTGGCGCAAGCCATCGTTATCGAAATAAGCCGGCGCTTGCTCGTAGTGTCCTTCGCGCAACAAACGCCGCCCAAGCAGATTGCGCAGGCTCGCCGCCACAGGCAGGGGCACGTAGTTGTCCAGGTCCTGCTGACTGAGTGGTGGCGGTGGCGGTACCTGGGTGTCGACGTAGTGCTTGAGTTCATCGAGCGTCAGGACACGCTCGGCAACAGTGGCCGCATCGAACCAATAGATGCCTTGGCTACGGTACAACTGGTCGAACGCCTGCAGATAATCCCCGCGTTGCAGAGCCAGGATCGCACTTTCGCCCTCGACCCGACACTTGGGTTGCAGGGTTTCGAAATCGAAGTCCGGCGTTCTCCGATCGCCCCAGGTTTCATTCTGCGGAAAGGCCTTGGCTGCCTTGGCATACGCCGCCGCAGCCGCCGTTTTATCGCCATCGCGCACCGCCAGTTTGGCCCGCAGCCACCAGGCCAGGCCGCCCTCGCCGGCGTGCTCGAGAAAGGCTTTGGCGCTGCTGAAGTCGCCCTGTTGATAGTTCATCGCGGCCAGACGGTCCGCATTGTCGAGGCTGCCGCGCGTGCTGTTCTGCAACAGTTTGATCAGTTTTTGCTCGTTCGGTGGTTGATCACCGAATGACCAGCCCAGCCGACTGATCAAGGAGGCGGTCACCAGTTGCTGCACAGGCTGACCCTTGAGTAGCACGGACAGTTGATCCTCAGGCAGCGAAGCCAGATCTGCCATCAACAGCTTCAACGAGGTGTAGCCCACGGCCGACCCCTGAAGGTTTTGCGTGGCATAGAGTTCGACGGCGCGGTTCCAGTCACCCGCCGTCCGCGCCACGCGAGCTTCTTCACCGAGACTGGCGACGCCCAGTTCCAGCGGGTCGCTGAAACCGTCGATGCTCAGCTGACGCGTTTGCTCGAAGGCTTTGCGCGATTGTTCCAGCAGGTCGGGAGCCGCATCGGCCTGCGAACTCATGGCGAACAATGCCCGCCCCAGCGAGTAGGCAGCCCAGGTGCTGCGCAATGCCCGTTGATCGGCGGGCAGCGCCAGCACCTGGCGGAAGTATTCGGCAGCCAGTGCTTGGTCGCCGGCATTGAACGCCACCGCGCCCGCCAGATACAACTTGAGCTCGGCGGGCAGGCTCGTACCCTGTGCTTCAACCTGGCGGGCATCGGAGAGCTCACGCAACTGTTTCACCTGCGCCTGCTGCTCATGGGTCAAACCAACCTGCTCGGCCTGATCCCGCTGTTCAACATGAGCCGAGGCTTCTCCATAGGCTGCGCCAGGGACAAGGGTGGCTGCCGTAACAGGCTTGAGACCGGCAATCGCATGACCGATGCGACTCACCTCGAAGCTGAAATTGCCTTCCGGCAACTCCGCCAGGGATTGACCTCGATTGTCCAGCAGCCGCATGGGGAAATCCGGCCCGCACGCCATGGCCGGCAATGTCAGGCCAAGGCTCAGACAGAGCAAGTGACGGGGCCAGTTACGGGTGAACATTCGAAGCTCCTTGATCAATGGTTGCACAGCGCGCCCAACCGATGGCGCGCTGTCCGCCAGCCGCTATCCGACCGTCGCGCAGGCGGGTGAAGGTAAGCAGGTTCGGCTCTTGTTGCAACGTATAACCGGCCAGCGCATCGGCCCCCTCGCAACCCTGTACCGCCAGCGTCACGCGCTCGGGCCAGGCATTGTCGAGGTTGCCCTCATTGGTGATACCGATGTCATAGAGGCCTCCGCGCTCCGAAAGATTCAGTGCCAGATGACTCCCAAGAACTTCACCACGCGACACCGCTCGCAAGGTCGCCAGGCTCCAGGCTCGACGGTCGCCGTCCAAAGGCAGGCGAAACCAGATCAAGCCGGCCAGATGAGTCGGCGGATCCGCGCGCAACCGGGCAGCAAGCTTGCTCAATTGCAGTGGATCAGCCAACAGCTCCCGGCGCTTGCCGTTACGTTCAATCGCTACTTCGCTTTCCACCATCGGCGCGCCACCGACACTCGGCAACAACGCGACGCCATAGGCCGGCAGGGCCAGGAAAAAGGGTTTCGACGTGATGCGACTCCAGGCCGTTGCCCATTGGTGAGCGAGGTCGGGATCGAACAAACCGCGCCGGGGATCGCTCACGGCATGTACCTGTAACACGCTGCTATCGACGGTGGATAACAACGCCGGCAACTCTTGACTGTCGAGCCACGCGGGCAATGCCGTGATGCTTAAGGCCATGGGCGCTGGCAGAGCAGAACGCAGGCGCACAAGAAATTCGCGGTAGGTGAGTAGCCGAGCGTTGCCCGCATCGTGGTCGATTTCCACCCCGGCGAGAACCAGCCCCTGCCCCTGCCAATCGCTGATCAGTTGCTGGATCTGCCCCATGACCTCGTCCTGATCCAGCGACTTGAGTTGGCCATCCAGGCGAACCACCGCAATCAATGGCCGGCCATCCCGCTTGAGCAGCGCAGGATCAATCCGCGCACGACTCCAGCCCGCCTGAGGGAAGGCCTGTAGTGCCAGCACCCGCAAGGTGGAGAAATCAGCGCGACTGTCCCGCAACGCAGCGTCATGCGCCGGAGTCCATTGTCGTTGCCAGACATAGAGTTGCTGATCGAGTGGCGGGGCATCGTGCTGCTCGCAACCACCAAGCAGCGCGAGCGCCGTCAGCGTGATGATCACGCGAGTGAGAAAAACCATGAAAAAACGCCTGTCCCTGACATGCACAAAGGGCCTTTCTCGGCCCTTTTTCGTACTCCCTACCCTACTCAGCCATCGACCTTCGGGCAATGGCTCCTGCAACGATCTCTCAGAGATCCAGGACCAAAGGCTGGGCGCCTTGAGCCGGAACTGCGCAACAAATCAGCACCTGACCTTCACCCGGTACCTCCGCTGGCGGCTGTGGATAATGGACCTGGCCACTGATCAGCCGTGTCTGACAGGTGCCGCAGGAGCCGCCACGGCAACTGAATTCCGGGTGCAAGCCGCGGCTTTCCGCCAGCTCCAGCAGACTGCCGCCATCCGGTTGCCAGCGAGCCTCCTTGGCTGAGCGCTGGAACACCACCGGCACTGCGGTGGTAGCCGCTGGCGGTTGTTCGATGACTACGGCGTCAGGGTCGGGCCGACGGCGCAACGTTGAGGGACCGAAGGTTTCGGCGTGAATCCGCGCATCGCGAATATCCAGTTCGCGCAAGGCGTCGTACAACGCCTGGGTAAAACTGCCGGGGCCGCAAAGCACAAAATCCAGCTGATCGTAGTCCTCGACTTCGAGCAGTTCCGAAAGCCGAGCGACATCAATTCGCCCGGTCAAATCGAAGTCTTCGCCCTCCCGCGCCTCGGGCTCAGGTTGGCTGAGCAGGCGCACCACCCTCACCGCGTCGCCGGCACGCTCAAGCAAGCGATCCACCTCGGCACGAAACGGCTGATCGGCCAACGAGCGTGAACTCTGGAAGAACCAGGTCGGCCGGATGTGGCGGGTACGTAAGCCTTGATAGACCACCTCACGCAGCATCGACAGCAGCGGCGTAATACCCACGCCAGCGGCCAACAACACCAGCGGCCGACGCTCATGGGGAGCCACTGTGAAATGACCCTGGGGCGCCCGTGCCTCCAATAGGTCACCGACACGAACCTGCTCATGCAGGTGCGAAGACACCCGACCGTCACGCTTCACGCTGATACGGAAAAAGTCATCCGATGGTGCACTCGACAGGCTGTAGGTGCGGATATGGGTTTCGCCATCAATGTTGAAGCGCAGCGGCAAATGCTGCCCGGCCTGAAACAAGGGCAATCCGGCGCCGTCGGCTGGCTCCATATATATCGAGCGGATGTGCTGGCTTTCCGTTTCGATCCGCACCACCCGCAGCGGCCGCCATTGATCGCCCAAAGTCTTGGCTTGCAAGCGCGCCTTGGCCTGTTCCCAAGTTCCCGTCAGCAAACTGGTGGGCGAAACACCGTCAAAGCGCCAGCGCAAACCGAGTGCAGCGGCACGACGCACAACGTGTTCCACGTGGAACATCCACAAACGTTCGGCGCCTTGAAATGCCTCAACCTGCGGCCCTTCAAGAATTATTTCAGTGCGCCCGCTGAGGTGTAGCAGGTCACCGGAATTGAAATCGATGAACAGTAACCCGGCCTTTGGATTGATCAGCAGGTTGCCCAAGGTATTGAAGAACAGGTTGCCAGCAAAGTCCGGGATGGTCAGGCGATTGCCTTCCACCTGGACAAAACCCGATTGACCGCCACGGTGGGAAACATCCACCGACCGTACGCCATCGACGTCCACGAAACTCGCGACAAAGAAGGTGTCCGCCTCGGCAATCATGACCTTGGCCGCATCATCCAGTTCATTGAATTGCTGCGCGGGACGTGTTGCCGGATCTGCCAGGGGTACCGAGCGGAACTGCCTCAATTGGATATACTGCGGGCAATTACCAAAGGACTGATCCACCGTCACTGCAAATTCGCTGGCGGTCATTGCACCGATATGGCCATTGATGCGATTACGGCGCCGGGTATGCAACTCAATCCCCAGCAGCCCGATCGCCGCCCCCGCGCTCAACTGCGCGGGATCATCGGCAGCCGGCAAGCTGCTGAAGTTCAACAATCCTGGTTCGGGTGAATGAACAAAGCCCGGTTCACCTTCAAGCACGCTGGCCCAAGGACGACCGTCAGCATCAACCGCGCCGTACAACATGAACGGAAGCTGCTGATAGAAGGTGCGGTGTTGATCAGGCATCTCGTCGCGAATCACCCTGCGCCCGAGTATATCCATTCGCTCACTGACACCGATGTGAGCCTGTAACTCTTTCTCGCCAGCATGCCACGGTGAATGATCCATAGCGGCTTCTCCCCTGCGCCATCGGCACAGCGTGAAGGGCCCGATAGCGTCGGGCGAAAAACATCAGGCAGTTTTTTGCAGGCCGGCGACAGTGCGCGGCATGCCAACAAAACCGGGCAAGGCTTCGACCCTTGCCAACCAGGCGCGAATGTTGGCGTAGTCGTCCAGCGACACATTGCCTTCCGGTGCATGGGCGATGTAGCTGTAGGCAGCCACGTCGGCGATGGTTGGTTCGCTGCCCGCCAGGAAAGGTGTGTTGGCCAGTTCCTGATCGATCACCTTGAGCACGCTATGGGCGTAAGGAATCACTTCATCAGGATTGTACGGCGCACCGAAAACGGTGATCAGCCTGGCCCGGGCGGGGCCAAAGGCAATTGGTCCGGCAGCGGCCGACAACCAGCGTTGCACTTTGGCAGCACCGACCGGATCGGCTGGCAGCCACCGACCTTTACCGTATTTTTGTGCCAGATAGACCAGGATCGCATTGGAATCCGCCAACACCACACCTTCATCGTCCAGCACCGGCACTTGGCCAAAAGCGTTGAGGGCCAGGAACTCAGGTTTTTTATGCTCGCCCTTGGCCAAGTCGACGAAGATCAATTCGGTCGGCAGCTGCAGCAACGAAAGCATCAGCTCCACACGATGCGCGTGGCCGGAACGTGGGAAGTTGTAGAGTTTGATGGCTTGCATGGTCGACTCCGCTGGTCAGTGGCGCTGTCGGAAGAGATCAGCACCGATGGCGGTCATCTTCCCCCAGCCACCAAAACAACAGAATAACCAGCAAACGCAATCCATTATTTCATCCAGTGAAACAAATCATCAGTCCTGCAACGCCGGATGTTCGCGCAGTGCCTTCACCACAAAATCGACAAAACTGCGAACGCGCGCCGCAGCCTTGTGCCCGCCTTGATAGAGCACATGGATGGGCAATGGTGGCATTTCGAAATCCGCCAGAACGATTTCCAGCTCCCCTGCCGCCACTTTGCTTGCCGACTGATAGGACAGAACCCGCGTGAAACCCAGCCCAAGCGCGGCCGCGGTAATCGCTGCCTGATTCGCTGTCACGGTCAGCCGCGGTTCTACCCGCACACTCAGTGGCTCGCCGCGCTCGAGGAAGGGCCAGTGTTTCAACTGTCCGATGGCGGACGTCGCGATAATCGGCGCCTGAGCCAGCTCTTGTGGATGTTTTGGCCGACCATGGATAGCCAGAAACCGCGGCGATGCACAGATCACCCGTCGCACTTCTCCCACCCGAATCGCATGCTGGTTGCTATCAGGCAGCTCACCGATGCGGATGGCCACATCGACCCCCTCCTCGACGACACTCACTACCCGGTCTACCAGCAGCGCATTGATCGTCACGTCGGGAAATTGCGTGAGAAAACTCACCATGAGCGGAGTGACGAACAACTCGCCGAACAAAACCGGCGCCGTAATCGTCAGCTGCCCACGGGGCTGGGCGTGACTGCCTGCCGCCGAATCCTCAGCTTCCTGCACTTCAGCCAGAATTCTCCGACAGTCCTCCAGATAACGCTGCCCCGCCTCGCTCAAATACACACTACGCGTAGTGCGCGTAAGCAACTGCGTGCCAATGCGCTTCTCCAGCGCCGCCACCGCCCGAGTAACGCTGGCGGCCGACAGACCCAACCGCCGTGCCGCCGCCGAAAAGCCCTGGTCCTGGGCGACGGCAGCGAAGACCTGCATTTCCTGGAAGCGGTCCATGGGCGTGTCCTCGATTCTGATAAAAAAAATCGCAACCAAAGGCTGCGATTTTTTTAGGTTCGATCGCTGTGGATAACTTATTCCACAGTCACCGATTTCGCCAGGTTGCGTGGCTGGTCGACGTCGGTACCTTTGAGCACGGCCACGTAGTACGACAGCAACTGCAGCGGGATGGTGTAGAGGATCGGCGACAGGATGTCGTGGATGTGCGGCATGTGCACAACGTGCGTGCCTTCACCATTGGTCATGCCGGCCTTCTCGTCAGCGAAGACGATCAGTTCGCCACCACGGGCGCGGACTTCCTGGAGGTTGGACTTGAGCTTCTCCAGCAGTTCGTTGTTTGGCGCCACGGTCACCACTGGCATGTCGTTATCCACAAGCGCCAGCGGGCCGTGCTTCAGTTCGCCAGCCGGGTAGGCTTCGGCGTGGATATAGGAAATTTCCTTAAGCTTGAGGGCCCCTTCCATCGCGACCGGGAACTGCGCACCGCGTCCCAGGAACAGGGTGTGATTCTTCTCGGCGAACAGTTCAGCGATTTTTTCCACGGTGCCGTCCATTGCCAGCGCTTCACCCAGACGGGCTGGCAAGCGACGCAGCTCTTCGACCAGCGTTGCTTCAACGCCTTTAGCCAACGAGCCATGGACCTGGCCGAGGGACAGGGTCAGCAACAGCAGACCCACCAATTGCGTGGTAAAGGCTTTGGTAGACGCCACGCCGATTTCGCGACCGGCCTGGGTCAGCAGAGTCAGGTCGGATTCACGCACCAGCGAGCTGATGCCGACGTTGCAGATGGCCAGGCTGGCGAGGAAACCCAGCTCCTTGGCATTGCGCAGCGCCGCCAGGGTGTCGGCGGTTTCGCCGGACTGGGAGATGGTCACGAACAGGGTGTCGGGTTGTACCACGACCTTACGGTAGCGGAACTCGCTGGCGACTTCGACCTGGCACGGGATGCCGGCCAGTTCTTCGAGCCAGTAACGGGCAACCATGCCGGCGTGATAGCTGGTGCCGCAGGCGACGATCTGCACATTGCGCACTTTGGCGAACAGCTCGGCGGCCTGTGGGCCGAAAGCTTGTACCAGCACACCGTTCGGGCTCAAACGACCTTCCAGGGTGCGCTGCACCACGGACGGTTGCTCATGGATTTCCTTGAGCATGAAATGGCGGAACTCGCCTTTTTCAGCCGCTTCGGCACCATCGCGATACTGCACGGTCTCGCGCTCGACAGCCTTGCCGCTCACATCCCAGATCTGCACGCTGTCGCGTCGAATTTCGGCGATATCACCCTCTTCCAAGTACATGAAACGGTCGGTCACCTGACGCAGCGCCAATTGGTCGGACGCCAGGAAGTTCTCACCCAGGCCCAGGCCGATCACCAGCGGGCTGCCACTGCGGGCTGCTACCAGGCGATCTGGTTGCTTGGCGCTGATCACCGCCAAGCCGTAAGCACCTTGCAGTTCCTTCACCGTTGCCTTGAGGGCCTCGGCCAAGTCAGGAATGTCCTTGAGTTTGTGGTTCAGCAGGTGGGCGATGACTTCAGTGTCAGTGTCCGAAGTGAAGACGTAACCCAGGGCCTTGAGCTGTTCGCGCAGGGCTTCGTGGTTTTCGATGATGCCGTTGTGCACCACTGCCAGATCACCAGAGAAATGCGGATGCGCGTTGCGCTCGCACGGTGCACCGTGAGTGGCCCAGCGAGTGTGGGCAATGCCCAGTCGGCCGATCAGCGCTTCTTCGGCCAAGGCCAGTTCAAGTTCGCTGACTTTGCCCGGGCGACGTGCGCGCTCGAGCTTTTGATCGTTGGTGTACACCGCTACGCCCGCGCTGTCGTACCCACGGTATTCCAGGCGCTTGAGGCCCTCGACCAGGATGGCGGTGATGTTACGTTCTGCAACTGCGCCGACAATTCCACACATGTTATTTCTCCTGACTGACAGCCGCGCAAATCAAAGTGATACCGCGGGCTTTAATCTGATCCCGCGCTTCGAGCGACAGACGATCATCGGTAATGAGGGTATGGACGCTGCTCCAGGGCAGCTCCAGGTTGGGAATCTTGCGGCCGATCTTGTCGGCCTCCACCATCACGACCACTTCACGGGCGACTTCGGCCATGACCCGGCTAAGCCCCAGCAATTCGTTGAAGGTGGTTGTACCGCGGACCAGATCAATACCATCGGCACCGATGAACAATTGATCGAAATCGTAGGAGCGCAGTACCTGCTCGGCGACCTGCCCCTGAAAGGACTCGGAATGCGGGTCCCAGGTACCGCCGGTCATCAACAGCACCGGTTCATGCTCAAGTTCGCTCAAGGCGTTGGCGACGTGCAGGGAGTTGGTCATCACCACCAGGCCCGGTTGCTGGCCCAATTCCGGAATCATCGATGCGGTGGTGCTGCCGCTGTCTATGATGATGCGTGCATGTTCGCGAATCCGCGCGACGGCTGCACGGGCAATGGCCTGCTTGTATCTGGAGACTGGTTGACTCAGGTCAGCCACCAGTTCCTGAGGCAGGGTGATCGCGCCGCCATAACGACGCAGCAACAGACCATTGCTCTCAAGAGCCGCCAAGTCCTTGCGGATCGTAACTTCAGAGGTTTCGAAACGCTTGGCCAACTCATCCACACTGACTTCGCCCTGCTCGTTCAGCAAGGCAAGGATGTTGTGGCGTCGTTGAGGTGTATTGCGCTTCGACATGATTTGATAAGTTTCGATTCGAAAGATAACGAAAGCAATCAAACCCTATCAGTGAAATTTCGTCAAGCGCGGAGTGAGCAAAAGACCCTGTGGATAAAATTATTAACAGCAAGCCTCCTGAAGGGAGCGAGACTTGCCGGTTAATATTATTGACAGGTTATGCCCTGTGAATAACTCCTTCCGAGCATTGATGTGTGGATAACTTAGCTCTTCTTGAGCTTCTCCGGACGCTTCCACCCGTCGATGTTCTTCTGGCGAGCACGGGCTACCGCCAACTGTGCTTTATCCACAGTGGAGGTAATAGTCGAACCGGCTGCTGTTGTCGCACCAGACAAGATATCCACAGGTGCCACCAACGAATTGTTGGAACCGATGAATACATCTTCGCCCAACACGGTTTTCCACTTGTTGGCGCCATCGTAGTTGCAGGTGATGGTGCCGGCACCGATGTTGGTGCGCGCGCCCACTTCGGCATCGCCCAGATAGGTAAGGTGGCCTGCCTTGGCACCTTCGCCCAGGTGAGCATTTTTCAACTCGACGAAGTTACCCACATGCGCCCGCGCTTCCAGCACGGTGCCTGGACGCAAACGCGCGAACGGACCGGCATCGCTGCCTTCACCGAGTATCGCCCCTTCGATATGGCTGTTGGCCTTGATCACCACGCCTTTACGCAAGGTGCTGTCCTTGATCACGCAGTTCGGGCCGATGACCACGTCGTCTTCAATGACAACGTTGCCTTCGAGGATCACGTTGATATCGATCAGCACATCGCGACCCACACTGACCTCTCCCCGAACATCGAAACGGGCCGGGTCGCGCAGGGTCACGCCTTGGGCCATCAAGCGACGGCCGGCGCGCAGCTGATAATGACGCTCGAGATCGGAAAGCTGCTTGCGGTCGTTGGCGCCCTGCACTTCCATGGGGTCGTGGGGTTGTTCGGTGGCCACCACCAGACCGTCACTGACTGCCATTTCAATCACGTCGGTCAGGTAGTACTCGCCCTGCGCGTTGTTGTTCGACAGGCGGCCCGTCCAGTCGGCCAGGCGATCGGCCGGCACCGCGAGGATGCCGGTGTTGCCTTCCTTGATGGCGCGCTGGGTTTCGTTGGCGTCCTTGTGCTCGACGATGGCAGAGACCTTGCCATCAGTGTCGCGAACGATGCGACCGTAACCGGTTGCGTCATCCAGCTCGACGGTGAGCAGACCCATCTGCCCGGGAACTACAAGCTTGAGCAAACGCTGCAGGGTTTCGATTTCAATCAACGGCACATCACCGTAAAGCACCAGCACGGTGTCGGCCTTGATGAAGGGAACAGCCTGGGCCACGGCATGACCGGTACCCAATTGTTTATCCTGAAGGACGAAGTTCAGATCGTCGGCGGCCAGGCGCTCGCGTACCACATCGGCACCATGGCCAATCACCACGTGAATGCGCTGTGGATCAAGTTGACGGGCGCTGTGGATAACATGGCCGAGCATCGAATTGCCGGCAATCGGGTGCAAGACTTTCGGCAGGGCCGAACGCATGCGGGTGCCCTGGCCAGCAGCGAGGATAACGATTTCAAGAGACATGACTGGCTACCAATCCTGGGTGGTCAGCGGCTGCGACCAACGTGGTGAATATCGGAAAAGAAAAAAGGGTAGCCGAGGCTACCCTTTTTAATCAATCACACAACAAGCGCCGCCTTAGTGGCCGAACTTCTTGCGGATCTGCTGGACGGTACGCAGCTGAGCTGCGGCCTCGGCCAGACGTGCGGCGGCGGAACCGTAATCGAACTCCGCGCCCCGCTCATGCAAGGCCTTCTCGGCAGCCTTGACGGCTTCCTGAGCGGAAGCTTCGTCCAGGTCGGCAGCACGTTGCACGGTGTCGGCAAGAACCTTGACCATGTTCGGCTGAACCTCGAGGAAACCACCGGAGATGTAATACACCTCCTCTTCCCCGCCCTGCTTGACCAGGCGGATCGGACCTGGCTTCAGATTAGTGATCAGCGGCGCGTGACCCAGGGCGATACCAAGATCACCCAGTGCACCGTGCGCAATCACCATCTCGACCAGACCGGAAAAGATTTCCCCTTCCGCGCTGACGATATCGCAATGGACTGTCATAGCCATCTGATTGCCTCAACCTAAATTAGCGCCCGTTACCGGGCGCCGGGATTACAGTTTCTTGGCTTTCTCGATCGCTTCTTCGATGCCGCCAACCATGTAGAACGCTTGTTCTGGCAGGTGGTCGTAGTCACCGTTGATGATGCCTTTGAAGCCAGCAATGGTGTCTTTCAGGGAAACGTATTTACCCGATGCACCGGTGAAGACTTCAGCCACGAAGAACGGCTGCGACAAGAAACGCTGGATCTTACGAGCACGGTTTACCAACTGCTTGTCGGCTTCCGACAGCTCGTCCATACCCAGGATCGCAATGATGTCCTTCAGTTCTTTGTAACGCTGCAGAACGTACTGAACGCCGCGAGCGGTGTCGTAGTGGTCCTGGCCGATAACGTTCGGGTCCAGCTGGCGCGAAGTCGAGTCCAGTGGGTCTACCGCTGGGTAGATACCCAGGGAAGCGATGTCACGGGACAGAACGACGGTGGCGTCCAAGTGGGCGAAAGTGGTCGCTGGCGACGGGTCGGTCAAGTCGTCCGCAGGTACGTATACCGCTTGGATCGAAGTGATCGAACCTTCCTTGGTCGAAGTGATACGTTCTTGCAGAACGCCCATCTCTTCAGCCAGGGTCGGCTGGTAACCTACTGCAGAAGGCATACGGCCCAGCAGTGCGGATACTTCAGTACCGGCCAAGGTGTAACGATAGATGTTGTCGACGAACAGCAGAACGTCGTTACCTTCGTCACGGAACTTCTCGGCCATGGTCAGGCCGGTCAGTGCTACGCGCAGACGGTTACCCGGCGGCTCGTTCATCTGACCGTAAACCAGTGCCACTTTGTCCAGAACGTTGGAGTCCTTCATCTCGTGGTAGAAGTCGTTACCCTCACGAGTACGCTCACCCACACCGGCGAACACGGAATAACCGCTGTGCTCGATGGCGATGTTACGGATCAGTTCCATCATGTTTACGGTTTTGCCTACACCGGCACCACCGAACAGACCGACCTTACCACCCTTGGCGAACGGGCAAACCAGGTCGATAACCTTGATGCCGGTTTCCAGCAGGTCGTTGCCGCCTGCCTGTTCAGCGAACGAAGGCGCTGCACGGTGGATGCCCCAACGCTCGTCGGTGGCGATTGGGCCAGCTTCGTCGATCGGGTTGCCCAGTACGTCCATGATCCGGCCCAGGGTCGCTTTACCGACCGGTACGGAGATGGCTGCGCCAGAGTCGGTCACTTCCAGACCGCGCTTCAAGCCCTCGGTGGAACCCATCGCAATGGTGCGAACCACGCCGTCGCCCAGCTGCTGCTGAACTTCCAGGGTGGTTGCGGCCGCGCTTTGAACTGTCAGCGCGTTGTAGATGCTCGGTACGCTGTCGCGTGGAAATTCCACGTCGATAACGGCGCCGATGATTTGAACGATACGTCCGCTACTCATAGCTGGATCCTCTGAATATTTGAACCGTTAAACCGCGGCAGCGCCGCCGACGATTCCGAGATCTCTTGGGTGATCGCAGCCTGACGCGCCTTGTTGTAGACCAGCTGCAAATCGCTGATCAAATCACCGGCGTTGTCGGTAGCGTTCTTCATTGCGATCATCCGCGCAGCTTGTTCAGCCGCGTTGTTCTCGACCACCGCCTGGTAGACCTGCGACTCAACGTAGCGGACCATCAAGCCGTCAAGCAGCTCTTTGGCATCCGGTTCGTAGAGATAGTCCCAGTGGTGCTTGAGGTCTTGATCCGGGGTTGCCACCAGTGGAATCAATTGCTCCACGGTAGGCTGTTGCGTCATGGTGTTGATGAACTTGTTGGACACCACGGACAGGCGGTCAATACGGCCGTCCAGGTAAGCATCCAGCATCACTTTGACGCTACCGATCAAGTCGTTGATCGACGGCTCTTCACCCAGGTGGCTGATAGCTGCTACGACGTTGCCGCCGAAGTTGCGGAAAAAGGCCGCACCCTTGCTACCCACTACACACAGATCAATCTCGACGCCTTTCTCGCGGTTTACCGCCATGTCCTTGACCAGGGCCTTGAACAGGTTGGTGTTCAAGCCACCGCACAGACCACGGTCACTGCTCACTACGACATAACCAACACGCTTGATTTCGCGGTCGATCATGAACGGGTGGCGGTATTCCGGGTTGGCGTTGGCCAGATGCCCAATAACCTGGCGGATGCGCTCCGCATAAGGACGGCTAGCAGCCATGCGCATTTGTGCCTTGCGCATTTTGCTGACCGCCACTTTTTCCATGGCGCTGGTAATTTTTTGCGTGCTTTTGATGCTCGCAATCTTACTGCGTATCTCTT